>JAIYDS010000022.1 GCA_027487385.1 Acetobacteraceae bacterium | reverse complement strand
GGGATGGTCGGGCTGTCCTTGCTGCTCCAGGCCGTGCCGGCGATGTCCAGATGCGCCCAGGGGCGGCCCTGCACGAAGCGCTGGATGAAGCAGGCGGCGGTGATCGAGCCGCCGGCCCGGCCGCCACCCACATTCTTCATGTCGGCGATGTCGGACTTGATCTGCTTGTCATAGGCCTCGCCCAGCGGCATGCGCCAGGCGGCCTCGCCCACCGCATTGCCGGCGGCGATGATGCGCGCGGCCAGTTCCTCGTCATTGCTGAAGAGGCCGGCATGCTCATGGCCGAGGGCCACGATGATCGCGCCGGTCAGCGTGGCCAGATCCACCATGAAGGCCGGGTCGAAATTCTGGATGGCGTAATGGATGACATCGGCCAGGACGAGGCGGCCTTCGGCGTCGGTATTGATCACCTCGATGGTCTGGCCGGAGGCGCTGGTCACCACATCGCCCGGGCGCTGGGCGTTGTGGCCCGGCATGTTCTCGACCAAGCCGACCAGGCCCACCACGTCGCACTTGGCCTTGCGCCCGGCCAGCGCGGCCATCAGCCCCGCGACGGTCCCGGCGCCGGCCATGTCCCACTTCATGTCCTCCATGCCGCCAGCCGGCTTGATGGAGATGCCGCCCGTGTCGAAGGTCACGCCCTTGCCGATGAAGCAGAGCGGCTTTTCCATCTTCTTCTTGCCGGAGCCATTCCAGCGCATCACCACCATGCGCGGCTCATTGATCGAGCCCTGCGCCACGCCGAGCAGCGCGCCGAAGCCCAGCTTCTTCATCTCCTTCGGGCCCAGCACATCCACGCCGAGGCCGAGCTTCTCCAGCCCCTTCAGCCGGTCGGCGAATTCCACCGGCGTCAGGATATTGGCGGGCTCCGAGACCAGGTCCCGGGCGAGGAACACGCCCTCCACCACCGCCTTCATCGGCGCGAAGGCCGTCTTGGCGGCGGCCGCCGAGGCGGTGCCGATGGTCAGCTTGGCAAGCTTGGGCTTGTCCTCGGCCTTTTCCGTCGTGCGGTAGCGGTCGAAGCGATAGGCGCGCAGCGCCGCCCCCATGCCGAGGCTCGCGGCTTGTTCGGTCGTCAGCCCATCGGCCGCGACCACCGCTGCCGCCTCGCCCGACACCATCGGCACGAGGCTGCCGCCGAGCTTCTCGGCATCCGGCGTTTCGCCCATGCCCAGGACGACCAGCTTGGTGATGCCGCCAGAGGGCGCCCAGAAGGTGGCGGATTGCCCCTTCTTGCCCTTGAAGCCCGCGGCCTCCAGCGCGCGGGTCAGCCCGCCTTGCATCGTCGCATCCAGCGTGGCGGCCAGGCCCGAGAGTGCGGCGCCCTCGGCCAGCAGCAGGACCAGCGCGCCGGTCTTCGGCAAGGCGGGCTTGGCAAAGGCGATGTCGAGCATGGGGGGCTCCCGTTCCGGAATGAAGGATTCGTCGTAGGATAGGCCGCGCCTTGCATTGCGTCATCCCGCCCGGGGGAGATAGACCCGCGCCATGAACCAGCAAGAGATGCTCGCCCTCGCCTGCCGCCTCGCCCGGGATGCAGGCGCCGCCATCGAAGGCGTGCGCCGCGCCGGCTTCGCCATCGAGCGCAAAGGCGATGCCAGCCCCGTCACCGCCGCCGACCGCCTGGCCGAGGGCATCATCACCGAGGGCCTGCGCCTCGCCACGCCCGACCTGCCCATCGTGGCGGAGGAGGCCTTCTCGGAGGGCCATGTCCCCGAGGTCGCCCCCCGCTTCTGGCTGGTGGACCCGCTGGACGGCACCAAGGAATTCGCCGCCGGCCTCGATGAATATGTGGTCTGCATCGCGCTGATCGAGGCCGGGCGCCCGGTGCTGGGCGTGATGGCAGCGCCCGCCCGCGGCAGCCTTTATGCCGGCATTGTCGGCCAGGGCGCCTGGATCGAGGAAGGCGGCGCCCGCCGCCCGATCCAGGCCCGCCGCGCGCCCCCCGAGGGGCTGCATCTGATGGACAGCCGCTCGCACCGCGACGCGGCGGCGACCGAGGCCTTCTGCGCCAAGCTCACCATCGCCGAGACCACGCGCATGGGCTCCGCCCTGAAATTCGCCTGGATGGCGGAGGGGAAGGCGGACCTCATGCCGCGCCTCTCCTCAGGCATCATGGAATGGGACACGGCGGCGGGGCAGGCGGTGCTGGAAGCGGCGGGCGGCCGCGTGGTGGATATCGAGGGGCGGCCACTGCTTTATGGCAAGCCGGGGTATCGCAACCCGGGGTTCGTGGCCTGGGGTGCGGAGTGAAAGGCAAAAGGGCCTCCGGCGGCTGGGGCCTCAGGCCCCAGACCCCATCAATGAAAGGGGTCTGGGGCCGCCCTTCTTTGACCATGGGGCCCCAGCCGCCGGAGGCCTCTTCTTCTCCATGACCGCCCTCCTCGACGACCCCCTCGACGCCGCCGCCCTGCTGCGCGCCGGCGCGCTCGTCGCCTTCGCCACCGAGACGGTCTATGGCGTGGGCGCCGATGCCCGCAACGGCCAGGCCGTGGCCGGCATCTTCGAGGCCAAGGGCCGCCCGCATTTCAACCCGCTGATCTGCCACTTCCCCGACGCCGAAGCCGCCTGGGCCGAAGTCCGCCCCGATGAGCGCGCCCGCGCCCTGGCCGCCGCCTTCTGGCCCGGCCCGCTGACCCTGGTTCTGCCCCGCCGCGCCGATTGCCGGATTGACCTGCTGGCCGGCGCCGGGCTCGACACGCTGGCCGTGCGCGTCCCCGCCCATGAGGGCGCCCTGGCCCTGCTGCGCGCGGCGGAGACCCCCATCGCCGCCCCCTCGGCCAATCGCTCGGGCCGGGTCAGTCCGACCACGGCGGCGCATGTGATGGAGGAACTGGGCGGCCGGATCGCGGCGGTGCTGGAGGGCGGCGCATGCGCGGTCGGGCTGGAATCCACCGTGCTGGACCTGGCCGGCGGCGGCGCCGCGCTGCTGCGGCCGGGCGGCGTGCCGGTGGAGGCGATCGAGGCGGTGATCGGCCCGGTCGGCCGCCCGCTGCCGCGCCATGCCGGGGCGGCCCCCACCCTGCGCAGCCCGGGGATGATGCTCTCGCACTACGCGCCCAGCCTGAAGCTGCGGCTGGAGGCGACGGACGTGGCGGCTGATGAGGCGCTGCTGGCCTTCGGCCCGCCCTTGCCGGGGGCGGCAGTCACCTTCCAGCTCTCCGCCTCAGGCGATCTGCGCGAGGCGGCGGCGCGGCTCTTTGCCGGGCTGCGGGCGCTGGATCAGCCGGGGTTGCGGGGGATCGCCGCCATGCCGGTGCCGGGGGCAGGGCTGGGGGCCGCCATCCTGGACCGGCTGCAACGCGCCGCGGCGCCCCGCTGAATGGCCCATGGCGCCGCGCCCTATCGCGCCACCCTGCCGGGCCTGATGGCCATGCGCCTGCACACCACCCACAGCTTCCCGCGCCACGCCCATGATCACTTCGGCATCGGGGTGATGACGGCCGGGGCGCAGCGCTCCTGGAGCGGGCGCGGCGCGGTCGAATCCGCCCGGGGTGACATCATCACGGTCAATCCGGGCGAGATGCATGATGGCGCGCCGGTGCGCGGCGCCCCGCGCGGCTGGAACATCCTTTACCTCGAACCCGCGCTGTTGCAGCGGGAGCCGGGGCTGGCAAACGCCGAATTCGCGCAGCCCGCCCTGCGCGATGCCGAGCTGAAAGGCTTGCTGGATGGCCTGTTTGGCCTCTTCACGGATGGGCCTCAGGATGCGCTGGCGGTGGAGGAAGCGCTGCTCCGGATCCTGATGCTGGCCCTGCGCCGCCATGGCGCCCGCCCGCCCGGCAGGCCCGGCGCCCCACCCGGGATCAGCGCCGCCCGCAACCGCCTCGATGCCGCGCCCGAGACACAGGTGACCCTGGCCGAACTCGCCGAGCTGGCGGGCCTCAGCCGGTTTCAGCTGCTGCGCGGCTTCGCCAAGGAATTCGGGGTGACGCCGCACGCCTATCTGATGCAACGCCGGGTGCGGCAGGTGCAGCTCATGCTGGCCGCAGGGCTTGGCCCGGCCGATGCCGCCCTCCGCGCGGGCTTTGCCGATCAGAGCCACATGACCCGCATCTTCCGCCGCCAGCTGGGCATCACCCCCTCCCGCTACCGTGCGGCGATGGCGCCGGCCCGCTCCTTGGTCCCAGCCGGCCGGCCGGCGCTGCAATTTCGTTCAAGACGCGGCACGCCTGACCGGTGATGCTGGCGGCATGACCGCAACACCCACCCCCTATGTCCACGGCTATGGCGGCACGGAGCAGCAGCGCCTCCAGGACCAGGCGACCACGCTCGAAGCCCTGCTGCACGCGGATACCCGCTACGGCCCCGGCGAGATGGTGCTGGAGGCCGGATGCGGCGTCGGTGCCCAGACCGTGCCGCTGGTCCGCAACAGCCCCGGGATCAGATTGACCTGCGTGGACCTCCATGCGGAATCGCTGGCCTCGGCCGAGGCGCGTCTGGCCGAAGCGGGCCTCGGCCCCGTCACCACGCAGGTCGCGGATATCCTCGCGCTGCCCTTCCCGGCGGCACGTTTCGACCATGCCTTCCTCTGCTTCGTCCTGGAGCATCTCCCCGCCCCCGAGGCGGCGCTGCTCGAACTCCGGCGCGTCATTCGCCCCGGGGGAAGCCTGACCGTGATCGAGGGCGATCACGGCTCGACCCTGTTCCACCCGGAATGCCCGGCCGCCCGCCACGCCATCGCCTGCCAGGTGGAATTGCAGCGGCGCGCGGGGGGTGACGCGCAGATCGGCCGGCGCCTCTCAGCACTGTTGCGCGGGGCAGGGCTGGAGGAGGTGCGGGTCTCGCCGCGGGTCGTCTATGCGGATGCGGGCCGCCCCGCGCTGGTTGAAGGCTTCATCCACCGAACCTTCATCGCCATGGTGGCCGCGGTGCGGGAGAGCGCGATCGCCGCCGGGCTGACCGATGCGGGGAGGTTTGACGCCGGAATCGAAGGGTTGCGGCGCACCGCCGAAGCGGATGGCAGCTTCACCTATCTGTTCTTCAAGGCGACAGCCCGCAATCCCTGAGACGGCGGGTTGGCCCCCGGGCCTGCGCCTCAGCGCGGGGCGGTGCGGTAATGCTCCTGGTCGTCTTCGGTGCAGTCGCGCTTCAGGGAGGCAAGGCGCACGGCGTTGTGGCCATGCCCGATGCGGTTCTGCCGCGCGATTTCCTCATCAATGGACTGGTTGAACCCCTGGCAGCCGCTCAACCGGTTGATCACCACCGGGGAGGCGAGGTTGCTCGCCACCGTCACTGGCGGCGGTGCGGATTGCAGCCAATGCATGAGGCCAAATCCACCCGCGGAGAAGATGACAATGACCATCAGGCTTGCGAGGAATCTACCGGGCGCCATGAGACGTGTTCCATAAATGCAGCGTTCTGACGGAGTATAGCAGCCGCCGCGCGTCTGGAAAATCAAATTCCCGGTTTTTTTTGGATGCCGCCGCGCCCCGCCCTCGGGGCTCTGGAGATGCCTCGCCGCATCGCTATAAACCCCCATGCCCGATACCAGCCCAGCCCCCGAGACCGCCCCCCTCCTCGCCGAATTCCGCGCCCTGCTGGGCCCGCTCGGCGTGCTGGAGGCGCCGGCCGATATCGCGCCGCATCTCCAGGATTGGCGCGGGCTCTACCAGGGCCAGGCCATGGCCGTGCTGCGCCCCGCCAGCACCGAGGAAGTCTCGGCCTGCGTGACGCTCTGCGCCCGGCACGGCATCGCCATCATCCCACAGGGGGGCAACACCTCCATGGTGGGCGGCGCCACACCCGAGGCGCGGCCCAGCGCCCCGGGGGGCCAGGTGGTGCTCAGCCTCATGCGCATGAACCGCGTGCGCGAGGTGGACACGGCGGACATGACCATGACGGTGGAGGCCGGCCTGGTCCTGGCCCGCGCCCAGCAGGTGGCGGCCGAGCACGGCACGCTGTTCCCCTTGAGCCTTGGCGCCGAGGGCACGGCGATGATCGGCGGCCTGCTCTCCACCAATGCCGGCGGCAACACCACGGTGCGCTACGGCAATGCGCGCGAATTGATGCTGGGCCTGGAAGTGGTGCTGCCGGATGGCAGCGTGATCCATGGCCTGCGCCGGCTGCCCAAGGACAACACCGGCTATGCGCTGCGCCACCTGTTTGTCGGCGCCGAGGGCACGCTCGGCATCATCACCGCCGCCGTGCTGCGCCTCTTCCCCGCGGCGCGTGAGACGGCGACGGCGCTCTGCGCCGTGCCCTCCGAGGATGCGGCGCTCGCCCTCTTCCGCCGCTTCCGCGCGGCCGATGAGGGGGCGGTGCGCGCCTTCGAATACATGTCCGGCATCGGCATGGGCCTGGTGACCGCCACCATCGAGGGTGCCGTCATCCCGCTCCAGGCCCCGGCCGAGCATTACGTCCTGGTGGACCTCTCCGCCTCGCGCGAAGGCGCCGGGCTGCGCCATCTGATGGAGGGCGTGCTGGAAGCCGCGCTGGAGGCGGGCGAGGTGACGGATGCGGCGCTGGCGGAATCCGAGGCCCAGCGCGCCGCCATCTGGCGCCTGCGCGAGGAGCACCCCGAGGCGCAGAAGCGCGCCGGCGCCAGCGTGAAGAATGACGTCTCCGTCCCTGTCTCCGCCGTGCCGGAACTGATCCGCCGGGCCTCCGCCGCCTGCCGCGCGCTCATCCCCGGCAGCCGGCCTGTGCCCTTCGGCCATATGGGCGACGGCAATATCCACATGAACCTGGCCCAGCCCGAGGATTGGTCCGCCGCCGATTTCCTTGCCCGCAGCCATGACATCATGGATGCGGTGAACGCCGTGGTGCGCGATCTGGGCGGCAGTTTCAGCGCCGAGCACGGCATTGGCCGTCTCAAGACCGACATGATGGCCGAATGGCGCGGTGGCGCGGAACTGGACGCGATGCGCCGGATCAAGGCGGCGCTGGACCCGCAGGGGATCATGAACCCGGGGAAGTTGCTTCCCGATGCGTGACCCGACGCCGGGTGGCTGGTAAGACCCTCACGGGATGACCCGCATCGACCTCTACATCACGCGGCAGCTCGCGCTGGCGCTCTTCGCCGTGACCGTGGGTCTCGCCGCGCTGGTCTGGCTCACCCAGTCCCTTCGCTTCATCGAGCTGGTGCTGGATCGCGGCCTCTCCATCTGGGTCTTCCTGGAGCTGACCGGCCTGCTCCTGCCCAGCTTCTTCGGCGTGATCCTGCCCATCACCACCTTCGTGGTGACGCTCTTCACTTATGTGCGCCTCGCTTCGGACCGCGAATTGGTGGTGATGCGGGCGGCCGGGCTCAGCCAATGGCAATTGTCCCGCCCGGCCCTGCTGGTGGCCATGGGCGCCATGGGGATCTGCTTCGTGCTGAACCTCTGGATCACCCCGGCCTCGCACCAGGCCTTCCGGGAATGGCAATTCGAGATCCGGAACCAGATGGCCGGGCTGCTGCTGCAGGAGGGCGTCTTCTCCTCGGTGGGCGAGGAGTTGACGGTCTATGCGCGGGACCGCGATTCCGGGGGCACGCTTTACGGCATCCTGGTGCATGATGCCCGCGAACGCGGCGCGCCCGTCACCATCCTGGCGGAGAGCGGGCGTCTGGTCAGCACGCCGCAGGGCCCGCGGGTGACGCTGTTCAACGGCCAGCGCCAGCAGGTGGAGCGGGTGACCCAGCCCGATGGCACCAGCACGATGCGGCTCTCGGTGCTGAGCTTCCAGGAGAACAGCCTGGACCTGACGCGGGCTTCGCGCAGCGAGGGTCAGCGCTTCCGCAACGCGCAGGAGCGCACGCTGGAGGAGCTGTTCCATCCCGAGGAAGGCGTCTCCGTTCGCGACCGCCGGCGTTTCCTGGCCGAGGCGCACCAGCGGCTGACCGGGCCGCTCACCGCCGTCACCTTCGCGCTGCTGGCGCTGGCGGTGGCGCTGACCGGCCAGTTCCGGCGCTTCGGCGGCGGCTTCAACCTCTTCATCGGCGGACTGCTCATGGTCGGGCTGCTGGCGGTCGGGCTTTCCATCGGCAATCTCGCGGCGCGGCAATCGGCGCTGATCCCGCTGATCTGGATCCATGCGCTGCTGCCCGGCCTTGCCTCCGCCTGGGTGATTTCCGGCATGCCGGGCCTGCCCGAGCCGCTGCGGGGCATGACGCGGTGATCATCGCCCGCACCCTCACCGTCTATGTGGCGCGCCGCTTCCTGACGGCGACGGCCGGCATGCTGCTGGCGCTCACGCTGCTGGTCTCGATGTTCGATTTCATCGAATTGCTGCGCCGCGCGGCGACGCGGCCCGATGCGGGATTTGCGCTGGTCGCCACCATTGCGGGGCTGCGCATGCCCTTTGTCGGGCTGCAGATCATGCCTTTCGCCATCCTGCTCGGCGGGCTGCTGGCCTTCTGGCGGCTGACCCGCTCCTCCGAGCTGATCGTGGCGCGTGCGGCCGGGATCTCCGCCTGGGGCTTTCTCTCGGGGCCGGTGCTGGTGGCGCTGGCCTTCGGGACGCTCGCCATCACTGCCGTCTCGCCCCTTTCCTCGGCCATGCTGGCACGGGCCGAGCGGCTCGATGCCTCCTTCCTGCGTGCGGGCGGCGGGGTGACGGCGCTGGCCGGTGGGCGGCTCTGGCTGCGCCAGGGCGATGCGGGGCTGGAGCCGGGCGGCGTCATGGTCGTCTCCGGCCGCCCGGCGCGGCTGCTGGACAGCAACCGCGCTGCGGATTTCCACCTGACCGAGGCCACCATCTGGCGGCTTTCCGCCACCGGGCGGCCGCTGGCGCGCATCGAGGCGCCGCGCGTGACGCTGCGCCCCGGCCGTTGGCAGCTGGAGGGCGCCATCACCTTCGGCGCCGACCGGCTGCCCCGGCCGGAAACCGCCATGACCCTGCCCACCGACCTGACGCCCGACCGGATCGAAAACAGCTTCGCCTCGCCCGACACCCTCTCCTTCTGGGCGCTGCCGGATTTCATCGCGGTGCTGGAACAGGCCGGCTTTTCCGCGCTGCGGCACCGGCTGCAATTCCAGTCCATGCTGAGCACGCCGGTGCTCGCCATGACCATGGCGCTGCTGGCGGCCGGGTTTTCCATGCGGAACAGCCGGCGCGGCGGCGTGGCGCAGACCATCGCGGCGGGGGTGGCCGCGGGCTTCGGGCTCTTCGTGCTCGACCGCATCACCGGCGAATTCGGCGAGTCGGGCACGCTGCCCGTCTGGCTCGCCGCCTGGGCGCCGAGCGCCACCGGCCTGCTGCTCGCCCTGGCCTTGTTGCTGCATCTGGAGGACGGTTAGCGGATATGAGGCCCACTCCCCCCCGCTCCGGCGCCCTGCCGCCCCCCTTGCTGGTTCGTCCGCTGCCGCGTTTCGCGCGCCGGCGGCTCCGCCGCGGCCAGGCGCGCCAGCTCGGGCTGCGGCCGCATCACCGGCTCTGGCGGTCCCTGGCCTTCGCCGCCGCGCTGGCGCAGGGTTTCCTGCTGCCCGCGCAGGCCGTGGCGCAGAACAATCTGGGCTTCAGCCCGGAATCCCAAAGCTTCTCCCCCCTTGGCGTGCCGGGGGCGCAGATGGATGCGCTGACCCTGCCCAATCTGCGCAGCCCGCCGGCCAACCCCGTGGCCCCCGCCCCTGCACCGGCCCAGCCCCCCGTGCTGGGGGGCAGCAGCAATGACCCGGTCACCTTCATGGCCGATGAGGTGGAGTATGATCGCGAGCGGGAGCGCGTGGTGGCGCGCGGCCGCGTCGAGGCCTGGCAGGGCGGCCGTTTCCTGCGCGCCGACAGCTTCAGCTACGACCGCAACACCCGCATCGCGCTGGTGCAGGGCAATGTCCAGATCATCGAGGCCGACGGACAGGTCTTCTACGCCGAGGAGGCCGAGCTCGGCGACGGTTTCCGCGACGGCGTGCTGACCGAGGTGCGCGCCCGGCTCGCGCAGAATGCGCGCCTGGCCGGGAATGGCGCGCGGCGCACCGATGGCACGGTCAATGAGATCAGCCGTCCGGTCTATTCCTCTTGCAACCTGTGCGAGGCGGATCCGACGCGCCCGCCGCTGTGGCAGATGCGCGCCCGCCTCGCCACCCAGGACCGCGAGAGCCAGCGCATCTCCTATCGCGACGCCACCTTGCAGCTGGGGGGCATTCCGCTCTTCTACGCGCCCTTCCTCTCCCATCCCGACCCCCAGGCGCCGCGCTCCTCGGGCTTCCTCTTTCCGACAAACGGCTATTCGCGCTTCCTCGGCGCCTTTTCCCAGACCCCGTATTTCTGGGCGATCGACGACACGCAGGATGTGCTGATCACGCCCACCGTCGCGACGCTCGCCTCGCCCAACCTGGCCATGGAATACCGCCGCCGCTTCAACAATGGCGAACTGCAGATCCAGGGCTCGATCGGCTACCAGACCAACACGCAGGCCGCGCGCGCCGCGGCCGGCGGCACCGGCTCGCCCGGCCTCAATGGCCATATCTTCTCGCGCGGGCGTTTCGCGATCGACGAGAATTGGCGCATCGGCTTCGACGGCAACTACGCCTCGAGCGACAGCTACCTGCGCACCTATAAGTTCGAGTTTCGCCGCGTTCTGGTCAGCACCGCCTTCGCCGAGGGCTTCTGGGGCACCGAGACCTATGCGCGGCTGGATGCCCGCTACTATCAGGGGCTGAACAGCAACGACAACCTCTCCACCATCCCCGTCGTCGGCCCCTATGGCATTCTCGAACACGCGCCGCGCAAGCAGATCCTGGGCGGGCACGTCACCGCCGATATCGGCATCCTGGGCCTGACCCGGCCGACCGGCACCTTCAGCCAGCGCCTCGCGAGCCGCGCCACCTGGGAGCGCACGCTGCATGGCGATGCGGGTGATCTCTGGACCTTCCGCGGGCAATTCGATGCCACCAGCTATTACGCGGGCAACCAGCAGCTCAACGGCTTTGACCCGCTGCCCGCGGCCAATGGCATCCATGCCAATGGCAATGTGCGCGTCGCCGCCGATTGGCGCATGCCCTTCATGCGTTCGCTGGGCGAATGGGGCACGCAGGTGATCGAGCCGCGCGTGCAATTCGTCACTGGCCCGCATCTGGGCCGGCAGCTGCGCTTCCCCAACGAGGATGCGCTGGACTTCGAATTCACCGAGGCCAACCTCTTCCAGCTCAACCGCTATACCGGGCGGGACCGGCTGGAGGGCACGACGCGGCTCGACCTCGCCCTGCGCGGCGGCTGGAACTTCATCAATGGCGGCCGGGTGGAGGGCGTGGTGGGCCGCTCGGTCCGCGCCACCCAGTCCAGCACCTTCCCGGAGGATGTGGGCCTGAACAACCGCGCCTCGGATTGGGTGACGCGCAGCTCCTGGTCGCCCGTGAACTGGCTCGACATCATCGCCCGCAACCGGTTTGACGGCGAAAGCCTGCAGCACCGCGCGACGGATGCGAATGCCAGCTTCAACCTGGGCGCCGTCGGCGCGCTCAGCAACGTGACGCTCAGCGCGGGCTATCTCTTCAACAACCGGCTGCCGCAATTCTCCAGCAGCCTCGGTCGGGAGGAGGCGGCCTTCGGCGCCTCGGTGCAGTATCGCACGGCGGCTGGCGGCATCTGGCGGGCCTCCGGCTCGGTCCGCTACAATTTCGAGGCGGATCGGCCTTCCATCGTCACCGCCACCTTCGGCTACGAGGATGAGTGCTTCATCCTGGAGGGCCGCTTCCTCAGGCGCTACGCCGTCAACACCACGACCAATGAGCAATATCTCGGCAATACCGTCTTTCTCGTGCGGCTCGGCTTCAAGACGGTGGGGGACCTCTTCTTCCGCGCCATTTGAGGGGGCCGCCGGGCGGGAGGATGCGACCGGATGTTTCGGCGCTTCCCTGTGTTTTTTCCGGCAGCCTGCTAAGAGACAGCCCATGACGCGCGCTCAGCCCCACCGAATCCCAGAGGCCCGCCCTGCCGCCGGCCTCCTTTGGCCCGCGACCTCGCTCGCCCTGGCCCTGATGCTGGCGCTGCCCGCCACCGCCCTGGCCCAGCCCCGTCCGGCCGCGCCGCAGGCCGCCGCCCCGGGCAATCCCAATGCCAACCGCATCCTCGCCGTGGTGAATGGCGAACCCATCACCCAGGCGGAGGTCACCTCCCGCTCCCGCCTCTTCGCGCTGAATGCCGGCATGGGGGTCACGCCCGAGACGCTGACGCGCCTGCAGCCGCAGGTGCTGCGCCTGGCCGTGGATGAGCGGCTGCGCATCCAGGAGATCCAGCGCCGCCGCATCGGCGTCTCCGACCAGGACATCGCCGAGGCGCTGGCCGATATCGAGCGGCGCAACAATCTCCGCCCCGGCGCGATGAGCGCGCAGTTGCGCGCCGCCGGCATCCAGCCGCGCGTGCTCTTCGACCAGATGCGCGCGCAGATCGGCTGGGGCCGCCTGCTGCGCCAGGCGCTCGGCCCGCTCGCCGAGATCAGCGAGCAGGAGGTGAATGACGCCATCGCCAGCCGCCGCGCGCAGCAGGCGCGCACCGAATTCCTGGTGGGCGAGATCTATATCCCGGTGGATGACCCGGCCAATGAGGGCGAGGTGCGCCGCTTCGCCGATGAGGTGATCAGCCAGATCCGCCGCGGTTCGCCCTTCCCCGTGGTCGCCACCCAGTTCAGCCAGGCGCAGACGGCGCTGGGCGGCGGCGATCTTGGCTGGGTCGGCATCCATCAGCTGGACCCTGAGGTGGCTTCCATCGTCGAGCGCATGCCGCCGGGCGCGGTCAGCAACCCGATCCGCGTGGCCGGCGGCTTCCAGATCGTCACCCTGCGCGCGCGGCGCGAGGGCGGGGCGGCGAGCCAGCTCTCCACCATGCTCACCATCCGCCAGGTCTTCAGCCCCTTCGATCGCGTGCTGGACCCCCAGGCGCCGACCGAACAGCAGCGCGCCGTGGTCGAGCGCGCCCAGCGCCTGTCGCAGACGCTGCGCGGTTGCGAGCAGGTGGACGCCCTGCCTCGCAGCAGCGACCGCCCGACCGACCCTGGGCCGATCCGCCTGGAGGGGCTGAACCCGCCGCCCTTGCGCAACATGCTGGCCAACCTGCCCATCGGCCGGCCGAGCCAGCCCGTCATCGCGCCCGATGGCGTCTTGCTGCTCATGGTCTGCTCGCGCGAGCAGCGGAACCTGAATGAATTCACGCCCGATGCCGCCCGCAACCAGATCCTGCGGGACCGCGTCGAACTTCTTTCCCGCCAGTTGCAGCGAGACCTGCGCCGCCGCGCCGTGATCGAGACACGTGCCTGAATCCAGGGAAGGGCCTGAGCTGACGCCCCTTGCGGGCGTTGTCGGCAAGTATGGGCTGGATGCGCGCAAGGCGCTGGGCCAGCACTTCCTTCTCGATGAGGTGCTGTGTGCGCGCATCGCCCTGCTGCCGGGGGACCTCACCGGGCGGCATGTTCTGGAGGTGGGCCCGGGGCCGGGCGGGCTGACGCGGGCGCTGCTGGCCAAGCCGCTCGCCCATCTCACCGCCGTGGAGCTGGATGAGCGCGCCATTACGGCGCTCGCCGAGGTGGTGGCGGCGCATCCCGGCCGCCTGACCGTGCTGCGCCAGGATGCGATGGCCTATGACGGCGTGGCCGGGCTGCCCGCGCCGCGCCAGGTGGTGGCGAACCTGCCCTACAATGTCGGCACGCCGTTGCTGATCGGTTGGCTGCGGGCCGCGGCGCATTGGGAACGGCTGACCCTGATGTTCCAGGAGGAGGTGGCCTTCCGCATCACCGCCGCCCCGCAGACCGAGCATTACGGGCGGCTGGCCGTGCTCGCCCAATGGGTCGCGCATTGCGCCATCGGGCTGCGCTTGCCGCCAGGCGCCTTCCGGCCGCCGCCGCGGGTGCATTCCGCCGTGGTGGTGATCACGCCCCATCCCGCGCAACCCCCGGCGGAGCTCTTCCGCGCCATGGAGCGCGTCACGGCCGCCGCCTTCGGCCAGCGCCGGAAGATGCTGCGCGGCGCGCTGAAATCCCTCGGCGAGGCCGAGGCGCTGCTGGAGCAATGCGGCATCGCCGGCGAGCGCCGGGCGGAGGAATTGCCGGTCAGCGCCTTTGATGCGCTGGCGCGGGCCGTGCTGGGCCGGGAGAAAAGGTAAACCGGGCCTCCGGCGGCTGGGGCCGAGGCCCCAGACCCCTTGAATTGATTGGGGTCTGGGGCCTTTCGGCCCCAGCCGCCGGAGGCCCTTTTTCTCTCCACCCCCGTGGCGCGTCGCCCCAATCCGCTTCAGGATAAACCCGTCCAAGACGGAGAGTGACACATGAAGCGCCTGCAGATCGGCGACGTCGCCATCACCAGCCTCATCGAGCGCGATGGCCCCTGGCGCCGGCCGGAGGATTTCTTCCTCAACTATGACAGCGCCGCCAAGGCCGCCGACGTCGCCAAGCTGGCGCCCGAGGTCTTCGAGCCCGCCTCCGGCAAGATGGTCATCACCTACCAGACCTTCGTGATCCGCACCGCGCAGCACGTCATCCTGGTGGACACCTGCACCGGCGAGGACAAGGGCTTTCCGCCGCCCATGGACTTCCCGAAGCAGCCCTGGATGGATGCGCTGACCGCCGAGGGGCTGACGCCGGCGGATATCGACTACGTCTTCTGCACCCACCTGCACATCGACCACACGGGCTGGAACACCAAGCTCGTGAACGGAGAATGGGTGCCGAGCTTCCCCAACGCGAAATACATCTTCCACAAGGGCGAATACGCCGCCTGGGAGGCGCTGGCGCGCGAGGGCGTGGAACGCCCGGGCGGCGCCGGCGGCGTCTGGCGGATGAATTGCGAGCCCATCGTGAAGGCCGGCCAGGCCCTGCTGGTGGATGAGAGCTTCACGCTGGATGACTGCATCTCGCTCATTCTCACGCCCGGCCATTCGCCCGGCCATGTCTGCGTGAAGGTCAGCAGCAAGGGGCAGACCGCGATCATCGCGGGCGACATGATGCACCACCAGCTGCAATGCCTGGACCCCACCCTCTCCACCATCTTCTGCTGGGACCCGCATGCGGCGGCCGAAAGCCGGAAGCGCGTCTTCGAGGAGGTGGCGGAGACGGACACGCTGCTGCTGCCCATCCACTTCCCGGCGCCGACCGCGGGGCGGCTGAAGCGGGCGGGCGGAGGTTATGACTGGGTGTTCAACCGGTAGCTGACGCGGGGCGCCGCCCTGCACCCTTGCAACTCGCGGGGCGCCGCCCCGCACCCTTGCACCTGGCGGGGCGCCGCCCCGCACCCGGCCGGGGTCCGTGGCGGACCCCGGACCTTGCCTCGAACCGTGCCCTTGCCACGCCGGCGGGGGCTTTGGCTGGCCCCCAAAGGCGGCATCAGAAATAATTCATTCGATGCGATCCGTTGAGGGCCTCGCCCACGCGGAGAAGTCCAGTCGCGCGCTTTCCTTCTGGTTGCACAGGCCGTCCCGACGAGGTCTGGAGGTGACTGTTTTTTGGGATTTCAGTCGGATTCATGATAGGCCATACGACCGGAGAGAGCCCAGAGCAGGCGGGCGTTGTTTAAATCTGGTGGATTTTACTTTTTCGGACATTTTCTCCCTCTCATTGCAGTTTGACGCATGCGAATATCCGGACCTACCGTTTCGGCTCGCTCAAGAAACGGGAGATCAGCATGGCCAACATCTACGGGACCGATGCCGCCGACACCCTGGCCGGCACCCCCCTCGATGATCTGATCTCCGGCGGCACCCGCCGCACGCCGAGCTTTGACACGGGCAATGACAGCCTCACCGGCGATGATGGCGATGACACGCTGCGTGGCCTGCGCGGCGATGACACCCTCTCGGGCGATGACGGCAATGACACGGCCGAGGGTGGCGACGGCCAGGACCTGATCTATGGCGGCGAGGGGCTGGATCGGCTCGATGGCGGCAGCGGCGACGACACGAGCTGGGGCTGGAACGGGCAGGACACGCTGGTCGGCGGCGCTGGGAATGACGAGCTCCACGGCGAGGCCGATGATGACAGCCTGCTCGGCGGCGATGGGGATGACTACCTGCGCGGCTGGGATGGGCGCGACACCGTGGATGGTGGCGCGGGCAATGATTTCATTGACGTCTTCTATGGCGAGGTGGTTGGCGATGTCATCCAGGGCGGCGCGGGCGAGGACACGCTGCGCGCCATGTCGTCCGACTTCAGCACGGCCACCATCACCGGGGTCGAGCATTTCGAGGTCGCCTACGGCATCGCCCTGACCGGCGCGCAACTCGCGGGGGTCACGCGCATCTTCGCGCGGGAGGGCTATGGGGCCTACACCATCCAGGCCACCACGGCCGGCACCTATATCCTGCCCGGCAAGGTCACCGGCATGGCGGCCTTCTATGGCTCGGGCGGCGCCGACAGCGTCACCGGCACGGATGCCGCCGACAACCTCCAGGGCCGCGACGGTCATGACACGCTGCTCGGCGATGGCGGGGATGACGCTCTTTACGGCGAGGGCGGCGATGACAGCGTCATGGGCGGTGAGGGCCATGACTTCCTCCGCGCCAGCGACGGGGCCGACACGCTGGATGGCGGCGCCGGCAATGACGTCTTCGACGGGACTTACTCGGAATTCAACAGCGATGTGATTCGCGGCGGCGCGGGCGAGGACACGCTGCGGGGCTACTATCTCCATCTGCCGGACGCGGACCTCAGCGGCATCGAGGAGGTGCAGGCCGGCGGTTACCTCACCATGTCCGCGGCGCAACTGGCCGGCCTCTCACGCGTCACGCTCCTGTCCGGCTGGGGCAGCTACGACTTCTACGCGGGCAGCGCAGGCGAATATGACCTCGCTGGCAAGGTCATGGGCCTGTCCTGGTTCTACGGCTCCGGTGGGGCGGATCGCGTGACCGGCACCGATGGGGCCGACAGGCTCGAAGGGCGTGAAGGCAACGACACGCTGCTGGCCGGCGATGGCGATGACGTGCTGCGGGGTGCCGACGGGCTCGACTCGCTGGATGGCGGCGCCGGCCATGACCAGTTCACCGCGGATTATGCCGAAGGCGCCAACGATACCTTCGAGGGCGGCGCGGGCGAAGACACGCTCGCTGGCCATGATATCAACCTCTCCGGCGCCACGATCAGCGGGATCGAAGAGCTGCAAGTTGGTGGAACCGCGATCCTCACCGCTTCGCAGTTTGACGGCTTCGCCCGCATCACAAACCGGCCTGGCTATGTGAGCTTCAACATCCAGGTCTCCGAGGCGGGCGATTACGTCCTGGCGGGCCGGGCCATCACCGGAATGGCGACTTTCATCGGCTCGGCCGAAGCCGACAGCGTGACCGGCACGGACAACGGAGAGAGCCTCGCGGGGCGCGGTGGCAATGACACGCTACTTGGCGACGGCGGCAATGATGCCCTTTACGGCGACGAGGGCGATGACTCGCTGCTGGGTGGTGAAGGGGATGACTTTTTCCATGGGGCCGCCGGGCGCGACACGATGGACGGCGGGGCCGGGAATGACGTCTTTGACGTGAATTACGAAGAAGGTGTCGGCGATGTGATCCGCGGCGGCGACGGCGAGGACACGCTGCGCGCCGTCCAGACGAATTTCTCGGAGGCCGCCATCACCGGCATCGAGGAATTGCAGGTGGGCCACCACGTCTTCCTCTCGGCCGAGGCCTGGGCGGGCATCTCCCGCGTGACCTCCTACTACAGCTGGACCGGCTACAATCTACACGCCGCCAGCGCCGGCAGCTACGACCTTTCCGGCAAGCTGATCACCGGAATGGGGATCTTCTATGGCTCCGCCGGGGGCGACACTGTCATGGGGTCGGTTGACAACAACAACCTTCAGGGCGGCGAGGGCGATGACTCGCTGCTGGCCGGCGATGGGGATGACTACCTGCATGGCGCTGCCGGGCGCGACACACTGGATGGCGGCGCGGGGAATGACCTGTTTGACGTGAGTTCCGCGGAGGGCATCGGCGATGTGATCCGCGGCGGCGATGGCGAGGACACGCTGCGAGCTTCCCATGTCGATCTCTCGGGCGCCACCATCACCGGCGTCGAGGAACTGCATCTCTATGGCTACGTCATTCTCTCAGGCGAAGCGCTGAATGGTCTCTCCCGCATCACCTCCCAGTATGACTGGGCAGGATACACGATCAATGCTGCCGGCGCGGGCGACTATGTTCTCGCAGGCAGGGTCAACAACAACTTCTCAGGCTTCTACGGCTCGGACGAGGCCGAGAGCGTCACTGGCACGGAAAACGGCGAGAGCATCTGGGGCCGCGCCGGCAACGACACGCTCCTGGGCGGCGCCGGCAATGACGGGCTTTACGGCGAAGCCGGCGATGACAGCCTCGCGGGCGGTGATGGCGATGACAACCTCAACGGGAACGCCGGGCAGGACGTGCTGGAGGGCGGCGCGGGCATCGACACCCTCTACGGCGAAGGCGGCGATGACAGCCTCGCGGGCGGCGCTGACAATGATACCCTCTGGGGCCAGGACGGCAATGACAGCCTCTCGGGTGGCGATGGGGATGACTATCTCCAGGCCGGTGGCGGTCGTGACACGCTGGATGGCGGCGCGGGCAACGACTTCCTCCAGATGAACAGTTGGAATGACGGCGTCGGCAATGTGATCCGCGGTGGCGCGGGCGAGGACACGCTGACGACCTATCAGGGCGATTTCACCGGTGGGAGCATCACCGGCGTCGAGGAAATCCAGGTTCACAACTGGATCATCGTCTCGGGCACGCCCTTCACCGATCTGCTCCGCCTGGTCGCGGGCTCCGGCTATGGCGATTACGTGGTGTATTCCGCCGCTGATGGCGGCAGCTTCGACTTCAGCCGCGCCACGGTCACGAACATGGCCCGTTTTGAAGGTGGCGCCGGCCAGGACAGCGTCATCGGCAGCGCGGGCGCGGATTATATCCTCGGCGGTGCGGGGAATGACAGCCTCGCCGGCGGCAGCGGCAATGACAGCCTGGAAGGCGGCACCGGCAATGACAGCCTGGAAGGCGGCGCCGGCAATGACAGCCTGGACGGCGGCGCGGGCCATGACACGCTGACCACCAGCGCGGGCACCGACACGCTGCGCGGCGGCCTGGGCAATGACACCTATGTGGTTCTCGCCAGCGGCAACACCCTCACCGAGGACGCCAATGCCGGCACGGACACGGTCCGCTCCGCCATCAGCCTGACGCTCGCCACCAACATTGAAAACCTGGTGCTGACCGGCACGGGCAATCTCAACGGCACTGGCAATGGCGCGGCCAACCTCATCATCGGCAATTCGGGCAACAACCGGCTGATCGGCAATGCCGGCGACGACACGCTGGATGGCGGCACCGGCACGGACACGATGCAGGGCGGCGTCGGCAACGACACCTACTACGTCAACGATGCCAGTGATGAGGTAACGGAAGTCAGCGCCCAGGGTTTTGACACCGTCATCACCGCCATGACCTATACCCTGACTTCGAGCGTCGAGAGCCTGGTTCTCACCGGCAGCGCGGCGGTGAACGGCACGGGCAATGGCGCGGCCAATCTGCTCACCGGCAACAGCGCCGCCAATGTGCTGAGCGGCATGGATGGCAATGACACGCTGGCCGGCGGCGGCGGCGCCGATACGCTGGATGGCGGCGCGGGCACGGACACCGCCGTACTGGATCTGTCCAGCTTCACCACGGCGCTGACCTATACGGGCGGCGTCAGCGGCGCGGCCTTCACCCTGGGCGGCGTCTCCGTCTCCAATGTGGAATTCGTGGTGATCGACACGGGCTCGGGCGCGGACAGCCTGACCGGCGGCGACGCGGCGGATGACTTCGCGGCCAATGGCGGCAATGACACGCTGATCGGCAATGGCGGCAATGACACGCTGCTGGGCGGCGCCGGGAATGACAGCATCGCGGGCGGCACCGGCAATGACGCCGCGGATGGCGAGGAGGGCAATGACAGCCTCCAGGGCGGCGACGGCAATGACCGCCTCTTCGGCGGCGAGGGCCAGGACTCCCTCGAAGGCGGCATCGGCGTGGACACGCTCTATGGCGGCGCGGGCCAGGACACGCTGGATGGCGGTGACGGCACGGACATCCTCTACGGCGACGAAGGCGATGACCTGCTGCGCGGCGGCATCGGCAATGACAACCAGTTCCTCTCCGGCGGCGACGGCAATGACACGCTGGAGACCGGATCGGGCGGCGGCCTGCTGATGGGCGATGCGGGGGATGACAGCATCACCGGCGGTTCCAGCGCCGACTCGCTCCAGGGCGGCAGCGGGAATGACACGCTTGTGGGCGGCGCGGGCAATGACACCGCCTGGGGCGGCACGGGCGATGACCTGTTCCGCGTGGACAATGCCGCGGACCAGGTGATGGAGGCCGCCGGCCAGGGCCGTGACACGGTGGAAGCCGCGGTGAACTACACGCTGGCCGCCGGGCAGGAGATCGAGGGGCTGGTGCTGACCGGCGCCGCGCTGAACGGCACCGGCAATGAGTTCGACAATGTCATCACCGGCAATGCGGGCGCCAATGCGCTGGATGGCGGCGCGGGCGCGGATAGCCTGATCGGCCTCTCCGGCAGCGACACGCTGACCGGCGGCGAAGGCGAGGATTCGCTGGAAGGCGGCGAAGGCGCCGACACGCTGAGCGGCGGCGCCGGGCAGGACTCGCTCGATGGCGGCGAGGGCGATGACAGCCTGCTGGGCGGGGATGAGTTCTCCGCCACGGCCTACAATCCGGCGAACGGGCATTGGTACACGGCGTTTGATTTGGGCGTCCACTGGCACGACGCCATGGGCCGGGCCTCTGCCAGCCAATTGGCTGGCCGCCAAGGTTATCTGGTCACGATCACCAGCGCGCAGGAACAGGCTTTCGTCGCCAGCAACTTCGGTGTGGCCATCCCTCGCTGGATCTCCTTGGCTGATATGGGCAATGAGGGCACCTGGACCTGGAGGGCCGGGCCGGAGGCCGGGCAAAGCCTCACCGACATTGGCTTCAGCGCCTGGTTTGATGGTGCGGGCATATGGAGCCCTGAGCCCAACGGCGGGTCGTGGGAGAACGCGGCGGGGACTTCGACGCAGGTGGGTGGGACATGGTTCGACGACTATGAGTACAACGGTCGCGGCTACATCATCGAATACGGCGGCATGCCCGGCGACGCGCCCACGCTCCTTGTTGAGGCGATCTTCGGCGACACCCTCATCGGCGGCGCCGGCAATGACACCCTTGATGGCGGCGGCGGTGCCGACAGCCTGATCGGCGGCGCCGGCAATGACCTCTTCCTGGTGGACCGCGTGGGCGACCTCACCATCGAAGCCGCTGGCGAGGGGCAGGACACCGTCCAGGCCGGCATCAGCTACGCGCTGACCGAGGGGCAGGAGATCGAATTCCTCCAGCTCACCGGCACCGATTCCATCAACGGCACCGGCAATGCCCTGGCCAATACCCTGATGGGCAACGGCGCCGCCAATATCCTGGATGGCGCGGCCGGCCAGGACACGCTGCAAGGTCAGGATGGCGACGACACGCTGCTCGGCAGCGCGGGGAACGACAGTCTGCTCGGCGGCGCTGGCCTCGACTCGCTGGATGGCGGCGCGGACAACGACACCCTCGATGGCGGTGCCGATGCCGACACCCTGCTCGGCAACGCAGGCAATGACAGCCTGCTCGGCGGCGTCGGTTCCGACTCGCTGGATGGCGGCGCGGACAATGACACCCTCGATGGCGGCGCCGAGGCCGATACGCTCTTCGGCGGCGCGGGCGCGGACAGCCTTCTGGGCGGCGCCGGCTCCGACTCCCTGCTCGGCGGTGAGGGCGAGGACACGCTCGATGGCGGTGCCGACGCCGATACCCTGGCCGGCGGCGCGGGCAACGACACCTATCTGGTGGTGGATGCCAGCGACACCCTGCAGGAGGCCGCGGGCGAAGGCACCGACACGGTGCGCGCCAGCATCACCTACACCCTGGCCACGGACCAGGAGATCGAGGCCCTGCAACTGACGGGCGTGGCCGCGATCAACGGCACCGGCAACACGCTGGACAATGCCATCACCGGCAATGCCGCGGCCAACACCCTCTCGGGCCTCGCCGGCAATGACACGCTGGATGGTGGCACGGGCGTGGATACCCTGATCGGCGGCACGGGGGATGACCTCTTCCTCGTGGACACTGCCGCGGACAGCGTCGTGGAAGCCGCCGGCGGCGGGAATGACACGGTGCAGGCCGGCATCTCCTACATCCTGGCCGCCGGCCAGGAGGTGGAGGCGCTGCAACTGACCGGCTCCGCCGGCCTCAGCGGCACGGGCAATGAGCTCGCCAACCGCATCTCGGGCAATGGCGGCAACAACCTGCTGGCGGGCGGCCTGGGCGCCGACACGGTGATGGGTGAGGCCGGGAATGACACGCTGGAAGGCGGAGCGGGCGTGGACAGCCTGCTCGGCGGCGCCGGCGATGACACCTACCTGCTGGAGGAGGCCGCGGATGTCGTGGTCGAACTGGCGGGCGAGGGGATGGACACCGCGCGGGCCGGCTTCAGCGCCACCCTGGCGGCCCATGTCGAGAACCTGGTGCTGACCGGCACCGGGAACATCAACGGCACCGGCCAGGATGGGGCGAACCTGCTGACCGGCAATGCCGGCGCCAACCTTCTCTCGGGCGCGGCCGGCGACGACACGCTGATGGGCGATGCCGGGAATGACACGCTGGATGGCGGCACCGGCACCGATAGCCTGGTCGGCGGTGCGGGCAATGACACCTATGTGGTGGAAAGCCTCACCGATATCGTCGTCGAAGTGGCGAATGGCGGGTCGGACACCATCCAGGCCGGGCTGAGCTGGACGCTGGCCGACCATGTCGAGGCGCTGCTCCTCACCGGCACCGCAGCCATCAACGGCACGGGCAATGCGGCGGCCAATAGCATCGCCGGCAATGACGCCAACAACCTGCTCACCGGCGATGCGGGGAACGACACCCTTTCGGGCGGTGCGGGCAATGACACGCTCGATGGCGGCAGCGGCAATGACCGGATGTCGGGCGGCACGGGCGATGACACCTACCGTGTGGACAGCTCGGGGGATTCCGTGACCGAGAACGCGTCCTCCGGCCGCGATACTGTGATCGCCAGCATTTCCTACACGCTGGGGAACAATCTGGAGGACCTGACCCTCACCAGCACGGCGCGGAACGGCACCGGCAACAGCGCGAGCAACCTGATCACCGGCAACAGCGGCGCCAACCTGCTGACCGGGAACGCGGGCAATGACACGCTGCTGGCCGGCAGCGGGGCCGACACCATGGTGGGCGGCACCGGCAATGACACCTACTCCGTGAACGAAACCGGCGACGTTGTCACCGAACTCGCCGGCGAGGGCACGGATACGGTGCAGTCCAGCATCAGCTACACGCTGGGCGATGCGCTGGAGAACCTGGTGCTCACCGGCACCATCGGAACCAGCGGGACCGGCAATGCCGCCAACAATCTGATCACCGGCAACACCGCCGCCAACCGCATCACGGGCCTCGACGGCAACGACACGCTGGATGGCGGCGCGGGCGCGGATACGATGACGGGCGGCGCGGGCGATGATCTCTACTTCGTGGATCAGGCGGGCGACGTCGTCATCGAACTCGCCGATGAAGGCCTCGATACGGTGAACAGCGCGGTCACCCACAGCCTGGGCAACCATGTCGAGAACCTGACGCTGACCGGCACCGACACGATCAACGGCTCCGGCAATGTGCTGAACAACCTGCTGATCGGCAATTCCGCCCAGAACCGCCTGACCGGCGGCTCCGGCAATGACACGATGAACGGCGGCAATGGCAGCGACACCATGGTGGGCGGCCTGGGCGATGACACCTACTTCGTGGACATCGCCACCGACATCATCGAGGAACTGGCCGGCGAGGGCACGGACAGCGTCTTCACCTCGGTCAACCTGGCGCTGAGTGCGGCGCTGGAGAATCTGACGCTCACCGGCTCGTCCAACCTGGCCGGTACGGGCAATGAGCTGGACAACATCCTGCTTGGCAACACCGGCAACAACACCCTCGCGGGCCGCGCCGGCGATGACATCCTCCAGGGCGGCGCGGGCAATGACACCTTGCGCGGCGAGGATGGCGATGACGTCCTGATCGGTGGCACCGGCATCGACAACCTGACGGGTGGCCTGGGCGATGACGTCTTCCGCTTCGACCTGCTGGCCGAAGGCGGCGACAGCATCGCCGATTTCACCAAGGGCAGCGATGCGATCTGGATCGCGGCCGCTGGGTTGGGCGGGGTGCTCCCCACCGGGCTCCTGGATGCGGCGAGCTTCGCGCTGGATGCCGCCAGCACGGCCGGGCCGCAATTCATCTATCGCGGTGCGACGGGCGTGCTGAGCTGGGATGCGGATGGCACGGGATCGGGCGGGGCGGTGACCCTCGCCACCCTCACCACGCGCCCGGCCTTGGAGGCCTCGGACATCTTCCTGTTCTGAGGCAGGGCGGCAGGTCAGGGCCTGCCGTGCGGCGGGCGAGCAGGGGAGGGCTGGGCGCGGCCCTCGCCATGGTCGCTATGGGGGCGCCGTCCCCGCCGGAGGCGGGTTGTCCGGGCTGATCCATCTTCGGCCGGATGCGGGCTTGCGGTCGGGTCGCTGGCCACGCACACCGCCTCGGCTGTTCGGTGGAGGCGTCTTCCGGGCCGGTTGAGCTGGCTGTCCACCCACAAGATCGTGGGCGTGCGGTTGCTTCACCTGCCGCCCCGCGCGCCGTCCCATCGAAGTGGCCCTGAGCACGCTCCAGCGCCTTCCGCGCCGCGTCCGACATCGCGCCCGCGGCGCCCAGGGGGACGGCATCGGCGAGAAGCCCGGCACGCTCCCATCCGGCGAATGCCGCCGATTCCCGGCCCGCTGCGGCGACGGACGGTCAGCGTGAAGCCGTTCCAGGCTATGATCCGTTCCCCGCTGGATGACGACCTGGCCCGGTTGAGAGCATGGTTCGCCGCTCCGGCGATGTCACCTCAGCGGATCACGCTCTAGATTTCCGTCTCCAGCCGCCGCTTGCGCAGGTTGAACCACACCAGCCCCGCGACCAGCGGCACCAGCCCCGCGATGATGAGTTCCGCCGTGGTGCCGAATTCGGCCCAGGGCAGCGGCTTCAGCAGATAACCCAGCACGGTCAGCAGGTAATAGGTGATGGCCGCGACCGAGAGCCCCTCCACCGTCTGTTGCAGCCGGAGCTGGGCGCGGCCCGTGCCGGCCAGGGTGGCGAGCTGCGCCTCTGCCTGCGCCTCCTGCGTCACCGCCACGCGGGCGCGCAGCAGGTCCACGAGGCGCGCGGTGCGGACGGAGAGGGCGGAGATCCGCGCGCCAGTCGCCGTCACCGTGGCCATGGCGGGCTCCATCCGGCGGTCCAGGAAGCGCGTCAGCGTGGGCAGGCCCACGATGGGCGCCTCGCCCAGTTCAGAGAGGCGGCGCAGCACCAGGCGGTGATAGGCGGCGCTGGCGGAAAACCGCTCGGCCGTCGCGGCATTGGCGCGCTCGATCTCGCCGCCGATCTGGGTCAGCTCCTCCAGCGCCTCGCGCTCGGATTCCAGGGTTTCCAGCGAGGCGAGCCGCTCGGAAAGGCGGGTCAGCTGCTCGGAGGCCGAAGCCAGGCCCGGCCCCACGGCGCGCGCGGCCGGCAGGGCCAGCAGGGCGAGGGCGCGATAGGTCTCGATCTCCCACAGCGTCTGCGCGAGGCGGCCCGCGACGAGGGGGGAGGGGTGCTCGGCCACCAGGATATGCGTGGCGCCATCGGCGTGCAGGCGGAAATCGGTGAAGACCATCGCCTCGCCCCCCGCGACGGCGGCGCCGGAGAGGCTGTCCCCGGCGAAGCCGCAGAGCTCGGGCGCCGTGTCCACCAAAGTGATGTGCATGGCGGCGATGGCCTGGCCGGGCAGGTTGGCCAGCCATTCCGGCGGCAGGGCGGCGAGCGCCGGGTTCTCGAAGGGGCGGTTCGGGTCAGCGCCATCGGCCACGAAGTTCCAGCCGGTGAATTCCGTGTGCCGTTCGAAGCGCAGGCGGAAAGCGCCGAAATCCGCCAGGAACCAGGAGGCGCCGGGGGCGGGCGGCTGCACGCCATGCCGCGCGCAGAGGCTCGCCAGATGCGCGTCCTCCGCGGCACGGTCCGGCGCCAGCATGGCCAGGCGCGAGAGCCGCGCGGGGCCATGGATCGGGATGGCCGGGCGGGCGTGCAATTCGCCGACCAGGGATTCGCGGGCAGGATGGGCTGGGAAATTCATGCTGTCCGTAACTAGGGATGCTTGGCCCTGGGTGAAACCCTCGTCAGCGCCAGAACTTCGTGCCAATCATCGCGACATGGACATCCGCAACATCACCGCGGCCGATCTGCCGGCCCTTCTCGCCCTCAACAACGCCGAGGCGGAGCGGGTGAATGCCCTGACGCCCGAGGCCCTGGAAGGCCTGCTCTCCCGCGCCTTCGCGGCGCGGATGGTGGCGGATGGCAGCGGCTTCCTCATCGCCTTCGATCACGCGACGCCCCCCCAGGGGCCCAACCACGCCTGGTTCACCGCGCGCGAAAGCTACTTCGCCTATATCGACCGCGTGGTGGTGGCGCCCGCCGCGCGGGGGCGGGGCGTGGCGCGGGCGCTTTATGAGGATCTTGCGGCCATCGCCCGGGCCGAACAGACCCACCTGCTGACCTGCGAGGTCAATCTGGACCCACCCAATCCGGAAAGCCTGGCCTTCCACGAGAAGCTGGGCTTCGCGGCCTGCGGCGAGGCGGTGGACCGCCGGAACGGCAAGCGGGTGCAGTATCTGCGCAAGCCGATCTAGGAAAAACAAGGGCCTCCGGCGGCTGGGCCGGGGCCCCAGACCCCTTTCATGGGGCTGCGCTCAGCCCCACTCGGCGCGATGGAAACGGTAGCCTTCGCCATCACGCGCCAGGTGGCCGGTGGCCGGGAAAGGGAAGTGGTAGCCGGTGACGCGAATGCGGTCGGTCGCCGCCATGTCCAGGATGCGGCGGCGGGTGGCGGCCGCGGCGGCGCCGTCGAAATCGAACAGCGAGATATAGTCGGGCCGCCGGGCAAACAGCTCCGGCCGATGGGTCAGGTCCGCCAGGACCAGCATCTGCGCATTGCCGTCACTCACGCGGAACACGGTGTGGCCGGGCGAATGGCCGAAGGCCGGCACGCTGGTGATGCCGGGCGCGACCTCGGCGCCCGGGGCGAAGCGGCGGATGCGGCCCTGATAGGGGGCGAAGCGCCGCGCGACATTGGCGAAATTCACCCGCTGGCCCTGCGGGCTGCGTGTCTCGTTCGTGGCATCGCTCCACCAGGCGAATTCCTGCTCGGCGATGGCGATTTCGGCATTGGGGAAATTCGCCGCGCCTGCGGCATTGGTCAGGCCATGGATGTGGTCCTGGTGGCAATGCGTGACGATGACGAGGCCGACGCGCGCGGGATCGAGCCCGGCCGCCGCCATATGGGCGGGAAGCCGGCCGGCGCTGGGAGTGAGCTGCCCGCCCGTGCCGGCATCGAAGGCGATGAGCTGCCGGCCCGTATCCACGAAGGTGACGTTATAGGGGCCGATGTAGTGGTCGGTCGGCAGAAAGGATTCAGCCAGCACCTCGCGCACCGTCTCGGCGGGCGCGTTCAGCACCAGCCCCTCGATGTTGCGACGGGCATGGCCGTCGGAAATGGTGGTCACGGTGAAGCTGCCGAGCTGGAAGCGGAACCAGCCGGGCGCCTGCGCGGTGGGCGGCGTGCCAGGAGACGGGGCCGGCGACTGGGCCAGGGCCGGGGCGGTGGCGAGCAGCAGGGCAGGGGCGGCCAGGAGCTGGCGGCGGCCGGGTTGCGGCATGATGAGGTTCCTCCGTTGCGAGGGCAGCATGAGGCCAGCCGCTCCGGTGGTCCAGCGGAATGGCCCCGCGGCCGAATGCTCACGCGCCAGAATGGCGGGCAACGCGCCTCAAGGTGCCGCGTAGCGCTCCAGCCAATCCAGATCGGGGCAGAGCAGGAATTCGTCGCAGCGCTCGGGCCGCATCAGCGCGCGATGCAGCGCGGCATTCAGCGCCACCTCGTCGATCAGCGGCTGCGGCGCGTGGCGGGCATCGAAGGCGACGACATGCGGGAAGCTGGCCTGGAGCGCGGCCAACACCTCGCGCGGGCCGGGCCCGGCCTCGCCCAGCAATTCCACAAGGTCGAAGCGGAGCAGCACGAGTGTGCCGCGCTCGGCCAGCCAGGGGGCGAGGCCAGGGGCCTGGCGGGCCCAGCCCGCCTCGTTCAGCCGCAGCAGATCGAGGCGCGGCAGGGCCTCGCGCTCCATCATCGCGGCGACGGGGCCCAGCGCCACGGCGCGGGACTGGCAGCGCTCCAGCTGGTTGGCGGCGATGTTGCCGGCCAGCATGGCCGCCTTGCGCAGCGTGGCCTCATGCGCCAGCAGCGTGGCATGCCCCGGCGCGCCCGCGGCGAGGCCCAGGGTGGAGAGGCCGATGCCCGCGCCCGCCTCCACCATCACGCGGCCGCTGCCGCCCTCGGGCCAGAGCGCGCGCAGCAAGGCCGCGAGGCGCGGGGCGATGCCGGGGGCGCCGATGAATTCCGGCTCGCGGCTGTCGCCCTGGAATTCGAAGTCGCGTTCGGCCAGCCGCAGCGTGCGGGTGCGCGGGCCCTCGGGGCGGGGCAGGCGCTGCTCGATCATCGGACTGTCGAGCAGGAAGCGGCGCAGGCTGCGCAGGCTCGGGTGGCGCAGCCGCAGCGCCTGGATCGCCGCCTCGTCGGGCACCTGGCCGCCGGCGAGCAGCAGGCAGGCGGCGGCCGCCTGGTCGGTGATGATGTTGTCGGCCCAGCCGCCGCGATCGGGGAAGCCCGACATGGCGACCGCCGCCATCTCCGGGCTGGAGAGGATGCCGTCGCGCAGCCCGGCCAGGCTGCCCGCGCCGCACCACCCCTCCACCACCGCCTCGCTCTCGGGGTCGCGGCCCAGGAGGAAGCGATAGGCCCAGCGCACCAGCGCGGGGGTCAGCGGCATGTCGCCGCCCGGCTCACTCATGCCCAGCGCTCCAGCCAGGCGAGGTCATCGCAGAGGATGAGGTCATCCACGCAGCCGCGCTGGGTCATCACGGTGTGCAGCACCCAGAGCAGCCCGTCCTGGTCGAGGACGGGGAAGGGGCGGCCGGCCTCGTCGAAGGCCAACATGTGGCGGAAGGCGGCGCGCCATTCCTCCAGCACTTCCATCGGGTTGCGCGCGCCGGCGGTCATCTGGGTCCAGAGGTTGAACTCCGTGAAGATGATGGGCCGATCGCGGGCGATGGCCTCCATCGCGCCCAGCATGACGAGGTTCTCGCCGCCCTCCACATCAAGCTTCAGCAGGTCCAGCCGCTCGATCCCGTGCTCGGCCAGCACGCTGTCGAGGCGGCGGACCGGCACCTCCTGGAACATGGCGCCGGTGGTCTGCACGCGGCTATGCGGCTCGACCAGCACGCTGGTCGCGGCATTGGTGGTGCCGCAGCGCAGCCGGGCCACGCCGTCGCGCTCGGCCAGGGCATGGCCGAAGACGCGCGCATTGGGCACGTCATTCGCGACCAGATTGTGCTTCAGCAGCGGCAGGCTGCGCTCATCGGGCTCGAAGCACAGGAGCTCGGCGTGGTAGGGCGCCGCGGCGGCGAGGGCGAGGCAGGTGAGGCCGATATTGGCGCCAACATCGGCCAGCACGCGGCCCGCCCCGCCATCGGGGAAGGCGGCGCGCACCAGCCGCGTCAGCCGCTCGAGGCTCGGGTCTGCCGGCTTCTCCACAAGGTCACGCCAATAGCCCTCGGGCCCGTCGCCACGCAGGGTGAAGCGGCGGCCGAGCACGGTGACGGCATGCTCCTCGAGGTTGGCGGACACCACCGGCGCGGGGCGCGGCACCAGCCGCGTCGTCTCCTCCTCCTCCAGGGCGCGCACCTCCGGGCTCGCGAGGAAGGCGCGGCGGAAGCTCGGCATGTCGCGATGGGCGCCGCGCTCGGCCACGATCTCCGCGGCCGAGGGGGTCGCGTTGAAGCGCATGTGGAAGGCGGCACGGATCGCCGATGCATCGATCGGCGCGGTGATCCAGGCGCCGTAGGAGGGCGCGCCCGCCGCGCGGTTCGCCATCGCCTCGGGCGAGCGCACGAAATGCGAGAGGATCACGCGGCCATCCCCCAGCGCCGCCCAGTGAACCAGAACCGCCTCGCTCTCCGCCTCGCGGCCCAGCACCAAGCGATAAGCCCAGCGCACCGTCTCGATATTCGGGATATTCGTAACGATGGGCTCCATGCCGACCTTTTTCCGCGCGCCACGGCGCGGCGTCAAGCGATCTCCCGGATCAGCTTGCGGCGCACGGCGGTGCCGAAGGCCTCGAAATCCTCGGCGACGATCAGGAAGGCGCCGGCGCCGCCGATGACACTGTGCTGGAAATACTGGTCCAGCGGGATTTGCGGCACGCGCCCGAAGGTCGGGCGGTCATTGATGATGGGCAGGCCGTTGATGATGATGCCCTGGGCCACCGCCTCATCCCGCGCCAATTCGGCCGGACGCCCCGAATTGTTCACCCCATCGGCGGAGACATCGATCACGCGCCGCGTCCCCTCGAAGGGGGCCTCGGCCAGGGTGCGGCGGGAGAAATCGATGGCGCCCGAGATCGAGGTCCAGGAGAGCGAGGCGCGCGGCGCCTCGGCCAGCGCGGAGGACCAGGCATCCGCGTCATGCTGGGTGGCGATGCGCGTCCAGGGCAGGACCAGGCGCTGATACTCGAAGCCGGCCCATTCGACATAGGCGAGGCCGATGGCGCCGATCATGCCGCGGCGGATCACCTCCACCACGCGCGGGTCGCTCACGGCGTTGCGATAGCCCTCGCGCTGGAGGCGGGCCTCATCCTCGTCAATCGAGCGGCTGACATCCACGGCCAGCACCAGCAGCACATCCACCGGTTCGGCCGCCTGCTGCGCCGCGGCGGGACGGGTGGCCAAGGGCAGGGCGGCCGAGCCGCCAACCAGCGGCAACGCGGCGGAGCCGCTGAGAAAGGAACGGCGGCGCATGGCGACGAACCTCCACGAGGGATGACGCCATCAAAGCGTTACGACCGCCCCGATGCAAGGATTGGTTGCATCACAGCGCAGTTATTCCAGGCCGCGCAGCACGGCGGCACAGACGCGCTCCACCTCCGCCTGGGTGAGGTAGGGGTGCATGGGCAGCGACATCACCTGATGGCACAGCGACTCGCTCACCGGCAGGGCGGGCGGGCCGCCGGCCATGGAGGCGGCGTGGCTCGCCGCATAGGCGGGCTGGTGGTGCAGGGGCTTGGGGTAATAGACGCCGAAGGGAATGCCATCGGCCTTCAGGGAGTCCTGCACGCGGGTGCGTTCGGCGGCGTCGCGGCAGCGGATGGTGTAGAGGCCCCAAGCCGATTGCGCGGCGTTCGGCACGCGCTGCAGGCCCACGCGGCCGGCGAGGCGGGCGCCATACCAGCCGGCCACCTTGGCGCGGTCCAGCAATTCCTGGTCGAAGAGGTCCATCTTGCAGAGCAGGATGGCGGCCTGGATCGTGTCGAGCCGCCCATTCATGCCGATGCGCAGCACATCATAGCGCGCCCCACCCTCGCCATGGGTGCGCAGCGAGCGGTAGAGCGCCGCGCGCTCCTCGGAGGGCGTCAGGATGGCGCCGCCATCGCCGTAGCAGCCCAGCGTCTTGGTGGGGTAGAAGCTCAGCGTCGTCGCATCGCTGTGCTGGCCGAGCGACTTTCCGTGCAGCTTCGCGCCGAAGGCCTGGGCCGCGTCATCCAGCGTGAACATCCCATGCTTGGCGGCGATGGCGCGGATGCCATCCCAATCCGCCGGCAGGCCGAAGAGATCCACGCCGACAATGGCGCGCGGCTTCAGCTTGCCCTCGGCCAGGACCAGCGCGATGCGGCGTTCGAGATCGGCGAGGTCGAGGTCGAAGCTCTCCGGGTCCACATCCACGAAGATGGGCGTGGCCCCCAGCACCAGCGGCACTTCGGCCGTCGCGGTATAGGTGAAGGCGGGCAGGAAGACGGCGTCGCCGCGGCCGATCCCCTCGGCCATCATGGCGATCTGCAGCGCATCCGTGCCGGAGGAGACGCCGACGGCATGCACGCCGGAGAAGGCGGCGAGGCGGGCTTCCAGCTCGGCCACCTCGGGCCCGTTGATGAAGCGGCCGGAGGAGATGACATGCGCCACCCGCTCATCCAGCCGCGCGCGGATCAGCGCCTGCTGCGCCTGCATGTCAAAGAGGGCGATGGGTTTCGGCATCTGGGTCATGGGTGGCTTGGTGATCCACCGGGCGGGATGGATCAAGCCCCCGCGGATTCAAGCCGTGTGACGGAAGGTGTCAGCCCGCCCTCACACGCCGGTTTTTTGGGCGGCGCTGCCATCCTGGTGGTCGAATTCCGGCACGAGGCGCGCGAGCTGCGCCAGCGCCATGCGGCCATGCCCGCCGCGCGCGGCCGCCGCGATCTCATCCAGCGCGCGGCCGACCAGTGCCGCATCGGCGGTGCGCGGAGTCGCAACCAGGAGGCCGTCGAATTGCGTGGGCCGCGGCGGCTCCTGCCCGTGGAACATTTCCTCGAAGAGCTTTTCGCCAGGGCGCAGGCCGGTGAAGCGGATTTCCACATCCTCCTCCGGGCGCAGGCCAGCCAGGCGGATCATGCGGCGGGCGAGGTCCACGATCTTCACCGGGCTGCCCATGTCGAGCACGAAGATGCCGCCTTCCCGAAGCTCGGGCGGCGCATCGTCGCGATCCACCGCTCCCACCACGGCGGCCTGGAGCACCAGGCCCACAGCCTCGCGCACCGTCATGAAATAGCGGCGCATGTCGGGGTGGGTCACGGTCAGCGGCCCGCCGCGCTCCAGCTGCCGGCGGAAAAGCGGCACCACGGAGCCCGTCGAGCCCAGCACATTGCCGAAGCGCACGGTGATGCAGCGCATGCCCTGGTTGCTGGCCCGCGCCTCGCGATCCAAGGCTTGGCAATACATCTCGGCCAGGCGCTTGGAGGCGCCCATCACGCTGGTGGGATTCACCGCCTTGTCGGTGGAGATGAAGACCATCAGCCCGCAGCCGGCCGCCCGCGCCGTATCGGCCACGATGCGCGTGCCATGCGCGTTGGTGAGAAGGCCCTCCAGCGGGTCATTCTCCACCATCGGCACATGTTTGAGCGCGGCGGCGTGGAAGACGAGTTCGGGGCGGATTTCCTCCATCAGGCGCCGCATCCGCGCCTCGTCCCGCACATCGGCCAGCATGGCGCGGCGCGGCACGGCGGGGTGGCGCTCGGAGAGCTCCAGGTCAATTTCGTAGAGCACGTATTCGCCGTGATCGAGCAGCGTCAGCATCGAGGGGCCGAGGGCCGCCACCTGCCGCGCCAATTCCCCGCCGATGGTGCCGCCGGCGCCCGTCACCAGCACGCGCCTGCCCTGGACGAGGCGTGCCATGCCCTCACGGTCGAGCGGCACCTGCGGGCGGTCCAGCAGCTCCTCGATGGAGACGGGGCGAAGGTCAATGCGCACCGCGTCATCCGTGCTGCGCGCGGCATGGCCGAGCGCGGTGGGCTGGGGCGCGCGGCGGATCGGAACGCCATGCCGGTCGGCAGCGTCCAGCACGGCTTCCAGCGCGGCGCCGTTCAGATCGGGCGAGGCGAGGACGAGCAGGCTGGGCAGGCGGGATTCGGCGCGCAGCCGCTCCAGCACCGCATCGGTCTCCTCCAGCGTGCCGAGGATGGGATGGCCCTGGATGCGCCGGCCGGATTGGCGCGAGCGGCGGGCCAGGATGCCCTGCACGCGATAGGCGGGCCGCCGCTCCTGCGCGAGCGCCCGGATGAAGAGGTCCACCTGGTCCACGCCGCCCACCACCAGCACCGGCTGGCGCTCGCCCTCCTCGGCGGTGCGGCGGATGGTGCGCATGCGGCTGATCAGCCGCGGCACGCCCAGGAGGCCGGTCAGCACCATGGCGTGCAGCGCCGGAAAGGCGGGGTTGGGCGAGTGCCAGAGCCCGGCGAGCCAGAGCGTCGTGGCGAAAAGCAGGGCCGCGACCACCGCGGCACCCAGCACCGCCATCAGGTCCCGCAGGCCGGAATAGCGCCAGTATTGCTGCGGCAGGCCCAGCGCCCAGCCAGGCGGCGCCAGGGCCAGCACGGCGAGCGGCAGGGCCCAAGGCCACCAGCCCCCCGGCGGCGCGCTGCCCGGCCCGGCCAAAGCGAGGGCCACCGGCAGGGCCAGCAGCGCCAGCGCGGCGTCGAGCGAGAGGTTCAGCAGGATTCGGGTCGGGGCCTTGGCCATTGCGGGCTTATAGGTCGTTCCGCCCGGCACTCAAACCGGCGGCCCCAGCAACTCCCGATAGAGCGCCACCAGCCGCGCCGCCTCGGCCGGCCAGCCCCAGGCGCCGCGCGCCGCCTGCCAGCCGGCCTCCCCCAGGGCGGCGCGGCGGGCGGGGTCGCTGAGCTCCGCCACGGCGGCGGCGATGGCGGCGGGGCGGGTCACATCCACCAGCAGGCCGCAGCCGGAGTCCTGGATGATCCCGGCCACGCCGGTCGCGAAATCGGGCGCGATGACCGGCAGGCCGATCGCCATGCCGTCAAAGAGCTTGTGGGGCAGGGCCAGGCGATGGTTTTCCTCGCCCGGCTGGAAGAGGACGAGGTTGATGTCGGCCTCGGCGGCGGCGCGGGCCAGCGCCGCCTCGGCCGGCAGCCAGCCGGCGAGGGTGATGCGGGGGGTGAGGCCGCGCGCTTCGGCTTCGGCGCGGAATTCGGCCTCGCTGCCATCGGTGAAGCGGCCGATGACGAGCAGCCGCGTGTCTTCGGGGCAAAGGGCCAGCGCCGCCAGCAGGGCCGGCCAGCCGCGCGCCCGGCCGATGGCGCCCAGATGCAGCAGCGTCAACGGCCCCGCGCGATGCTCGCGCCGGGGCAGCCCCTCGGCCACCAGGGCATGGTTGCGCACGGGGACGAGGCGCCGCGCGCCGGGAAAATCCTCGGCCAGGCCATCCTTGGCCAGCACCACGGCATCGGCGCGCCGGCCCATGGCGCACATGGCGCGGCGAATGGCGCCGCGCGCGGCGGGGCGCGCCCAGCCGGGCAGGCGGCTGTCGAGCCGCGAGGGGTAATGCTCATGCACATCCAGCACCACGCGGGCGCCGCAGCGCCAGCCGGCCAGCAGCGCCACCGCCCAGGAATCGGGCTCCGAGGCATGGATCACGCGCGGCCGCAGCGCGACGGCGCGGCGATAGAGCGGCCACCAGCGCTGGCGCCGGCGGGGAAGGCGGAGCGCCTCCACCGCCACGCCGGGAATCACGGCGCCGCTGCCGGGATGCGGGCAGAGATGCAGCACGGGCCAGCCCTCAGCCGCCAGGGCCGCGCCCTGCTTGCGGGCCACGCGCATGTCATCGCCCGGATGGGCGGCGGAGAGCATCAGGATCATGCGCGGCCCGCCAGCGCGCCCTCGACCGCCGCCACGAAGCGGGCGGCGAGCAGGCGGCGGTCATGCTGGCGCTCGGCCAGGCGGCGGGCGGCCAGGCCCATCGCCTCGCGCCGGGCGGGTTCGGCGGCGAGGCGGGTGAGGGCGGCGGCACATTCCGCGGGGCTCGAAAGGGTTTCACCGCAGCGGCCGGCCGCCAGCAGCCGCGCCGCCTCGCCCGGGACATTGGAGAGGATGGGTCGGCCGGCGGCCAGGTAGTCCATCAGCTTGTTGGGCGCGGTCCATTCGGCGAAGGCGGGGATGGGTGCCAGGCAGAGCAGCCCCACTTGGCTGCCGGCCAGCAGGCCGGCCAGTTCCCGCTTCGGAAGAGGGTCGAGGAAGCTGAGATTGGCCAGATCCTGCTGGGCCGCCTGCCGCATGAGGACGGGCTTCTCGCTGCCCTCACCCACCAGCAGCAGGCGCACCCGCCGCTCGCCGGCCGCCTGGAGATGCGAGGCGACCTCGATCAGGAAGCCCAGCCCATTGGCGCGGCCATGCGCGCCGGCATAGACGGCCAGCATCTCCTGGCTGCCCGCCACATCGGGCCGCCAGGGGGCGATCTGCGGGCCGAACAGGTCGAGGTCACAGCCCTGGCCGATGATGTGCAGCCGGTCGGGCGGCGTGCCGCGCGCCAGCGCCGTCTCGCCCATGCCGGGGGTCAGGGCGATGACGGCGCTGGCGCCCTGGCAGGCGGCGCGGGCCAGGCGCTCCATGGCCGGCAGCAGCAGCGGCGCGCGCAGGCCCAGCGCGGCGGGGAGTTCGGGCCAGGGGTCGCGGATTTCGAACAGGAAGGGCGTGCCGCGCCGCCGCCGCGCCCAGAGTGCGGGCAGCGCCACGCTGAGCGGGGTGGAGGAGGCGATCACCAGATCCCAGCCCGGGCGGCCGGCCAGGCGCGCGGCGCGGGCGGCATAGCGCAGGAAGGCCAGCGTGCGGGCGGGCAGGCCCTGGGCATTGCCGCAGGGGATGGCGAATTCCACCACCTCGAACCCGGCGACTCGGCCTTGGCGCGCGCCATGGCGGAAAGGGCCGGCGAGGCCGGTCACGGCGCCCTGCCATTGGCCGCAGGCCAGGGTCACCGCATGGCCGCGCTGCGCCAGCGCGCGGGCCAAGGCATGGCTGCGCGTGCCCGCCGCCCCCTCGGGCGTGGAGAAATGCTGATGCAGGTAAAGGATGCGCGCCAAGCGGGGCTAGGCCCGCGCCGGCCAGGGCGGGGCCGCCGCCATGGTCAGCGCCGGTGCAGCCAGCGCAACAGGCTGATGACCCGCGCCTGCTCGGCCGGACCCATGGCGCTGCCGGAGGGCAGGCAGAGCCCGCGCTCGAACAGCCCGGCCGCCACGGCCCCGCCGACCGCTGGCGCATCGCGGAAGGCGGGCTGCAGGTGCAGCGGCTTCCAGACCGGGCGGCTTTCGATGCCCTGCTCGGCCAGGGCGCGGCGCAACTGCTCGCGATCCGCGCCGAAGGCCCGCGGGTCCACTAGCATGACGCTGAGCCAGCGCGAGGAGCGGGCCCAGCCCGGCTCCGGCATGAAGGAAATGCCGGGCAGATGGCCCAGCGCCTCCCGGTAGCGCTCGAAGATGGCGCGGCGGGCGACAACCCGCGCGGGCAGGCTGGGCAATTGCGCCTGGCCGACGGCGGCGAGCAGCGAGCTCATGGCGTAGTTGAAGCCGGTGGTTTCGTGCTGGTAGTGCGGCGCGGGCTCCTTCGCCTGGGTCGCCAGGGCGCGGGCCTGGGCGATCAGCCCGGGCTCCTCGGCCAGCAGGGCGCCGCCGCCGCCGGCGGTGATGATCTTGTTGCCGTTGAAGCTCAGCGCCACCAGCCGCGCGCCATGGCCGGCCGGCAGCCCATGCTGCTCGGCGCCCAGGGCGCAGGCGCTGTCGGAGAGCAGCGGCACGCCCCATTCGGCGCAGGCCGCGCCGATGGCGGCGATATCGGCCGGCTGGCCGTAGAGATCGGCCGAGACGACGCAGCGCGGCAGGCGGCCGCGCCGGGCGGCGGCATGCAGCTCATCGCGCAGCAGCCAGGGGTCGAGCGTCCAGCTCGCCGGATCCACATCGAGGAAACGAGGCCGCGCACCCATCTGCACCGCGGGCGCCACGCTGGCGACGAAGGTCAGCGTCGGCGCCCAGACCTCATCGCCCGGGACGACGCCGAGCAGGCGGAAGGCCAGGTGCAGCGCCGCCGTGCCGGAGGCGGTGGCCAGCGCATGCGGTATTTGCATGACCTCGGCCAGCGCGCCCTCGAAGGCGGTGAGGCCGGGGCCGGCGGGGGCCAGCCAGCCGGATTCGAGCGAGAGGCGCAGCATCTCCAGCTCGCTCCCCACCAGATGCGGGGGCGAGAGATGCAGCGCCTCGGGCGAGGCGACCCGAAGGCTTCGGTTGGGCCGGGCAAAGGCCGGGAAGGCGGCAGACAGAGGCGCCATATGCGAAACCCTGATGAAACACGCCCATTATTAGAGGGAGTGGAATCAAGGGAATGCAAGCATTGCGTGCAAAGCGAGCAATTATTTACAACTTTGCCTCAGCCAGGAATGCGGTTCCCGGCTTCAGGCCGTGCCGACCGGCTGGGCGCGCCGATTCTGCCAGAGCTGCACGAAGTCGATCGGGTTCAGCATCACCGGCGGGAAGCCACCCTCGCGCGTCACATCGGCCAGGATGTTGCGGGCGAAGGGGAAGAGCAGGCGTGGGCATTCCACCAGCAGCACCGGCTCCAGATGCTCCTGCGGGACGTTCAGCGTGAAGATGCCGCAATAGGTGAGCTCGGCGATGAAGCAGGCGGTCTCGCCCACCTTCGCATCGGCGCGGATCATCAGCGACACTTCGAAGACATTCTGGCCTTCCTGGATCGGGCGCGCCTGCACGTCCAGCGCCAGGTCCACCCGCGGCTGCTCGCGCAGGGTCGCGAAGATTTCCGGCGCGCCGGGGACTTCGAAGCTGAGGTCCTTGGTGAACTGGATGTTCAGCACGATCGGCATGGGCTGCTGGTCGGCGCTGCCATTCGCGGGCGGCATGGGCTGGTCGGACATGAAAGGGCCTCTCGGTCAAATCTGATGGGCGCGGCTACCACGCGCCGCCCGGTGCCGCCAGACGGGAGAGCCTTGCGGCGGGCCTTTCCGGCGGCGCACCAAGCGCCTATCTCTGGCGCATGCCGCTCTCCGCCCCCGCCCCCCGCAAGCTCGAACACCTGCGCGACATCCAGCTGCGCGGCTATGTGCGCGAGGATGGCCTCGTGGATATCGAGGCGCATCTGACCGACACCAAGACCTATGGCTTCCCCTCGGAGCATCGCGGCCAGGTCGGTCCCGGCGATCCGATCCATGGGATGTGGGTGCGGATGACGATCAATGAGGACATGCTGATCGTGGCTTGCGAGGCCGCCTCGGACCACACGCCCTTCGCCGTCTGCACCGGCGCCACGCCGGCCTTTGCCAATCTCGCGGGGTTGAGCATCGGTCCGGGCTTCAACCGCGCGGTGAATGAGCGGGTGGGCGGCGTGCTGGGCTGCACCCATCTGCGCGAGGTGCTGGCCCAGATGGGCACCGTGGCCTTCCAGACCATGTGGCCGCTGCGCAACCGCCGCCAGGCGGCGCAGCGCAAGGCCGAGGCCGAGGGCGCCCCGCGGCGGCGCCCCACCTTGCTCGGCACCTGCCACGCCTATGCGCCGAACAGCCCGGTGGTGCGCAAGAAATGGCCCGAGTGGAGCGATCTGGCCCAGAAGGTGGAAGAAACGCCGATCTGAAGTCAGGCGAAGCCCAGCACCAGCCGGTTCCGCCCCGCCTCGCTGACGTATTCGCGCCAGGCGGAGAAGCTCTGCACCAGGCCGAGCCCCAGGCCGCCGACACCGGCTTCCTCCAGGCTTTGCGGCTGCGGCGCCAGGACGGCCCCGGTCGGGTCGAAGGGCAGCGCGTCATCCTCCACCACGAGGCGCAGCGGCGCCGTCTCCAGCCGGATGGTGACGGCGATGGGTGCCGCGCCACTCGGCGTGGCATGCAGCACCAGATTGGCCACCACCTCCTCCAGGCAAAGCTCGATGGCGTAGAGCTGCCGCCCCTCCAGCCCGAGGGAAGCGGCCTCCGCCCCCACCCAGGCGGCGAGGCGCGGCATCTCGGCGAGGTCAGCGGTGAGCTGGAGGGCGGGCATGTTCAGCCCAGCGCCTGGGCCTCGGCCTCGGCGAAATCCTGCACGATGGGGATCAGCGTGCTGGTGCCGCTGGTGACCAGCACTTCCTCGACCACGGGGCGGGGGCGCCAGAGCACCATGCGGCCGGCTTTGCTGTGCATGGACTTGGCCCCCACGATGAGCGTGCGCAGCCCCATCGAGGCCAGGAACTCCACGCCCCCCAGATCCACCACCACGGCGCGGTTGGCCGCCGTCACGGCCGAGAATTGCACGTCGATCTTCATGGCGCCGGTGATGTCCAGCCGCCCCTTGAGGCTGATGACGGTGACGCCGGACGGCAATTGTTCAAACGTGATGTCCACGGAAAATCCCCTGAATCTTGTGCGACGATCGGCCAAGCGGGCTCCGCCATAGAAGCTGGCCGGGAGCTTGGGGAGTGACAGTTTTGTGGCACGGCCGCCGCCGCGCCCTGGCCCGCCACCCGCGGGCGCCTCAATGGGCGAGGAGCGCCCGGTCAATCTGCCGTTCCGCCGCCGGGCGGTCGCGGCGCTGGAGCGACTGGCGCGCCTCGGTGATGAGGGCGAGGCGGCTGTCCTGCATCGGGGCGCCGGCCTGGCTTGGCTCGGTGCTGCGGCTGAGCAGGCGGGTCGCCGCGCGTTCCAGATACTCATTGGCCTGGCCCAGCTGGCCGGCGCGCAGGGCGGTCTGGGCTTCCTTCAGCCATTCCTGGCTGGTCTCATGCTCCAGCGCATCGCCCTGCCGGCTTTCGCGATTCTGCTGCGGGACGAAGGCCTCGCCCCGGCGCGTCATCTCGCGCCGCTGCTCGGTGATCCCGTCCTCGCGCGGGTTGCCCTTGTCGGGGAAGGGCTGGGCCCAGGCGGGGGCGGCCAGCATCAGGCTGGCGGCCATCAGGGCGATGCGCTGCATGTCGGCGCCCGCTCAGTAGCGCTGCAGCACGACGGGCGGCGGGGTGACGATCTGCGTGGGGGCCGCGACGCGCTCCTGCACGATGACCGGTGCGGCGGGCGGGTTGTTGACGGTGCAGGCGGCCAGGAGCGGGGCGGCGAGCAGGGCGCCGAGGGCGAGGGCGGGCGAGAGGCGCATGGGGGAATGCTCCGGAAGGGGCGGCCGCGAAATCCGCGGTCCCGTCTGCAACGCCCCATCGGGTGCGGCGGTTGCCCCGGCGCGCTCAGCCGAGGCTGAGCGAAACTTTGCCCGCGTGCTCAGCCAAGGCTGAGCGAATCTTCGCCCGCGTGCTCAGCCAAGGTTGAGCGAATCGTTTCCCGCGTGCTCAGCCAAGGCTGAGCACGACGAGCATCACCGTGCCGATGGCGATGCGATACCAGCCAAAGGGCGTGAAGCCGATACGGCCGATCACGGCCAGCACCGCCCGCACCGTCACCAGGGCCACGACGAAGGCGGTGGCGAAGCCGATGCCGATCTGCCCAAGCCCCTCCATCGAGAGTTCGCTGCGCGCCTTCAGCAGCGAATAGGCGGTGGCGGCCAGCATGGTCGGGATCGCCAGGATGAAGCTGAACTCCGCCGCCGTCTTGCGGTCCACGCCGCAGAGCAGCGCGGTGATGATGGTGGCCCCCGAGCGCGAGGTGCCCGGGATCATCGCCAGCGCCTGGCCAAAGCCGATCAGCAGCGCGGCCAGCGGCCCGATCTCGGGGATGGACCGGATGGTCGGCACCTGGATCCGTCGCTCGATCACGATGATCACCACCCCGCCCACGATCAGCGCCACGCTGACCACCCAGGGGTTGAAGAGCAGCCCGGTGATCGTCCCGTGCAGCGTGGCGCCGATGATCATCGCGGGCAGGAAGGCCAGCGCGATGTTGACGGCGAAATAGCGCTCGGCCGTGCGCGGCTTCCACATGCCCAACGCCACATCCAGCAGCTTGCGCCAGAACACCACGATGACGGCGAGGATGGCGCCCAACTGGATGGAGATCTCGAAGACCTTGCCCGGCGGGCCCTGGAAGCCCAGCAACTCGCCCATCAGGATGAGATGGCCGGTGGAGGAGATGGGGAGGAATTCGGTGAGACCCTCCACCACGCCCATCAGGAATGCGTCGAACATCAGGGGGTCTCCGTGGGCGCCTGGTCGGCCAGCACCAGGTCATCGCGATGGATCAGCTCATCCCGCCCGCGCCAGCCCAGGATGGCCTCGATCTCGGCGCTGCGATGGCCCGCGATGCGCGCCGCATCCGCCGCGTCATAGGCGGAGAGGCCGCGCGCCAATTCCCGCCCCTCGGCATCCGTCACCCGCACCGCATCGCCGCGCGAGAAATCGCCTGTGACGCCGCGCACGCCCGCCGGCAGCAGCGAGCCGCCGCGCAAGAGCGCCCGCGCCGCCCCCGCATCCACCACCAGCGCGCCATGCGGCTGCAAGGAGCCGCCGATCCAGCGCTTGCGCGCCGTGCGCCCCTCGGGCGAGGCGAGGAACCAGGTGCAGCGCTCACCACCCTCCAGCCGCGCCAGCGGATGCGGTGCGTGGCCCAGCGCGATGGCCATGGCGCAGCCCGCCCCCGTGGCGATGCGCGCCGCGATCAGCTTGGTGCGCATGCCGCCCGAGGAATAGCCGGGCGGCGGCTCGCCCCCCATGGCCATGATCTCATCGGTCAGGCGTTCCACCACCGGCAGGTGCTGCGCGGCGGGGTCCTTGCGCGGATCGGCGGTGTAGAGCCCGTCAATGTCGGAAAACAGGATCAGCGCATCGGCCGAGATCATCTCGGCCACGCGGGCCGCGAGGCGGTCATTGTCGCCGAAGCGGATTTCGGCGGTGGCGACGGTGTCATTCTCGTTGATCACCGGCACGCAGCCGAATTCGGCGAGCTGCGCCAGGGTGGCGCGCGCATTGAGGTAGCGCCGGCGGTCCTCGCTATCCTCCAGCGTCAGCAGCAATTGCGCCGCGCGCAGCCCATGGGCGGAGAGCGCCTGCTCCCAGGCACCGGCCAGGCGGATCTGGCCGACGGCCGCAGCGGCCTGCTTCTCCTCCAGGCGCAGCGTCTTGCGGGTGAGGCCCAGCGTGCCGCGCGCCAGCGCCACGGCGCCGGAGGAGACGACCACCACCTCCACCCCGCGCGCGCGCAGGGCCGCGATATCGGCGGCGACGGAATCCAGCCAGGTGCGGCGCGGCTCGGCCTTCTCCACCAGCAGGGCGGAGCCGATCTTCACGACGATGCGTCGGGCGGTGTTGAGCGGTGACATGGCCGCCCGTCTCTGCGGGTTTTGCGGCGATGCGTCCAGTCTCCTCTCGACACAACCGGAGCGTGTTCGCATCATCCCCGCATGCGCGTGATTCTCCTGATGGCCCTGCTGGGGCTGGCCGGCTGCGACACCCTGACGGGGGGTGAGCCGGACCGCCTGGCCATCGCCGCGGCCGAGAGCGCCGAGGCCGAAGGCGAGGGGGTGGAGGTGATCCGCCTCTCGCTCGGCCGCCGCCAGGCCAGCGCCACGCTGATCCAGCAGCAGGGCAGCCGCCGCATGTGGCGCGCCCCGGGCGGGGTGGTGGTGGCGACCGATGGCCCGCGCGTGGTGGGCACGGCCGGCCTGCCGCAGATGGTGATGGGCACCCGCTTCGACGGCACCGACCCGCTGAGCGACCCGCGCGCCCTGCTGGCCCGCAGCGCCGAGGCGCGGCGCCTGGTGGACATTTCCGGCGCTTCGCGCGATCCGGCCGGCATGCGCTTCGGCCTTTCCTTCGACTGCCGCCTGCGCGCGGCCGAAACGGAGGATGGCTATATCCTGGTGGAGGAGCGCTGCCGCGTGCCCGGGCTTTCCCCCGTGCTGAACCGTTTCTGGGCGGATCGCGAAACGGGCGTGGTGGGCTATGCCGAGCAATGGATCGGCCCCGGCCTCGGCCCGCTTGCGCTGGATTTCGATCCCTCCGGCTGATCGGCCTTTTTTCCGCCCCGGCTTTTCGATATTTTCCACCTTGGCGTCTCGGGGGAGGCGCCGCTTGGGGGTTTTCACCGTGACGATCCATCGGCGGGGCTGGCTGGGCCTGGTCGCGCTATCGGCCTTGGCTGGCTGCGGCACCTCGCGCGTGCCGGCACCCTCGGGCGTGCCGGGGCCGGGCGCGGATGTGCAAATGTCCTGCGTGCCCTATGCCCGCGCGCGCTCGGGCATCGAACTGCGCGGCGATGCCTGGCAATGGTGGGACGCCGCGGTGGGGCGCTACACCCGCGCGCGGCGGCCCGAGCCCGGGAGCGTGCTGGTCATGGCGCGCACCTCACGCCTGCCGACCGGGCATCTCGCCGTGGTCTCGCGCGTGGTTTCGGCGCGGGAAATCCGGGTGGATCACGCCAATTGGGCGAGTGGTACGGCGCGCGGCCGCATCGCGCAGGACCAGCCGGTGCTGGATGTCTCGCCCGGCAATGACTGGACGCGGATCCGCGTCTGGTATCCACGGATCAATGACTACGGGAACACCGTGTTCGCAGCGCATGGCTTCATCCTGCCGCGGATGGCCTTCGCGGCGCGGTGAGGGAAAGCGCCGCGGGCCCGCCCTGGCCGAGGGAAGATCAAGGCCCCTTGTTCGTGAGCGATCGGCAGGGGGAAGCCAGGCAAAAGGGGCCTCCGGCGGCTGGGGCCGAGGCCCCAGACCCCATCTCATAAGGCATTAAATCATAGGGTTATGGCGAGTTTTTATGTCAAGGGGTCTGGGGCCCCGGCCCCAGCCGCCGGAGGCCTCTTTTTTCAGACGAGTCATGATTGGCCTGTTTGGGTGCAAGAGGGGCATCCGGGAGGCGGTCACGTGTGGCGGTCAACACGGGTGCCGCATGCCGCCCCGCCCCGAGCGGGCCCAGTGCCCCGATTGATCCGGGTCACGGGTCGTGGCCCCGGCGACAAGCTCTGCGGAGGCTGGGTTTCCTCCTACCAAAGCTCCCCGGTGAAGCCGGCGAAACTCGCCTTGGCGAAGCGCCGGATCTCCCGCAGCGCCTCCCGCAGTTCCGTCCGTGCGGGCTTGGGCAGGGCCGCGGTGTCCACCAGATTGCCCGGGTTTTGCCCCGCCGCGTGATCGGCCAATTGCTGCCGCAGCAGCGCGTCCAGCAGCAGGGCGAAGGCGTGCCGCAAGCCTGGGCCCTGGCGCACCACGCCGCGTTCCGCCAGCGCCGCCAGGCGCTCGGCCGTGCCGGTTTCCGCCACGCCATGTTGCAGGGCGAGCAGGCGCGTCGCCGCCACCAGCGGCATCAGCCCATGCAGCTTGAGGTCGGTGCGCGTGCCGGCCCCTGGCTCGTCATCGGCGAAGCCGCCCCAGAGGGTGAGGCCCACGCGCAGCCGCTGATCCTGCGCGGCGAGTGCGCCGAGCAGGGCCGGATGCGCCGCCAGGAGGGGCGCGATGGCAGCGCGCAGCGCCGCCGCCGGGTCGCCCTGCACCGCGCCGATCCCGGCCACGCCGCGAAAATCAAAGGCGATGTCGGCGAAGAGCAGCGCGGCCCCGCTGCGCCGCCGCGCCCAGAGCGCGAATTGCGCCTCCCACTGCGCGCGGGTTTTCCGCCAGAGTGGATTGCGCGCCATGATCCCGCCGGGGCAGAGCGGAAAGCCCGCCGCTTCCAGCCCGGCATTGAAGCGCTCGGCCATCGGGCGGAACCAGGCATCCACCTCGGCATGGGCGGCGTCGGGATAGGGTTCCAGGATCAGGCCATTATCCTGGTCGGGGCGCAGCAGGCTTTCGCCGCGGCCGGCGCTGCCCATGACGAGCAGGGTGAAGCCGAGGGGCGGCGGCGGGCTTTCGGCGAGGGCACGCGCCAGCACGCGGCGATGCAGGTCGAGATTGATCTCGCTGACCAGGCGCACCAGGGCGGGGGCTTCGATGCCCTCATCCAGCAGCGCGGTGGCGAGCCCGGCCTGGGCCGCCTTCACCGCCGCGTCATCGCCGGCCAGCGCGTCCAGATGTTGCAGCATCCGGCCCGAGACGGCGGCCAGCACATCGGCGCGGTGCAGCATGCCGATGCAGCGCCCCGAGGCCTCCACCACCGGCAGATGCCGCAGCCGATGCGCGCGCATCAGCGCCACGGCGCGCCAAAGGCCGGCATCGGGCGCGCAGGTGATGAGGGGGGCGGAGATGGCGGCGGAGAGCGGCGCCTCCTCCGGCAGGCGGAAGGCCACGCGGCGGGCGATATCCTGCTCGGTGAGGATGCCGATGGGCCGGCCGGAATCGTCCAGCGCCAGCGCGGCGGAATCGCGCGCGGCCCGCAGCCCGGAGAGCACGGCGCCGAGTGGTGTTGCCGCGGGGAAGCCCGGCGGCGGCGGGGCCATCGCTGCCGCGACGCCCAAAGCCAGGCGCAGCGCGGGCGAGGCCCCGGTCATCTCACCCGCGCCGCTTCTCTTCGATCACATCCCAGATGGCGCGCTCCAGATGGATGCCATCAAACCGCGCCAGCTCCTGCAGGCCGGTCGGGGAGGTCACGTTGATCTCGGTGAGGTAGCCGCCGATCACGTCAATGCCCACGAAGATCAGCCCGCGCTTCTTCAACTCGGGGCCGATCACGGCGCAGATTTCCATCTCGCGGTCGGTGAGCTTGGTGGGCTCGGGGCGGCCGCCCACATGCATGTTGCTGCGCGCCTCGCCGGCGGCCGGCACGCGGTTGATGCCGCCCATCGCCACGCCATCCACCAGGATGATGCGCTTGTCGCCCTGGCGCACCGCCGGCAGGTATTGCTGCACCATCAAAGGCTCGCGCGAGCGTTCGGTGAACATCTCGATCAGCGAGTTCAGGTTGGGGTCATTGGGTTGCAGGTGGAACACGCCGGCGCCGCCATTGCCGAAGAGCGGCTTCACGATGATGTCGCCATGCTTCATACGGAACTTGTTGATCTCCCGCGTGTCCGAGGAGACCAGGGTTTCCGGCATCAATTCAGGGAAATTCAGGACGAAGAGCTTTTCCGGCGCGTTGCGCACGCTGGCCGGGTCATTCACCACCAGCGTCTTCGGGTGGATATGCTCCAGCAGATGGGTGGCGGTGATATAGGCCATGTCGAAGGGCGGGTCCTGGCGCATCAGCACCACATCCACATCCTTGGCGAGGTCCAGCTCCACCGGCGCGCCGAAGGTGAAGTGGTTGCCCTTCTCGCGCCGCACCTCGACCGGATGGCCATGGGCGATGACGCGGCCCGCCTGCATCGAGAGATGCTTCACATGGTAGTGCCAGAGCGCATGGCCGCGCGCCTGGGCTTCCAGCATCAGGGCGAAGCTGCTGTCGCCGTCAATGCCGATGCTCTCCATGGGGTCCATCTGGACCGCGACGCGCAAAGCCATGTTCAGGCTCCTTGAATGAGGTTCTGGCCGGTCATCGCGGCGGGTTGCGGCAGGCCCATCAGCGCGAGCAGCGTGGGGGCGAGGTCGGCCAGGCGGCCATCGCGCAGGCGTGCGCCGGCCGGGCCGCCCATCAGGAAGACGGGCACGGGGTTGGTGGTGTGCGCGGTGTGCGGCCCCCCTGTGCCGGGGTCGCGCATCAATTCCGCATTGCCGTGATCGGCGGTGACCAGCAGCGCGCCGCCCGCCGCCCGCACCGCATCGGCGATGGCGCCAAGCCCCGCATCCACGGCTTCCACGGCCTTGATGGCGGCCTCCAGGCTGCCCGTGTGGCCCACCATGTCGGCATTGGCGAAGTTCAGCACGATGAGGTCTTGCGTGCCGGCCTGAATGGCTTCCACCGCCTTGGCCGTCAGTTCCGGCGCGCTCATCTCCGGCTGCAAATCATAGGTGGCGACCTTGGGGGAGGGGACCATGATCCGCGTCTCGCCCGGATAGGCCTTCTCCTCGCCGCCATTCAGGAAATAGGTGACGTGGGGATACTTCTCCGTCTCGGCCATGTGCAGTTGGGTGCGGCCGGCGGCGCTCACCACCTCGGCCAGGATGTCGGACATGGATTGCGGGGCGAAGAGCGTGGCGATGAAGGGGTTCAGCTCGGCCGCGTATTCCACCATGCCGAGGCTGGCGGCAAAGCGCGGGCTGCGCTTGCGTTCGAAGCCGGTGAAGCCTGGGTCCAGCAGCGCGGTCAGGATTTCCCGCGCGCGGTCCGAGCGGAAATTGAAGCTGAGCAGCCCATCGCCATCCTGCATGCCGGTGTAGCCGGGCAGGACGGTGGCGGGGATGAATTCATCGGTCACGTCGGTCGCGTGCGCCTGGGCCACGGCCGCCTGCGCATCGGGCGCCGTCGCCTCGCCCTCGGCCAGCACCATGGCAGCCCAGGCCTTGCGCACGCGCTCCCAGCGATTGTCGCGATCCATCGCCCAATAGCGGCCGATGACGGTGCCGATGCGTGCCGCCGGCGGCAGGCTCGCCAAGGCGGGGCCGGCCGAGCGGGGCGGGGTGTCGCGCCCATCGGTCAGCGCGTGGATCACCACGGGGATGCCCTCGGCCATCAGGATCTTCGCGAGCGCCGCCGCATGGCGCTGGTGGCTGTGCACGCCACCAGGCGAGACCAGCCCCACAAGATGCGCCGTGCCGCCGCTGGCCTTCATCTTCGCCACGAAATCCCGCAGGGGCGGCATGGCGGCCATGGTGCCATCGGTGATGGCCGTATCGATGCGCGGCAGATCCTGCATCACCACGCGCCCGGCGCCGATGTTCAGATGCCCCACCTCGCTATTGCCCATCTGCCCCTCGGGCAGGCCGACATCGAGGCCGGAGGTGCGCAGGAAGCCATGCGGGCAGGCCTGCCACAGCGCGTCGAAGCGGGGCGTGCGGGCCTGGGCCACGGCATTGTCGGCGGTCTCCTCCCGATGGCCCCAGCCATCGAGGATCACCAGCATCACGGGGCGAGGGGGTGTCGTCATGCCGCGCGGTTTACCGCGCCCCGGGGCGGGCGACTAGCGCAGCTGGGGCCGGGCTAGCGCAGCTGAGGATTATCGAATTCCGGCGCGCGGTAGCGGCGCAGCGCCTCGCCCAGGCTTTGCGCCAGGTCTTCGCGCTCCTCGGGCGTGAGGAAGCGGCCGATTTCGATGGCCGCGCCGCGATGCGCGATGAAAAGCCGCGTCTCCTCCCAGTGCAGCCGGGCCCAGAAGGGGTCGAAGCGCGCTTCCTCACGCCGGCGCCCCTCGCGGCGGCGGATGGTGAGAAGGCCGGAGGCGAGGGTGACGATCTCCGCGCTGCTGCGCGCCTGGCTGCGGTAGAGCGCCAGCATGCCGATCACCAGCAGCGTCTCGGCGCCGGCGAAGACCAGCACGGGCCAGGCGCCCAGGATGGTGAAGACCGTTCCGGTGAAGGTGAAGCCGGCGACGAGGATGCCCGCCACGATCCGGAAGCCCTGGTCGCCGAGGCTGTTCAACGGTGCGGATCGGGCCTCGAAAATCGTCGCGGTTTCTGGCATCCCTGCATCAGATAGGATGAATCCGCGCGTGAAAACCCCCAATAAACCCCTGCACGGCACCGCCACCGCGCCCCGCCGCGCGCGCCTCATGTCGCGCGAGCAGGCGGGTCAGTTCATCCGCGCCATCGCCGCCGAGAATCCGGCGCCCGAGACGGAGCTGCTCTACACCGATGCCTTCACCCTGCTGGTGGCGGTGGTGATGTCGGCGCAGACCACGGATGCGATGGTGAACAAGGTGACGCCCGGGCTGTTCGCCGCCGCACCCACCCCCGCCGCCATGGCCGCGCTGGGGGCGGAGGGCATCGGCCAGCTCATTCGCCGCATCGGGCTCTGGCAGGCCAAGGCGAAGAATGTCGCCGCCCTCTCGGCCATGCTGGTGGAACGCCATGGCGGCGAAGTCCCGCGCGAGCGCGAAGCCCTGGAAGCCCTGCCCGGCGTGGGCCGCAAGACCGCGAATGTCGTGCTGAACGTGATGTTCGGCGAGGCGACCATGGCGGTGGACACGCATATCTTCCGCCTGGGCAACCGAACCGGCCTGGCGCCCGGCAAGACCACGCGGGCGGTGGAGGATGGGCTGGTGAAGCGCATCCCGCCGGAATTGCTGCGGGACGCGCATCACTGGCTGATCCTGCACGGGCGGTATGTGTGCAAGGCGCGGACGCCGGAATGCTGGCGCTGCCAGCCGCCGGAGGCCCTTTTTCACCACCGCTCCGCCCGATACGGCGCCGGGTCCAGGAACGGCGCTTCCCCCGTCATCATCTCCGCCAGCAGGCGCCCCGTGGTGGGGCCGAGGGTCAGCCCCTGATGGGCATGGCCGAAGGCGCACCAGGCGCCGGCCTGGCCGGGCAGGGGGCCGATGATGGGCAGCATGTCGGGCGTGCAGGGGCGGATGCCCATCCAGGGCTGGGCGTCCACGCGGTCTTCGAGGGGGAGCAATTCGCGCGCCACGGGTTCGGCGCGTTCCAGCTGCACGGGGGTGGGGGGCGCGTCGTGGCGGGCGAATTCCACGCCGGTGGTCAGGCGCACGCCGGCGCGCATGGGGGCCAGCAGGAAGCCGCTTTGCGTGTCCAGGATGGGGCGGTTCAGCGTGGCATTGCCGCGCAGGCGGTAATGCATGTGATAGCCGCGCTTGCCGAAGGTGGGGGGCGCATAGCCGAAGCGCTGCGTCAGCCGGGCGGAGGCCTCGCCCAGCGCCACCACCAGCTGCGCGGCCTCCACCGGGCCTTCCTCGCTTTGCACGCGCCAGCCGGCGCCGGCGCGTTGCAGGCTCATCGCATCCCCGCGCAGCAGCCGGCCGCCGGAAGCGACGAATTGGTCGGCATAGCTGACGGTCAGCGCGTTGGGGTCGCTGACGGAATAGGGGTCGGTCCAGTGGATGGCGCCGGCGCGCTGCACCAGGAGATGCGGCTCGGCCGCCGACAGGCCGGCGCCGTCCAGCGCCGTGAAGTTCACGCCGAACTCGCTCTGCGCGCGCTGCGCCTGGGCCAGCGCGGCCTCGAAGAGCGCGGGATCGGCGTAGAGGCGCATCCAGCCGATGGGCCGCAGCAGGGCCATGGCCTCGGTGCCTTCGGCCAGCGCGCGATGCTCATCGAGGCAGGTGGCGATGAGGGCGGAGAAGGCCTGCACCGCGTGCAGGTAGCGCCTGGGCTCGGAGTGCCACCAATAGCGCAGCAGGGGCGAGGCGAGGCCCGGCAGGGCATTGGTGTGGTAATGCACATCCGTCGCCCGGTTGCCGGCGATGCGGCGGATCTCGGCCAAGTTGCGCGGGAAGGGGTGGGGCAGCACCGCCTCGCGCTGGATCAGCCCGCCATTGCCGAAAGAGGCGCCTTCGCCCGGCGCCTGGCGGTCCAGCAGCGCCACCGCGAAGCCACGGCGCCGCAGATGCAGTGCCACCGAGACCCCCACCATGCCCGCGCCCAGCACGATCGCCGAAGCCGCCATCCATCCTGTCCTCGCCTGTCACGGCGCCAGCATGGGGGCGAAGGGCGGGGCGCGTCCATGCGGGCTGCCCCGGGGATGTGCGGCGGCGCGGCCTTTCAGTCGCGCATGGCCGTCATCGGCGCCATGCGGCGCATGGGCCGGGCGGGCTTCAGGGCTCGGCCCCGCCAAGGCCCCGAATCCGCGCAGCATGGCGCGTCCGAGGGATATCAACCCATGGCGCGCAGGGTGATGAGGGCGAGGGCCGCCGGCCCCGTCATCCCTCCATGCGGATCGGCGTCAGATCCTGCATCCAGCTCTGCGCCTGGGTGAAGTTCCGCACCCGGCGGGAGAGGCCGCGCGGGTTGGTGTCATGCACCACCCAGATCCACATCGCCTGGTCCACCAGGCGTGTGTGCAGCCGGGCGAGGACGCGGTTCTGCGCCTCGATCTCGAAGGTGTTGCGCGCCTCCACCACCAGGGCATCGGCCTCCGGGTCCTGGTAGTTGCCCCAGTTGAAGCCGCCGCGCACACGCCCCGCGCCATAGGCGGGGCCGAGCAGGCCGATATCGGGGTCCCAGAAGGCCCAGGAATTGTTGTTGGCGTGCAGGCCGCGATTCTCCGGCGCCTCGGCGCCCAGGCGGCGGCGGCCGCGCAGCGCCTCCCAATCCATCACCTCGAATTCCAGCTCGATGCCGACGGCGCGGAAATCCTGCTGGATGGATTCGTTCATCGGCATGGGCTGCATCTGGCCCGAGCCGGTGGGGGCCACGATGAAGCGCGTGCGCAGCGGATTGGCGCGGGAGAAGCCGGCCTCGGCCAGCAGGCGCCGCGCGCGGTCCGGGTCGTAGCCGATCTGGAAGCTCGGCGTGCCGAACCAGGGATAGCCCTCGGTGATCATGCCCTTGGCCGGGATGGCCAGGCCGCCCAGCAGCTGCACCAGGGCCGGCCGGTTGATGGCGAGGTTGGCCGCCTGGCGCACCCGCACATCGCGGAAGGGCGAGCCTTCCACGAAGGAGAGCTGGTGGCACCAGATATGCGGATAGGCATTGGTGACGACCTGATGCCCGGCCGAGCGAATGCGCGGCACGGCATCCGGCGGCGGCGCCTCGATGAAATCCACCTGATTGGAGAGGAGCGCCGCCACGCGGGTCAGCGCATCCGGCATGGGGATGAGGGCGAGGCGGTCATGCTGCGGGATGCGCCCGCGGTCCCAATAATTGCTATTGCGCACGGCTTCCAGCCGCTCGCGCGGGACGAAGCGGTCGGCGATATAGGGGCCGGTGCCGGAGGGGCGCTGGGCGAAGCGGTCCCAGTTGCGGCCCACCTCCTCCCACCGCGCCGGCGAGGAGTAGAAGATATTGGCCATGAGATAGGGGAAGACCGCGTCCACCACCTTGGTCTCGATCTCGATGGTCATGGGGTCGCGCACGCGCCAGCGCTCGATATTGCCGGTGAAGAGGCTGCCCTGGGCGGATTGGGCGCGGTCGAATTGCGGGGCGTCGCGGTCCAGCAGCTTGGCCAGGTTCCAGGCGACGGATTCGGCGGTGAAGGCGGAGCCGTCATGGAAGCGCACGCCGGGGCGGATGCGGAAGATCCAGAGCTTCTTGTTGTCCGCGCCCACCGTCCAGGATTCGGCCAGGCTCGGGCGCAGCTGGGCCGCACGGTCGGCGCGGGAGAGGTCCCAGGCGATCAGCGGGTCATAGAGCGTGAGGCCCATGAAGCGGTTGCCCTCGGCCCCCTGGCTCGGCTGGCCGGTGGTGAAGGGAATGTCGGCGACCGTCATGCCGACGCGCAGCGTGGTCTGCGCCTGGGCCTGGGCGGTGGCGGCCGGGGCGGCCGCAAGCGCGGCACCCGCCGCCAGAAGGTCACGACGATGCATGGAAAGCTCCTCGGATCACGGACTGGGCGGGAGGCTGGCATGCGGGGCGGCCCCCCGCAACCGCCGCTTCCCGGAGGCGAGCGGAACGGGCAGGATGGGCCCATGGAGAAACGCCCGAAAGCCCTCATCCTTGGCGCCGGCATCATGGGGCTCTGCACCGCCTGGGCGCTGCTGCGCCAAGGCTTTGCCGTGCATCTGCTGGACCAGGCTGTCCCGCCCAACCCGGCCGGCGCCTCGGTGGATCACCACCGGCTGATCCGCCACGCCTATGGCGCCCAGCGCGGCTATATGCGGATGGTGGATGAGGCCTATGCCGCCTGGGACCGCCTGTGGGATGATCTGGGCGAGGTGCTGCACATCCCGACCGGCGTTCTCGCCCTGGATGACACGGCCGGCGACTGGGTGCGCCAGACCCGTGCCGCGCTGCGCGAAGATGGCCGCGCGCATGAGGATCTGACGGCGGCCGAGATCGAGGCGCGCTTTCCCTATCTCTCCGGCGCCGGGATCAACGACGCCTTTTTCTGCCCCGCCGGCGGCGTCCTGCTGGCCGAGCGCATCGTGGCCGGGCTGGCGCGGCATGTGCAGGCCCAGGGCGCGGTGATCGAATTGGCCCGCGCCACTGCCCTCGACCCCGCCCGCGCCACGGTGACGCTGGAAGGCGGCGCGACGCGCTCGGCCGATGTGCTGGTGGTGGCCGCCGGCCCCTGGATTCCGCGGCTGCTGCCGGAGGTGGCGCGGCGCGTCACCCCCTCGCGCCAGGTGGTGGTGCGGCTGGAGGCGCCCTCGGCGGTCTGGACCACGGCGCCCATGCTGCTCGACCTCGCGGCCGAGGGCGGCTTCTACCTGGTGCCGCCCGTCGCCGGCACACCGATCAAGATCGGCGACCACAGCTTCTCCCGCCAGGGCCACCCGGATGATGACCGCACGCCCGATCCGCGCGAGGTGGAGCGCATCCTGGCGCTCGCCCGCAAGCGCATCCCGGGCATCGAGGGCTTCACGCGCCTCGGCTCGGCCACATGTTTCTACGATGTGGAGCCGGATGAGCGTTTCGTGATCGAGCCGCTCTCCCCGCGCGCCTGGGTCATGTCCGGTTTTTCCGGCCATGGCTTCAAGTTTGGCGCGGTGCTGGGCGAGCGTCTCGCCCTGGCCATCGCCAAGCCCGAAACTGCCGCGACGCTGCCCGCCTGGGCCGCCGGCGATGAGGTGATCCCCGCATGAACACCACCCAGACCGACGACATCCTCTTCGCGCTCACGAAGCTGCACCAGCTGCCCGATTGCGGGCTGGAGGCAGGCGACATCGCCGCCCTGCTGGAGGAGATGCGCAAATTCACCGAGGGCCGGATCGAGCCCCATTGCGGGGAGGCCGACCGCATCGGCGCGCGCTTCGCCGATGGCGTCGTCACCTGCCCGCCGGCCTACAAGGAGGCCTATGCCGCCTGGGTGGAGGGCGGCTGGCAGGGCCTTGCCGCCGGCGAGGAACATGGCGGGCAGGGTTTGCCGCTGGCCCTCTGGACCGCGATGTCGGAGCTGCTGGCGACGGCCGACATGGCCTTCTCGCTCGGCCCGCTGCTCACCACCGGCACGATCGAGGTGCTGGAGAAATACGGCACGCATGAGCAATCCGCGAAATGGCTGCCGGAACTGACCAGCGGCCGCTGGAACGGGACCATGTGCCTGACCGAGCCGCAGGCCGGCAGCGATCTCTCGACGGTGCGCACCCGGGCCGAGCCGCTGGGCGATGGCCGCTACGCCCTGCATGGCCAGAAGATCTACATCACCTATGGCGCCAACGACATCGCGGCCAATACGTTGCATTTCGTGCTGGCGCGGCTGCCCGATGCGCCGCCGGGTTCGCGCGGCATCAGCCTCTTCGCCACGCCGACGATCCTGCCCGACGGCACGCCCAATGCGCTGCGCTGCGGCGGCATCGAGCACAAGCTCGGCATCCATGCCTCGCCCACCTGCACCATGCTCTTCGAGGGCGCGGTGGCGGAGCTGATCCATGAGCCGCATCGCGGCCTGCCCGCCATGTTCGCGCTGATGAACAATGCGCGGTTGCAGGTGGGCGTGCAGGGAGTGGCCATCGGCGCCCGTGCCGGCAAGCTGGCCGAGGCCTATGCGGCGGATCGCGTGCAGGGCGGCAAGCCCATCGCCCGGCACCCGGATGTGGCGCGCATGCTGGCGGAAATCCGCGCCACGACGCTCGCCGGCCGCTTCCTGGCCTATGAGGCGGTGATCGCGGCCGACCACGCCCGGCAAGGCGATGCCGAGGCCGAGGCGAAGCTCGCCTTGCTCACCCCCATCGTGAAGGCCTGGTGCACGGATCGCGGGGTGGAGGCGGCCAATCTGGGCATCCAGGTGCATGGCGGCATGGGCTTCGTCGAGGGCAGCGGCGCGGCCCAGGTGCTGCGCGACAGCCGCATCACGCCGATCTATGAGGGCACCAACGGCATCCAGGCGCTGGACCTCGTCACCCGCAAGCTCCCGCGGGACCAGGGGGCGCTGCTGCGCCGCATGCTGGCCGAGGCGAAGGCGACCGATCCGCGCCTCAGCCCCGCCGTCGAGGCGCTGGAACATGCCACCAGCTGGATCCTGGCCGCCGCCCCGGAGGAGGTCGCGGCCAGCGCCACCGCCTATCTGGAAGCCTGCGGCTGGGTGCTGGGTGCCGGGCTCCTGGCCCGGGCCGCCCGGCTGGAGCCGCGCTATGCGCCGCTCGCCGATTTCTACCGCACCCGGCTGCTGCCGCGCGCCGAGGCCCATGCGGCGGAAGTCACCGGCGCGGCGGAACTGCTCGCGCTCATTCCCGCCGCATGAGGTTGGGCTGTCGCCAAAAGGCCACAATTCGCCGCCAAGCGCCTGACCTTCCAAGGCACAGGGACTTGCGCGAATGACGCAACGCAGCATCTTGTCCCGATCACAAGACACGCATCAGGCATGAACGCACCTCTTTCCTCCCCCTCGCCCCGCCGGTCGCGCCCGCATGTTGCCGTCATCGGCGCCGGCCCTGGTGGCCTGGCCGCCGCGATGCAATTGGCCGCGTCCGGCGCCAAGGTGACGCTGTTTGAAAAGGACGGGGTGGTGGGGGGCCGCACCCGCACCCTCACCTCGCCCGAGGGGTACAAGTTCGACCTGGGGCCGACCTTCTTCCTCTATCCGCGAATCCTGAAGGAAATCTTCGAGACCTGCGGCGCGCGGCTGGAGGAGGAGGTGGATCTCATCCGCCTCGACCCGCAATACCGCCTGATCTTCGAGGGTCAGCCCAACATCACGATCGATGCGACGGGTGACCTGGATCAGATGGAGCGCAACATCGGCAGCTTCGCACCGGGCGATGTGGCGGGCGTGCGCCGCTTCATGACGGAAAACCGCGAGAAGCTGGCCGTCTTCCGCCCCTTCCTGGAGCGTCCCTTCCTTTCCAACGCCGATATGGTCGGCGTGGATATCCTGAAGAGCATCCCGCAGCTTCGCCCGCACAAGCAGGTGGACCAGGATCTGAAGCGCTATTTCAAGGATCCGCGCACGCGGCTCGCCTTCAGCTTCCAGACCAAATACCTGGGCATGTCGCCCTTCAAATGCCCCTCGCTCTTCACCATTCTGAGCTTCCTGGAATATGAATACGGGGTCTATCACCCGCGCGGCGGCTGCGGCGCGGTGAGTGATGCCATGGCCCGCGTGGCCGAGCGGCTGGGTGTCGAAATCCGGCTGAACACTCCCGTGGAGAAGATCACCTTCGCCGGCCGTCGCGCCGTGGGTGTTGAGGTCGGCGGCCAGCACATCGCGGCCGACAGCGTGGTGCTGAACGGCGATTTCGCCCATGCCGTGCCGAAGCTCGTGCCCAATTCCATCCGCAAGGCCTGGTCCGACCAGAAGATCGAGAAGTCGCGCTATTCCTGCTCGACCTTCATGCTCTATCTCGGCATCGAGGGCACCTATCCGGAACTGGCGCATCACAATGTGCTGCTCGCGGAAGAGTATCAGCGCAACATTCACCAGATCGAAAACGGCGAACTGCCGGATGTGCCGAGCCTTTATGTCCAGAACCCCTGCGTGACCGATCCGAGCCTGGCGCCGCCCGGCCATGCGGCGCTGTATATGCTCGTGCCCGTGCCCAATCTGCGCCATGGCGCGGATTGGAGCGTCGAGAGCAAGCGCTATCGCGACATCGCGATCGAGCGCCTGAAGGTGCTGGGGCTGCACGACATCGAATCCCGCATCCGCTACGAGCGCATCGTCTCGCCGCAGGATTGGCAGGATGAATTCTCGGTGGGCTTCGGCGCCACCTTCAACCTCAGCCATGACCTGATGCAGATGCTGAGCTTCCGGCCGCGCAACCGCTTCAATGACACCCAGGGCCTGTATCTGGTGGGCGGCGGCACGCATCCCGGCTCCGGCCTGCCGGTGATCTACGAGGGCGCGCGCATCACCGCGCGCCTCATCCAGGAAGATTTGGCGCTGACGCCGGTCGCGGAAGCGACGCTCACAGCGTGAAGGAGACCACACCGATGGTAGTGAGGAACGCCCCTCGCGGATGCGAGGCGAATAGCCGAGCCGGAACGCTTCAGCGTTCCGAAGCCAAGGCCGCGGATGCGGCCGCCCGGCGTCTGGGGGCATAAATATGACATCTCATGTTGTTGTTGTCGGTGCCGGCCTGGGCGGCTTGGCGGCCGCCTGCACCGCGGCCGCGCGCGGCCACAAGGTCACGCTGCTGGACAAGAACCCCTGGCTCGGCGGCAAGGCCGCGCAGCTGTTTCTCGACGCGCCGGATGGCAGCGGCAAGTTCCGCTTCGACATGGGCCCCACCATCCTGACGGTGCCGCGCGTGCTGCGCCGCATCTATGCCGAGGCGGGGCGCGACCAGAACAAGGAGCTGCCGTTGATCCGCCTGGATCCGCAATGGCGTTGCTTCTTCGAGGATGGCAGCCGCATCGACCTGATGGCCGATGTGGATGTGATGGCGAAGCTGATGGATGAATTCGCCCCCGGCCGTGGCCTGGGCGATGGCTATCGCAAGTTCCAGCGCGTCGCGAAGCACCTGCATGGCGTGTCGGAGAAGTTCTTCTTCTGGAAGTCGGTGGAGGGCATCACCGACACGCTGGACATGAAGGCCAACCTCAATCCGAACACGCTGAAGGATGTTCTGAGCCTGCGCATGGGCCAGACCGTCGCCAAGGTGATCCGGGGCCATGTCCCCGATGATCGCCTCGCGCAGATGCTGGACCATTTCTGCCAATATGTCGGCTCCAACCCCTATCTCGCGCCGGCCGTGCTCGCCTCCATCGGTGACATGCAGGCGAGCGAGGGCGTGTGGTATCCCGTCGGCGGCACGCGCGCCGTGGCCGAGGGGCTGGCCAAGCTCGCCGGTGAACTCGGCGCCGATTTGCGCCCCGACAGCGACGTGACCGGCTTCGACATCGAGAATGGCAAGGTCGTCGCCGTGAAGCTCGCGAGCGGCGAGCGCATCGCCTGCGACGCCGTGATCTCCAACATGGACGCCATCCGCACCTACAAGGAGCTGGTCGGCGGCACGGCGGGCGAGACCTATGCGAAGAAGGGCTTCGAGCCCGCCTGCTCCGGCGTGGTGCTCTATATGGGGCTGAAGAAGCGCTACCCGCATCTGGCGCATCACTGCTTCGTCTTCTCCCGCGACGCCGAGGAGGAGTTCGACGCCATCTATAAGCGCGGCGAGCCGGCGCCCGACCCCACCGTCTATCTGGCGGCGACGGCCGAGACCGACCCGACCAGCGCGCCCGCGGGCGGCGAGGCGCTTTATGCCCTGGTGCACACGCCGCATCTGCGCCCGCATCACGACTGGAACGAGCTCTTCCCCGGCTATCGCCAGACCATCCTGGACAAGCTGAAGCGCACCGCGGGCCTCGACGACATCGAGGAGAACATCGTCGTCGAGCATCGCCTGACGCCGGTGGACATCCACAACCGCTATCGCGTCCTGGACGGCGCCATCTATGGCCTCGCCAGCCATGGCAGCTTCCTGGGCGCCTTCAAGCCGGGCAACCGCTCGCGCCAGGTGAAGGGCCTGTATCTCGCCGGCGGCGCCGCGCACCCGGGCCCGGGCATGCCGATGGTGATGATGTCCGGCTGGATCGCGGCGGATAGCCTGGATCAGGATCTGGGCGGCCGTGGCATGAGCCCGGAGGCGGAACTGGCCGGCCGGCGCGAGTCCGAGCTCATCGGCGCCTGACGCCGATGGCGACGGAGACGCCGCCTTCCCCCGTGGAACTGCGTTCCGAGCGGATGATGGCGTTCTTCAACATCGCCTTCAGCCGCACCTTCGCCGGGCATTTCTCCGCGCTGCGCGTCGCCCATTGGGGCGAGCCAGCGCTGCCTGAGGGGCGGCCGGCCATCATCCTCGCCAACCACCCCGGCTGGTGGGACGGCGTGATGTTCATGCTGCTGATGCGCCGCTTCTTTCTGGAGCGGCCGGGCTTCACGCCGATGGACGCCCAGGCGCTGGAGAAATACGCCTTCATGAAGCGGCTCGGCGTCTTTGGCGTCGAGCAGAATTCGGCGCGCGGCGCGGTGCGTTTCCTGCAGACGGCCAAGCAGGCGCTGGAAAACCCCCGGCACATGCTCTGGATGAATGCGCCCGGCCGCTTCGCCGATGCGCGGGAGCGGCCGGTGCCGCTCGCCCCCGGCGTCACGCGGCTCGCGGAAATCGCGCCCGATGCGGTGCTGGTGCCGCTCGCCCTCGAATACACGCATTGGACGGAAAAGCGTGGCGAGGCGCTGCTGGCCTTTGGCGCGCCGCTGGATGGCCGCACGCTGCTCGCGCTGGATCGTGACGCCCGGACCGAGGCGATTCGCGCCGCCATGGCCGAAACCATGGACCGCCTGGCCGAGGACGCCATCAGCCGTGATCCGGAACGCTTCCGGATTGTGCTCGATGGCAAGGCCGGCATGGGTGGAATTTATGGCGCCTGGCAATATGTGAGGGCGATGCTGCGGGGTGAGGCGCATGATCCGCGCCATGACCCCCGGGCGGGAACACCGCGAGGATAAGATGGAATTCGCCCATATCGCCCTGGCCCTCGCCCTGCTGCCGATCATCTTCGGCATCATCAACCTGCGGCGCATGCCGCGGCTGCGCGGCGCACCGGCCCCGGGCACCCTCGTCTCCATCCTGATCCCGGCCCGCAACGAGGCGGGCAATATCGCCGGCTGCCTGGATGCGGCGCTGGCCTCCACCGGCTGCGCGGTCGAGGTGGTGGTGATGGATGATGGCAGCACCGACGCCACGGCCAGCATCGTGCAATCCTATGCGGCGCGCGATGCGCGCGTGCGCCTGGTGCAGGCGCCGAGCCTGCCGCCGGGCTGGACCGGCAAGGTGCATGCCTGCGCCCGCCTGGCCGAGGCCGCGACGGGCACGCATCTGCTGTTCATTGACGCGGATGTGCGCCTGGCCCCGCATGCCGCCGCGGCCATGGCGGAGCACAGCGCCAGCAAGTCCATCGCCATGGTGAGCGGCGTGCCGCGCCAGATCATTCGCGGCCTGGGCGAGGGGCTGACCGTCCCCTTCATCAACTTCCTGCTGATCTGCTACCTGCCCTTTGGTGGGCGCGCCGTGCAGCGCAAGGCGAGCCTGGCCGCCGCCTGCGGCCAGCTCATCCTGGTGGATCGCCGCGCCTATGAGGCGATTGGCGGCCACACCGCCATCAAGGGCGTGCTGCATGACGGCATCGCGCTCGCCCGCCGCTTCCGCGAGCATGGGCATGACACGGAAATCGTGGATGGCACGCCGCTCGCCACCTGCCGCATGTATGAGGGCTTCGGCCATGCCTGGGGCGGCTTCATCAAGAATGCGCGCGAGGGGATGGCCACGCCCGTCGGCCTGCCGATCTGGACCGTGCTGCTGGCCGGTGCCCATCTCTGGCCCTGGGCGCTGCTGCCCAATGGCGAGGCGGTGCTGACCATCATCCTGATGTTCGCGCTGCGCGCCGCCGTCACCTGGCGCACGGGTGAGCCCTGGTGGACGGTGCCGCTGCACCCCTTCACCGTGCTGGTGGCCTTGGCCATCCAATGGACGGCGCTGGTGCGCTCCGCGCTGGGGCTGAAGGCGGGCTGGAAGGGCCGGGCCTATACCGCCGCCAAGGCCGAGGGCTGAGCCGGGCCCACTCTTCCCGCCCACCCCGGGCTGGAAAGCGGGCGCGACACCAGCCACAAAGGCAGCATGAGCGATGTGACCGCGCCGGGTGCCCCCAACCGCACCCATGACACCGAGAATTTCCCCACCGCCTCGCTCATCCTGGCGAAGCCGGTGCGGGCGAAGGTCATGGCCTTTTATCGCTTCGTGCGCATGGCCGATGACATCGCCGACAGCGAAAGCCTCGCCCCCGCCGAAAAGCTCGCGCGGCTGGATGCGATGGAGGCTTCCCTCGATGATCCGCGCACGGCGCTGGAGGAAGGTGCCCGGATGCAGGCGCTGGGTGTGGGCGTGGACGAAGCCCGCCTCATGCTCTCCGCCTTCCGGCAGGATTCCGAGCAGGCGCGCTACGCCGAATGGGCCGACCTCGAGGATTACTGCCGCCGCAGCGCCGATCCGGTCGGGCGCATGCTGCTGCGCCTGCACGGCACCGACAGTGACGCCGCCAAGCGCGCCGCCGACGGCCTTTGCACCGCGCTGCAGATCCTGAACCACATCCAGGACCTGGTGCCGGATCGCGACAAGCTGGACCGCGTCTATCTGCCGCAAACCTGGCTGGCCCTGGCGGGCGGCGAGGCCGCCTTCTTCGAACCCGCGAATCCGCGCCGCCGCGACATCCTCGACGCCGCGCTGGACCGGGTGGAGGAGTTGCTGGACCGCGCCGCCGCCCTGCCGCGCCTCTGCACGGCGCGGCGCCTCGCGATCCAGTCGGCCATGACCATTGGCCTGGCGCGCCGCCTGCTGGCCAAGCTGCGCCTGGCCGATCCGGTGCTGGGGCGGGTCGCGCTGGGCAAGACGGATTTCGCGCGGGAATTGCTGGCCGCGCCCTTCCTTGGGCCGAGCGACCCCGCCATCGTCGCCACCCGCGTCAGCCGCGCCGGTTCCTCCTTCGCACGCGGCATGGCGACGCTGAAGGGCGAGCGGCGCCGCGCGCTCTGGGCCGTCTATGCCTTTTGCCGCGTGGTGGATGACATCGCCGATGGCGCCATGCCGGAGGGCGAAAAGCGCCGCCTGCTCGCCGCCTGGCGCGCCAAGCTGACCGCCCCGGATTGCGCCCTCTCCCGCGAGCTTCTCCTGGCGCGCGAGGCCTTTGAAATCCCGCTGGCGGAATGCGAGGCGATGGTGGCGGGCATGGAGACCGACGCCGCCGACCATTTGCGCCTGCCGGACGAAGCCGCGCTCGACCTCTATTGCCGCCGCGTGGCGGGCAGTGTGGGCGCCATGTCGGTGCGCATCTTTGGCGAGCCGCGTGCGGAGGCCTGGGGCCTCGCCCTGGGCCATACCTTCCAGCTGACCAATATCCTGCGCGACGTGGATGAGGATGCGACGCGGGACCGCGTCTATATCCCTCTCTCCATCCTGCAGAAGGCCGGGATTCCGGATGGGCCGGCGCAGTCCATCGTCACGCATCCGGCCTTTGCCGGCATCTGCAAGGAGCTGGCGGGCAAGGCCATCGCCGGCTTCTTCCGGGCCGAGGCGGAGCTGCCGCGCTATGATGTGGAGGCGCTGCGGCCGGCGCGGGTGATGATGTGGGGCTATCGGCGCATCCTGGACCATATGCTGCGGCGCGGCTGGGCGGGCGCGCGGCCGAGGGCGCGGATGACGCGCGCGGAGAAGTTTCGGATGGCGGTGTTTGCGGTGACGGGGAAATGAAGAAAAACATGCCTCCGGCGGCTGGGGCCGAGGCCCCAGACCCCTTTAATGGAATGGGGTCTGGGGCCCGTGGCCCCAGCCGCCGGAGGCCCTGTTTTTGACTCACTCTCACATCATCGGCGCCGGCATGGCCGGTTTGGCCGCCGCCCATGCCCTGGCCACCCAGGGCCACGCCGTCACGCTCTACGAGGCCACGCCCGGCGCCGGCGGCCGCGCCCGGGCGCTGCCCGATGGCACCGACAATGGCACCCATGCGCTGATCGGTTGCAACACCGCCGCGCTGGGCTTCCTGGACGCCATCGGCGCCCGGCAATACTGGGTCCAGCCCGAGCCCGATGGGCTGCCGGTCTATGACTGCACGGATTCCTCGGCCCGGCTGGTCGCGCTCTCGCCCGCCGGCTGGTGGAATGGCGCGCGGCGGCCGGCCGGCGTGTCCTGGGGGGGCGTGCTGGCGCTCATGGCCATGGCGCTGCCCTTCCGGGACCGCACCATCGCCGAGGCCATGGCCGCGCATCCCGCCTTCCTGCGCGGCTTCGTGGACCCGCTGGTGATTGCCGCCCTCAACACACCCTCCTCCGAGGCCTCCACCCACCGCCTCGGCCAGGTGCTGCGCCGCCTGGGCGCGCCAGGCGCGGCCCGCCTGTTCGTCGCGCGGCGCGGGCTGGGGCCGGATCTGGTGGACCCCGCCTTGGCCGTCTTCGCCGCCGCGGGGGGGGCTTATCGCCCCGGCAGCCGGCTGCGCGCCATCCAGTCCAGCAACGGCCGCGCCACCAGCCTCACCTTCCAGGAAAGCGACGTGATGCTGGGCGAGGCGGACCGCGTGATCCTCGCCCTGCCGCCCTGGGAGGCGCAGCGCATGCTGACCGGCATCCCTGCGCCCGACGCCTTCGCCCCCATCGTGAACCTGCATTTCGCCTTCCAGCCGGGCGGCCAGGTGCGCTTCCTGGGGCTTCTGGGCGCCCTGTGCCAATGGGTGCTGATCCGGCCCGAGGGGGTCGCCGTCACCATCAGCGCCGGCGATGCCGAGGCCGAGCAGGATGTGGCGGAACTGGCGCCGCGCGCCTGGGCGGAAATCCTGCGCGCCGTCCGCGCCTTCCATGTGCCCGGCGATTGGCCCGAGGCGCCGCCCGCCTGCCGTGTCATCAAGGAGCGCCGCGCCACGCCGCGCCAGCGCCCCGGCCCGATTCCGACGCCGCCCCGCCGCCCGCTCGCCAACCTGGTCCTGGCCGGCGACTGGACCTGGCCGCATCTGCCCGCGACCATCGAGGCCGCCATCTGCTCCGGCCAAGCCGCCGCGAAGGAGGCCCTGGCATGAGCGCCTACACCGCCCTGATGGCGCTGCGTGCCGTGGAGGCCGAGGAAGGCGCGCTGAGCCTCGACCAGCGCCGCGCCCTGCTGGCCGAGTTGCGCCGCGTGGTGCTGAAACACGCCCAGGCCATCGCCGATGCCGCCGCCGCCGATTACGGCGCCCGCAGCCCGGAGGACACGCTGCTGGCCGATGTGCTGCTCATCGCCGATGCCTGCGCCTATTCGCGCCGCAAGCTGCGCGGCTGGGCGCGGCCCCGGCGCGCCGGCGTGCCCTTTCCCTTCCTGCCGGCCCGCGCCTGGGTCGAACACGTGCCCAAGGGCGTCATCGGCATCATGGCGCCCTGGAACTACCCGATGCAGTTGGCCCTGATGCCAGCGGTGGATGCCATCGCGGCCGGCAACCGCGTGGTCATCAAGCCCTCGGAGGCCGCGCCGCGCGTGGCGGCCCTGATCGAAACCATCCTGGCCGAGGCCTGGGGGCCGCGCATCGCCCGCGTGGTGCAGGGCGGGCCCGATGTGGCACAGGATTTCGCCGCCCAGCCCTGGGACCATCTGGTCTTCACCGGCGGCACCGAGATCGGCCGCCGCGTCATGGCGGCCGCCGCCGCCCACCTCACGCCGCTCACGCTCGAACTCGGCGGCAAATGCCCGGCCTTGGTGCTGCCCGGCGCCGATCTGAAGCGCGCCGCGCGCGACATCCTCGTCGCCAAGGCGGTGAATGCGGGGCAGACCTGCATCGCGCCCGACACCGTGCTGCTGATCGGCCACAGCGCCGCCGAATTCGCCCGCGCCGCCCGCGAAAGCGGCGTGACGGAGACCGGCACCGCCGTCATCAACGCCCGCCAGCAGGCGCGGCTGGACGCGCTGAGCCAGGGCGCCACCATCGCCTGGATGTCGCCGGAGCCCCGCTCCATCGGCCTGGCCTTGGCCCAGGGCGGGCTGGCGCGCGAGGAAATCTTCGGCCCCATCCTGGCCATGGAGGAATGCGCCACGCTGGAGGACGCGCTCGCCTGGGTCCGCGCGCGGCCGCACCCCCTGGCGATCTACCTCTTCGGCGCCAATCCGAGCGAGGAAGCGATGGTCGCCGCGCAGACGAAATCCGGCGCGCTGGTGACGGAACGGGCGGTGGAATATGCGGCCCTGCCGGGCCTCGGCTTCGGCGGCGTCGGGGCCTCGGGCTTCGGGCGGCGCAATGGCGAGGCCGGATTCCGGGAATTCAGCAACCCTCGGGCACGGATGCGCAATCCGCGCTGGGCGATGGCGCGGATGTTCGATCGGCCGCAATCGGGTTTCGCGAAAAAGCTGATCCGGCAGTTGGTGGGCATCAAGTAAAACAAACGCCAGGGCGCTGCCCTGGACCCGCTGGGGCCGAGAGGCCCCAGACCCCAGGAGTGAAGAGATGGATCGCGTTATTCTGGTGACCGGGGCCGCTAGCGGGATTGGGGCTGCCTGTTGCCGGCGGATGGCCCAGCCCAACACCGCCTTTCTGATCCACACCCGCAAGAACGCCGAAGGGGCGGAACGCACCGCCGAGGCCGTCCGCGCCAAGGGCGCCAAGGCCCATGTCATCCTGGGCGACATTGCCGCCCCGGAAACCCCCGCCGCGCTGGTCCAGGCCGCGCTCGATCAGTTTGGCCGGCTGGATGTCGTCGTCGCCAATGCGGGCTTCGCCGACAAGACGCCGCTGCTGCAGACCGATGACGCGCAACTGGCGCGGACCTTCGACACGGTGCTCTGGGCCTTCATCCGCCTGGCCCGCGCGGCGCTGCCGGTGCTGGCGGAGGGGCAGGATCCGCGCCTCATCGCCATCTCCAGCTTCGTGGCGCACACCTTCCGCAATGATGTGACGGTCTTCCCCGCGACCTCGGCGGCGAAGGCGGCGGTGGAGGCCCTGGTGCGCGGCCTGGCCATCGAATACGCGCCGCGCGGCGTCACGGTGAATGCGGTGGCCCCCGGCTTCACCCAGAAGGACCCCGGCGCCCATGCCGCCTATTCGCCCGCCCAATGGGAGATGGTGAAGCGCAGCGTGCCGCTCGGCCGCCTGGGCACGCCGGATGACGTGGCGGCGGCGGTGAACTTCGTCGCCTCCGCGGAGGCAGCCTACGTGACCGGCCAAACCTGGCACGTGAACGGCGGATTGATTTAGCTTTGGGGTCTGGGGCCTTTCGGCCCCAGCGGGTCCAGGGCAGCGCCCTGGAACTTCATTTTTCGTTGTTCTTGCTGGCGAATTCCTCCACCAGCTCCGCGATCCGCTTCGGATCGCTTTGTTCCATCACCCTGCGGGCAAACCGCGCGCAATCATCAATGTCGAGCGCCCGCACCGCCTGCTTCACCCGCGGGATGGAGCTGGCATTCATCGACAGGCTGCGCAGGCCAAGCCCCAGCAGCAGCGGCACCAGCTTCGGGTTCCCCGCCATCTCGCCGCAGACGCTGACGGGCATCCGCAGCCGGAGCGCCGCTTCGGTGGCGAATTGCATCAGGCGCAGCACGGCCGGGTGAAGGGGGTCGTACAGGTGGGCCACGTCAATCTCGGCGCGGTCCACGGCGAGCGTGTACATGGTCAGGTCATTCGTGCCGATGGCGAAGAAATCCGCCTCCAGCGCGATGGCATCGGCGGCCAGCGCTGCGCCTGGCGTCTCGATCATGGCGCCCAGCGGCGGGAGTTTTTCCGGCAGGGATTCGCCGCGGCGGCGCAGGCGGCGGGCCACGCGCTCATAGATCTCGCGTGCCTGGGCCACTTCGGAGGGCACGGTGACCATGGGCAGCAGGATGCGCACCTGACCCAGCTGCGCCACGCGCAGGATGGCGGCGAATTGCTCTTCCAGCAGATGCGGGCGCTTCAGCAGCAGCCGCAGGCCGCGCAGGCCCAGCGCCGGGTTGGGGCCGGTGGCGACGGGCACGCCCTCGGCCAAGGCTTCCATATCCTTCTCGCCGCCCCAATCGAGCACGCGGATGGTGACCGGGTCCTGCCCCATGGCTTCGAGGACGGCGCGATAGGCCTCCACCTGCGCGTCTTCGTCGGGCAGGTCCTCGCGGTTCATGAAGAGGAACTCGGTCCGCAGCAGGCCGATGCCCTGGGCGCCGGCCTGGGCGATCAGCGGCAGCTCCGCCGGGATTTCCAGATTGGCCTGGAGCTCGACCAATTGCCCATCGGTGGTCTCGGCCGGCAGGCGGCGCAGTTTTCCCAGGCGCGCGCGTTCCTTGGCCTGGGCGGCCAGACCCTCCTTGGCGCGGGCGATGGTTGCGGCTTCGGGGTGCAGTGTGATGAGGCCGGCGCCGCCATCCAGCACCGCCATGTCGCCGCGCTGGGCGGCGGCGGTCAGCCCGTGGCAGCCGAGGATGGCGGGAATGCCCAGCGCCCGCAGCATGATGGCGGTGTGGCCATCGGCGCCGCCCTCCTCGGTGGCGACGGCGGCGATCTTGCCGGGTTCCAGCAGCGCGGCATCGGCAGGGGTGAGCTCATCGGCGACGAGGATGGCGCCGGCCGGCACGCCCTTGAGGCTGCGGAAGGGGGTGGCCGTCAGGTTGCGCGTCAGGCGGCGGGCGATCTCGCGCACCTCGCCGGCGCGGCGGTTCAGCCCGGCCTTGTCATCGCCCTTGGCGGCGAGGATGGCCTGGGCGATGGCCTCGGCCTCATCCTGCACGGCGGTCTCGGCCGAGAGCAGTTCCTCGCCGATGCGCTTGCGCGCGCCGCGCAGCAGCCGCGAATTGCCGAGCATGAGGATATAGGCGTCGAGCAGCGGCTCCAGCTCCTCCTGCGCTTCCTCGGGCAGGACGGAAAGGCGGGTCTTGAGCTTGGAGACCTGCTTGCGGGAGAGCGCGGCCGCATCCTGCAGCTTGGTCCGCTCCATCTCCACCGCCTCGGCGGAGATTTCCCGGCGCGGAGCTTCGGCGGGCGCTTCGGTGGTGTCGTAGATGGTCCCGATGACGATGCCGGGCGAGACGCCGATGCCCGCGAGCGCCTGCTCGGCCGGCTTGGCCCCGCGGCGGCCGGGCTTGGCGTCGGATTTCGCCCCGGCTTCGGTCTTCGGGGTGACGTCAGTCTTCATGGAAGCCGGCTTCGATGAGCCCGGCCACCGCGTCCAGCGCCTCACGCGCGTCCCAGCCCTCGGCCTCGATCAGCACTTCGCTGCCCTGGCCGGCGCCCAGCATCATCAGCCCCATGATGGAGCAGGCCGGCACGCTTTGCCCGGCGCGGCTGACGTTGAGGCAGGCGGAATAGCGCTCGGCCACGGCGACCAGCTTGGCGGCGGCGCGGGCATGCAGGCCGCGGCTATTGGTGATCTTCAGGGTGCGTTTGAGCACCATGCCGCCACCGCCGTCACAGCCGCAATCGAGCGGCGGCGGGGGCGATTCGGCGGCGGAGGCCAGGTGCGGCGCGCCGCCCTCTTCCGTGGGCCACTCATTCATTCGGCGTTTCCATTCCCGTTCTTGCCCGCGATCTGGGGGGCCGCGTGGCCATTTGCGAGATCACTGGCGGCGGTGATGTATTTTCGCCCCGCCTTGGCCGCATGCTCCACCGCCTCGGCCAGCGGCTCGGAGCCGCGAATCTTGGCGAGCTTCACCAGCAGCGGCAGGTTCACGCCCGCAATCACCTCGATCGTCTTGTGATCGGCCAGCGAGAAGGCGAGGTTGGAGGGCGTGCCGCCCGCGATGTCCGTCAGCACCACCACGCCATCGCCCTGGTCCACATCGGCGATGCGGGCGCGGATATCCGCCCGGCGGCCTTCCATATCGTCTTCGGGGCCGATGCAGACGGTGGCGACGGCCGGCTGCGGCCCCACCACATGCTCCATGGCATGGCGCAATTCGAGCGCGAGCCGCCCATGGGTGACGAGCACAAGACCGATCATGTATCGGAATTCACGGAAAGTGGCATGGGAGGAGCGGGGGGCGCCTGAACGGGATCAGAGGGGGGAGTTAGCACCATATCGTGACTCTGGCCCAGTTCCCTATGGGCCACATCCACACGCCAGCCCTGCTGCCTGAGATGGGCTGCCATTTTTTCGACCACGAAGACGGAACGATGGCGCCCGCCCGTGCAGCCGATGGCGATGGTGAGGTATTTCTTGCCCTCGGCCACGTAGCGCGGCAGCAGCGGCTCGACGAAGCCGATCAGCCGGGTCCAGAAGGCCGGGAAATCCGGATCGGCCGCCACATACTCCGCCACGGCGGGGTCGCGCCCGGTGAGTGGTCGCAGCAGAGCGTCATAATGCGGATTCGCCAGGAAGCGCATGTCGAAGACGAGATCCGCCTCGCGCGGGAGGCCCTTGGGGAAGCCGAAGGATTTCAGGTTGATGTTCAGCCCCGGCGCCCCGCCATCCTTGAAGCGCGCCTCGATCAGCCGGCGCAGTTCGGGCAAGGGCAGGGTGGAGGTGTCGAGCAGGAGATCCGCCGCCTCGCGCAGCGGGGCCAGCAAGGCGGCCTCGCGCGTGATGCCATCCTGCACGCGGCTGCCGAGCTTCCCGCCCGGCGCCATGGGGTGGCGCCTCCGCGTCTCGGTGTAGCGGCGCAGCAGCACCTCCTCCTCGGCCGTGGCGAAGACCAGCGAGGTGGCGATGCCCGGGCGCTGCCGCAGCCGGGCAATGGTGGAAAGGGCGCGGGCCGGATCAAAGCCGCGGGTGCGGGCGTCAATCCCGGCCGCGATCGGCCCCACCCCCTCCTGCACCAGGGCATCGAGGATGGCGAGCGGCGGGTTGTCCACCGTCTCGAAGCCCAGATCCTCCAGCACGCGCAGGATGGAGGCCTTGCCGGCGCCGGAGAGCCCGGTGACCAGCACGAAGGGGCGCGCCTCGCCGCTCATGTCGCGAAGGCGCCGGCGCTCATGCCAAGGCGGCCGGCCAGCACATCCAGCGCGCGGCGCAGCCGCTCGGGTGCCGAGGGGGCGGCGCCATCCAGCCGCAGCAGCGGCACGGCCAGCCCCAGGGCAGACCAGGATTCGGGCGCGGGCAGGCGGGGGATTTCGGCCGGGGGGCAAAGCCGCACGGCCAGGCGCAGGATGGCCGTGCGCCAGGCCAGGCCCGAGAGGAGGCCCAGGCCGCGAACCTCCATCCGTCCGGCCAGCGCCGCCGGCGGCGATGCACGCAACATCCCCTGATCCGCCTCCAGCATCACCTGATCATCCGCCACCAGATCCCAGCCCTGGCCGAGCAGCCGCAGCAGCAGGTCCGACTTGCCGCCGCCCGGGGGAGCGAGGAGGAGAACACCCTCGCCCGCCAGGGCCGCGCAGTTCCCGTGCAGGAGCATTCCCGGGCGTCCAGAAGGTTACAGCGGGGGGGTTTATGGCAGGAATGGGGCTTGCGCGGAAGGGCAACCTCGCGGCACCTGACGGCATGATCCCGGACCGTGACGCCATCCTGACCGCCGCCCGCCGCATCCAGGGCGATGTGCGGCGGACGCCGCTGCTGGCCATGCCCGGCTGGGGCCTGCTGAAGCTGGAATTGTTGCAGCTGGCGGGCAGCTTCAAGCCGCGCGGCGCCTTCAACCGCATGCGCGCGGCGGGCGTGGGGGCGGCCGGCGTGATCGCCGCCTCGGGCGGCAATCACGGCGCGGCGGTCGCCGCCGCCGCGCAAAGCCTGGGTGTTGCGGCCGAGATCTTCGTCCCCGAGATCGCCGCCGAGGCCAAGCGCGCCCTGATCCGCGGCTTCGGCGCCCGGCTGGTGGTGGGCGGCGCCAGCTATGATGAAGCCCGCCAGGCGAGCGAGGCCCGCGCCGCCGAGACCGGCGCCCTGATGGTCCATGCCTATGACCAGGCGGAGGTGCTGGCCGGGCAGGGCACCGTCGCGGCCGAGTGGGCGACGCAGGCCCCGGACCTCACGCATCTCCTGATCGCCGTCGGCGGGGGCGGGCTGCTGGGCGGCATCGCCGCCTGGCATGCGGCGAGCGGCGTGACACTCATCGCCGTGGAGCCCGAGGGCTGCCCCGGGCTGCATGCGGCGCTGGCCGCCGGCAAGCCGGTGCCGGCGCCGGTGGGCGGGCTCGCCGCCGACAGCCTGGGCGCGCGCCAGGTGGGCGGGCTCATGTTCCCCATCGTGGCCAGGCTGCGGGCGGCCGGGCGGCTGGAATCGGTCCTGGTGGCGGATGGCGCGATCCGCGCCGCGCAGCGGGCGCTCTGGGCCGAGGCGCGGCTGGTGGCCGAGCCGGGCGGCGCCGCGGCGCTCGCTGCGCTGCTCAGCGGCGCCTGGGTGCCGCCGCCCGGTGCGCGGGTGGGGGTGCTGGTCTGTGGCGCCAATACGGACCCTGGAAGCGTCGCGGGCGATGCGCCATGTCCGCCCGGCTGAACGACCCGCACCACAAATCCATCAGCAGGCCCAGCCGGGATGCGCTGGCGCTGCTGCGCGGCGTGCTGCGCCAGCGCGCCCAACCGGTCGTCGCCGAGATCGGTGTCGGCATCGGCGCCACGACGCGGGAGATGGCGCGGCTGCTGGACCGCCCGGGCGCCGTGCACCTTTTTGACCATGCCGATGTGCTGGACACGCTGATGGCCGAGCTGCGGGCCGAGGGCCTGCCGGAGGTCGTGCCCCATCCCAATGGCCGCAAGCTCTTCGAGAGCTACAGCTGGACCCTCGCCTTGCTGCTGCGCGAGATGCGCGCGCGCGGCGAGGATGGCGTCTTCGACTTCGTCTATCTGGATGGCGCGCATGTCTGGGCGCATGACGCGCCGGCGGCACTCGCGCTCATCCCGCTGCTGCGCCCGGGCGGGGTGCTGCTGCTGGATGATTTCCGCTGGACGCTCGCCGCCTCGCCCACGCTCAATCCGGCGCGGCACAAGCCGACGGCAGCGCATTACTCGCCCGAGCAGATCGAGACCCCGCATGTCGCGCTCATCTGCGAGGTGTTTCTGGACCATGACCGCCGTCTGCGGCCCATGAATCTGCCGCCGCCCGCCGATGGCGGCCCGCCGCTGCGCCGCGCCTATCGCCGCCGCGCCACGCCCGCCCCTGCCGCCGGGGCGTGAGCCGGGGGCGGGACATCCAGGTCGGCGCCGCCATCGGCCTGGGCATGACGGCCCGCGCCGCCGCCGATGGGGGCGCGGATTTCCTGCTGGCGCTCAATGCCGGGCGGCTGCGCGTCATGGGCGCGCCCTCGCTCGCCGCCATGCTGCCGATCCGCGACAGCAATCGTTTCACCGATGCCTTCGCCCGGCGCGAAATCCTGGACCGTGTGGCGATTCCCGTCTTTTTCGGCGCCGCCGCCTGCGACCCCCGCCTCGACCTCACGGCCCTGCTGCGGGAGGTCCAGGCGGCGGGCTATCACGGCGTCACCAATTTCCCGACCGCGATCCACCATGACGGCGCCTTCCGCGCCGCGCTGGAGGAAGCGGGGCTTGGCTTCGGGCGCGAGGTGGAGCTGCTGCGCGCGGCGCAGGCCCTGGGCCTCGCCACCCTCGGCTATGCCAAGACGCGGGCTGAGGTGGAGGCGCTGGCATCGGCCGGGGTGACCGCCATCTGCCTCAATTTCGGCTGGAATGCGGGCGGCAGCCAGGGCGTGCCGGGCGGCGTGCGCCTGGATGACGCGGCCGAGCGCGCGCGGCGCATCTTCGCCGCCCTGCGCCGCAGCCACCCGGGGATGCGCTGCTTCGTCGAGGGCGGGCCCATCGTGGACCCGGCCCATATGCTGGAGGTCTGCGACGCCTCCCGCGCCGATGGCTATATCGGCGGCTCCACGCTGGACCGCCTGCCGCTGGAGATGGCGGTGATGCAAACCACCTCCGCCTTCAAGACCGCGGCCCTGCTGCGCGATGACCCGGAGCGCGAGGCGGCGATTCCGGGCCTGGTCGGCCGTTCCCAGGTGGCGCGGCAGGTCGCCGCGCGCATCGCCCGCCTGGTGGCGACGGACCTGCCCATCCTGATCGAGGGCGAGCCCGGCACCGGGCGCACCACCACGGCGCGCGCCATCCATCGCGCCAGCCGGCGCAGCGGGGCGCTGACCTTCCTCGATGCGCGCGAGGAGATCGCGGGGCGGCTGTTTGGCGAGGGGCGGGGCGGGCTGCTTTCCCTGCCGCAGAACAGCATTGTCATCGAGCAGGCGGATGCGCTGCCGCCCAGTCTTCTCGCCCGCCTCACCGAATGGATCGAGCGCGGCAGCTTCGACCGCTTCGCCCGGCCCGGCGAGCGCCCGCCCCGTGCCCGCCTGCTGCTGACCCGCCCGCCGGGGGGCGAGGCGCTGGCCCGCGCCCTCTCGGCCCAGCGCCTGATCCTGCCGCCGCTGCGCGAGCGGATGGAGGATCTGCCGCTCATCGCCCGCGCGATGCTGCGCGCCCTGGGCCGCGCCAGCCTGGAGCCGGGCGCGCTGCGGCTGCTGATGGCGCAGCCCTGGCCCGGCAATCTTCGCGCGCTGCATGAGGCGCTGCTGCGCGCGACGACGGAAGCGCGGGATGGGCGGATCAGCGCGGGGCTGCTGGAGGGCATCCTCGGCCCCAGCAACCCGGCGCCGGCGCCCGAAATGCTGGATGAGCGCGCCTGGATCCTGGATGCGCTGCGGCGGCACCGGTTCCGGCGGGGGGAGACGGCGGCGTTTCTGGGGATTGGGCGGAAGACGCTGTACAACCGGATGCGGCGGTTGGGGTTGGAGACTTGAGGAAGAGAAAAACGGCCTCCGGCGGCTGGGGCCGAGAGGCCCCAGACCCCTTTCCGTAAGTATTGGGGTCTGGGGCCTCTCGGCCCCAGCCGCCGGAGGCCCCTTCTTTTACTCACTTTCATCCCGCCACAGCAGCGCCTCGCCCCCCTCGATCGCCACGTGCCCCGCCAGCTCCGCCCACCAGGCCTGCGGGTCCGCGGGCAGTGTCAGGCCCGGATGCAGCAGGAATCGCCGCAGACCCAGGCCGAGGGCGAGATCCGCCGCCGCGCGTGAGGTGACGCAGGCCAGCGGCTCCAGCCCCAGCTCGGCCAGGCGCAGCAGCAGGCGGAACTCCGCCTCGGCGCGATAGCCGACCGAGCCGAGCTCGGCCGCCGTCTCGCCATCGAAGAGCTGGATGGTCGGCGCATTCACCACCTCGCGAATCCCCACGCGGTGCAGGCGGGCGGCCAGGTCGGCCGGGCGCAGGAAGGGATCGCAGGCGAAGATGCCGGCGATGGGCGGCGCGGCGCGGAAGGGGCGCTGTGCCTCCAGCGCCGCGGCCAGCGCGCCATTGATGTCCAGCACGGGCAGCAGCGAGACCAGCGGCCAAAGAGGCGCAGGGAAGGGGGCCAGCGCGGGCAGCCAGATGGACAGGGCACGCCGGGCGGGGCGCAGCCCGTCGAGGCGGGCGATGGGGCTTCGCGCCGGCGCGGGGATCATGACCCAATTTTACCCATCATTATCCAAATTTCCATCTTGAGCGCCCCGGAGGCTTCGGGCATCCCTGCCGACAGAACAAGCCGCCGCGCGGCCACGATAACGAATTTGGGAGCAACGGACCGGGGCATGGATCTCGCCGCCACCATCACGCTGAACGGGCTCACGCTCGCGGCGCTCTATTTCATCGTGGCCAGCGGATTCTCGCTGATCTTCGGGCTGATGCGCGTGGTGAACATGGCGCATGGCTCGCTCTACCTGATCGCCGCCTATGTCGGCTATGCGGTGTTCGAGCCGCTCTATGATCAGGATGTTTGGTACGCCTGGTATGCGGGGCTCGCCGCCGGCATCGCCTTCGCCGCCGTCTTCGGCGCGCTGATGCAGAAGCTGCTGCTGGGCTGGATGCAGGGGCAGGAGCTGCGCCAGGCGCTGGTCACCATCGGCGTCTCCATCATCGCGGCCGACCAGCTGCTCGCAATTTATGGCGGCAATCCCCGACAATTCTTCGCGCCCGATGCCATTTTCGGTTCGACGCAGATTCCGGGCCTCGGCGGCTACCCCACCTTCCGCCTCGTGCAGATCGGCATTGCGGTTGCTGTGGGCGTCGGGCTCTGGCTGCTGCTGAACCGCACGAAGCTTGGCATGATGATCCGCGCGGGGGTTGATGACCGCGAGATGCTGGGCGCCTGCGGCGTGAATGTGCCGCTGGTGGGTGTCGCCGTCTTCGCGCTGGGGGCGGCGCTGGCGGGCCTGGGCGGCGTGATCGGCGCCACGGCGCAGCCCTTGAGCCAGGGGGTGGATGGGCGCTTCCTGCTGGTCTCGCTCGTCGTCGTCATCGTGGGCGGCATGGGCTCCATCCCGGGGACGGCCATCGGCGCCATCCTCATCGGCCTCGCCGAGCAGATCGGTCAGGCGATCTTTCCGACCTATTCCGTGATCCTCACCTTCGTCATCATGGTGGTGGTGCTGGCGACGCGGCCGCAGGGAATTCTCGGCCGTGCGTGACCGAATCCTCCTCTGGTCGGTGCTCGGCCTCGCGCTGATGCTGGCGGCCCCCTGGCTGCTGCTGCAGATCCTTCCCGCCAACCAGGCGCAATTCTGGACGGCGAATATCCTGGGGCGCGGCATCGTCTTCGGCATCATCGCCATGTCGCTCACCTTCCTCGCCACCTATGGCGGTTTCATCTCGCTGGCGCAGATGATGATCGCGGGGGTTGCGGGCTACACCGTCGCCGTCTTCGTGGAAGGCGCCGTGCCGCAGATCGTGGGCGGCTTCGGCTATGCGATGGCCATCCCGCTCGGCGTGCTGGCGGCGACGCTGATGGGCCTGATCGTCGGCGCCATCGCGGTGCGCACGCGCGACATCTACCTGCTGATGATCACGCTGGCCCTCTCCATGGGCGTCTTCCGCTTCATCGAGACGAACATCGCCTGGTTCAACGGCTATGAGGGCATTCGCAATGTGGTGGGGCCGGACATCTTCGGCTTCGATTTCCGCAATGCCTATGTCTTCTTCTATGTGGCCTTGGGCACCGCCGCGGCGCTGTATTTCGGCGTGCTCTACCTGGTGCGCACGCCCTTCGGCCTCGTGTTGCAGGGCATCCGCGACAATCCGCGCCGCGTGGCCGCACTCGGCTATGCGGTGGGTCCGCATCGCATCGCGGCCTTTGGTGTGGCGGGCTTCATCGCCGGCTGCGGCGGCGTGCTGGCGACGATCTACAATATCGGCATTTCGCCCGGGACCATCGGCCTCGGCGCCACGGTGAATGTGCTGATCATGTCCGTCATCGGCGGGCTCGGGCACCCGATCGGCGCCTTCATCGGCTCGCTCACCTTCACCTTCTTCGACACCTT
>JAIYDS010000241.1 GCA_027487385.1 Acetobacteraceae bacterium | reverse complement strand
GCGCGGCGCAGGCTTTCCGCGCCCATGATGCTGCGCGTGCGGCCGGCGCAGTTGATGACGATGGTGGTCTCGGGCTTGGGCACGAGGTCACCGATGCGATAGGCCAGTTCGCCGCCCGGCACATTCACCGCACCGGGGATGGTCATCTTCACGAATTCATCCATCGGGCGGCTGTCCAGGATCACCATGTCCTGGCCGGAATCCTTCATGGCCTGCAATTCGGCGGGATCCACGCTCTCCGTGCCGTAATGGTGCTCGGCCCATTCGCCGAAGGCCTTGGAGGGCACATGCACGCCGGTGAAGACGACATAACCCGCCGCCGCCCAGGCCGGCGTGCCGCCTTGCAGCACATGCACGTCGGAATAGCCGATGGAGGTCAGATAGGCCGCGAGCTTCGCCGCATGCCCCTCGCCGCCATCCACGCAGACCACGCGGGTGGCCTGGCGCGGCAGCAGGGCGCGGGCGCGCAGCTCCTTCTTCGAGAGCGGGCAGGGCACCGCCCAGAACAGGTGCCCATGGCCGAACTCCCCTTCCTCGCGCGCGTCGAGGATGGCGAGCTCGGACCCTTCGGAAATCCAGGCCTTGAGCGTGGCCGGCGAGACGTTCGACATCAGGCCTTCGCGTCCGCCGTCGGCTTCATGAAGTTCTTGTTGTAATAGGAGACGACGCCCGTCTTGTCGTCGAAGGCGCGGCGGCCATCCAGCTTCTCCAGCGCCAGGCCGTACATGTGCAGGTGGCGCGTGGGGCGCGTGCCGGTGGTGTGGATGGAGTGGATATCCTCCGGCATCAGGCAAATCCCGCGCCCGGGCTCCACCATGATCTCCTCGCGCACGCGCATCTCGCAGCGCTCGGGGTCGGAGCCGTCATCCAGCCGGTCATAGACCTTGTTCAGCTCCTGCCCATCCACGGCGACGACCACGGCCCAGGTGGTGTGGTCATGCGGCTTGGTCTCGTTGCCGGGGTTCAGCGCGTTCAGGTAGAGGGCGAAGCGGTTGTTGTCCTCCTCGCGCAGCAGGTAGCGGTTGCTGCCCTTCTCGCCATTGGGCGGCGGCGGGAATTCGGCGCTGGGGAAAAGGTGCTCCTGCGCGGCGAGGTTCATCAGCTCGGCCTTGATGGCGTCCAGCGCCTCGCGCGTCACGCCCATGCGGGCCTCGATCTCGCGCACGCGGCCCACGGCGGCGGCCACGGCGGCGGTGCGGGCCGCCTTCACATCCATGCTGTTCATCTGCGTTCTCCCTGCGGACCAGGAAACGATAGTCCCGCTTGCGCGCCAGCACCACTGGCCGCAGATGAACTCCATGGAAGCCGCGCCCGACATCTTCGACCGCCGCCTGATCGCCTTGCGGCGCGAGCGCGCGGCGGCGCGGGTGCACCAGGTGGCCCCCATCCTGGAGGCGGCGGCCGAGCTCCTGCTGGACCGGTTGGACGACACGACCCGCCGCTTCTCCCGCGCGCTCGACCTCGGCGGGCGGGGCGTTGTGGCGCCGGCACTGCGCGCGCGGGGCATCCCCTTCATCGTCTCGATGGACCTCGCCCCCGCCATGGCGCGGCGGGCCGGCGGGCTGGCGCTGGCCGGCGACGAGGAATGGCTGCCCTTCGCGCCCGCGAGCTTCGACCTCATCATCGCCAATCTGAGCCTGCACAACGTGAATGACCTGCCCGGCGCGCTGATCCAGCTGCGCCAGGCGCTGGCGCCGGATGGGCTCTTCCTGGCCTCCCTGCCCGGCTTCGGCACCTTGCAGGGCCTGCGCGAGGCATTGGCCGCGGCCGAGGCCGAGACGCGCGGCGGCATCTCGCCCCGCATCGCCCCCTTCCCCGAGCTGCGCGACCTGGCCGGGCTGCTGCAACGCGCGGGCTTCGCCCTGCCTGTGGCGGATCAGGACCGCCTGCCCCTGGAATACCGCACTCCCATGGGCCTGATCGCCGATCTGCGCGCGGCGGGCGAGAGCAGCGCCATCCGCGCGGCGGATCGGCGCACCCCGCCCAGGGCGCTGTTTCCCCTCACCTTTGCCGCGCTCGACCTGCGCATGGAGCTGCGGCTGCTGGTGATGACCGGATGGGCGCCGCATGAGAGCCAGCAGAAGCCCGCCCGCCCCGGCAGCGCGACGGCGCGCCTGGCCGACGCCCTTGAGACTCGCGAATACAAGACCGGCGAGAAAGCGGGTTGAACCTTGCGCGCCCCGCGCGCATTCTACAGCGGTATTGATTGAAACACAGGTCGGCCTCGAGAAATGGAAAATTCAGGCGGCGAATCCCGCCGCATCACGCGCCACGCGCCGGAGGATTTCGCGGGGGCTCGCCGGGCCGGTGCGCTCGCGGCCGCCTGCCTGGACATGATCACCCCGCATGTCCGCCCGGGTGTGACCACCGGCGCGCTCGACCAGCTGTGCCACGACTTCATGACAGATCACGGCGCCGTGCCGGCGACGCTGGGCTATCGCGGCTACACCAAATCCTCCTGCATCTCGATCAACCACGTGGTCTGCCACGGGATTCCGGGCGAGCGGACCATCGCCGAGGGCGATATCCTCAACATCGACGTGACCGCCCTGCTCGATGGCTGGCATGGTGACACCAGCCGCATGTACGCGGCGGGCGAGATCAGCACCAAGGCCCGGCTGCTGATGGATGTGACCTATGAGGCGATGATGCGCGGCATCGCCGCCGCCAAGCCGGGCAATACGTTCGGCGATATCGGCCACGCCATCCAGGCCTATGCCGAGAAGCACCGCTTTTCCATCGTGCGCGATTTCTGCGGCCATGGCATCGGCCGGAAGTTCCACGAGCCGCCGAACGTCCTGCATTTCGGCCGCCCCGGCGAAGGCCCGAAGCTGGCGCCGGGCATGTTCTTCACCATCGAGCCCATGGTGAATGCCGGCCGGCCGGAGGTGAAGATCCTGGATGATGGCTGGACCGCCGTAACGCGCGACCGCAGCCTTTCGGCGCAGTTCGAGCACATGATCGGCATCACCGAGACGGGGTGCGAGATTTTCACGCTCAGCCCGGGCGGCTTGCACAAGCCGCCTTATTCCTAGTGCCCTCAGACGCCGGGCGCGCGCTCCGCGCGCTTGGCTTCGCGCCGCCACTGGTGCGCGGGTGGTGAGGGCGGTCGGGGCGCGCCGGCCGCCTTGCGGCCGGATCCTGCTGGCGCCGTGCCCGTGCTTGGGCGGAATCGCGTGAACCGGCGGCGCGGGTTGTCGGAGGCCGGTGGCCTCTTTGATCCCGCGCCAGTCGCGGCGACGCCCTCGGGCGTGGAGGGCCATCGGGGCCGGATGCGGCAAAAGCTGATCGAGGGTGGCGCCGATGGCATCCTCGACCATGAACTCATCGAGATGCTGCTTTTCCTGGCCCTGCCGCGGCGTGACACCAAGCCCATCGCCCGCGCCATGCTGGACCGCTTCGGCAGCTTCGCCGATGCGCTAAGCGCCCCCACGCAGGAACTCCGCCAGATCGACGGCCTGGGCGATGCCGGCATCGCGGCGCTGCGCACCGTTCAGGTGGCGGCGCTGCGCCTCGTCCAGGCGCCGCTCAAGAAGCAGGAGGTCCTGAACAACTGGGACCGGCTGATGGACTACCTCACCGCCGCCATGGCGCGGGAGCGGGTGGAGCAGTTCCGTGTCCTCTTCCTCGACGCCAAGAACCGGCTGATCGCCGATGAGGCCCAGGCGCGCGGCACGGTGAACCACACCCCCGTCTACCCACGCGAGGTGGTGAAGCGCGCGCTGGACCTGCACGCCACAGCGCTGATCCTTGTTCACAACCACCCCTCGGGCGACCCGACGCCGAGCCGGGCCGATATCGAGATGACGGCGGAGGTGAAGCAGGCGGCGGCGGCGCTGGGCATCACCTTGCATGACCATGTGATCATCGGACGCGAGCAGCAGCTCTCATTCCGGCGCGAGGGGCTGCTATAGGCCGAAAAAAGGGCCTCCGGCGGCTGGGGCCGGGGCCCCAGACCCCCTGAATGGATTGGGGTCTGGGGGCTTTTTTCTCCTGCCTCAACTGGCCCGGCGCTGCTCCAGCATCACCCGCATGGCCCGCATCTCGGCCTCCAGCACGGCCAGCCGCTCGCCCACCGGGTCGATTTCCTGGGCGGGCAGGCCGTAGCCGACGGTGATGGTCTCGGGGCAATCCGGGCCGGAGCAGCGGGCGGGGATGCCCACCACCGTGGTGCCATCCGGCACCGAGGCGACGGCCACGGCATTGGCGCCCACACGCGCCCCGCGCCCCACCGTGATCGGCCCCAGCACCTGCGCGCCGGCGCCGATGATGGCGCCATCCAGCACATCCGGGTGCCGCTTGCCGGCCTTGAGCGAGAGCCCACCCAGCGTCACGCCGTGATAGATCGTCACATCATCGCCGATGGTCGCCGTCTCGCCGATCACCACGCCCATGCCATGGTCAATGAAAAGGCGGCGGCCGATCTTCGCACCGGGATGGATCTCGATCCCCGTCAGCATCCGCCCCAGATGCGAGGTGAAGCGCCCAAGGCCGCGCAGGCCCAGCGTCCAGAGGCGATGCGCGAGGCGATGCCACAACACCGCATGCAGCCCGGGATAGGAGAAGATGACCTCGGGCCAGGAAGGGCGCGCGGGGTCGCGCTCCCGGATCGAGCGGCCGAGTTCGATGATTTCCAGGGTCATGCGAGCCAGCCTGGCACGGGCAGGCCCTTGCTGCGCAGGAATGCCGGGTTGAACAGCTTGGACTGATACCGCGCGCCGCCATCGCAGAGGATGGTCACGATGCGGTGCCCCGGCCCCATCATCCGCGCCAGCTTCACCGCGGCCGCGACGTTGATGCCAGCCGAACCGCCGATGCAGAGCCCCTCATGCAGGGTCAGGTCGAAGACCTGCTCCAGGGCTTCCTCATCGGTCACCTGGATGGCGTCATCAATGGGTGCGCCCTCCAGATTGCCGGGGACGCGGGATTGGCCGATGCCCTCGGTGATGGAGCCGCCCTCGCTCATCACCGGCTCGCCCGTCTTGCGCCAGGCATAGAGGGCCGAGCCCATGGGGTCGGCCAGCACCACCTGGGTGGTGGCGTCGTGCGCCTTGAGCGCCATGGCGATGCCGGCCAGCGTGCCGCCGGTGCCGCAGGCGCAGGTGAAGGCATCCACCCGGCCACCCGCCTGCGCCAGGATCTCGGCGCCGGTGGTGCGGCGATGGCCCTCGCGGTTGTCCAGATTGTCGAACTGGTTGGCCCAGACCGCGGAGCCGGGTTCGGCCGCGTTCATCTCCTCCGCCAGGCGGCGGGAGACATGGACGTAATTGCCGGGGTCCTTGAAGGGCTTGGCCGGAATCAGGCGAAGATCGGCGCCGATCATGCGCAGGAAGTCGATCTTCTCCTGGCTTTGCGTCTCCGGCATCACGATGACGCTGCGATAGCCGCGCGCATTGCCCACCAGCGTCAGGCCGATCCCGGTATTGCCGGCCGTGCCCTCCACGATGAACCCACCCGGGCGCAATTCGCCCCGCGCCTCGGCGCCCTCGATGATGGCCAGCGCCGCGCGGTCCTTCACCGAACCACCCGGATTCATGAATTCCGCCTTGCCCAGGATTTCGCATCCGGTGGCGGCGCTGGCCCGCGCCAAGCGAATGAGGGGCGTGTTCCCGATGGCGCCGAGAAGACCCAGGACAGGGCCGTGCGGAGAGGTGGGGGCGATGGCGTTCATGCCGGCACGATATCAGCACGGCGGTGGCGTGAAACAAGAGTTGCGGCGGCAGCAATGCGCCGGGCGCGGGGGAAACATGCGGGGCGCCCGCCGATTTCACGTTGACCAAAGATGTTTTCCCGACCTATATCACGCCTCAACAACGTGTTTATCTCCCTCATGAAGGCGGCCATCTCACCGCCGCCTGGAGAATTTCACCATGAATCGTCGCCAAATCCTTGCCCTCCCCGCCCTGATCCTGCCGGGCCAGGCCCTGGCCCAGGCGGATCGCCCCATCCGCCTCATCGTCCCCGTGGCGCCCGGCGGCAGCCAGGACATCGTGGCCCGGCTGATCGCGCGCCACCTGGGCCCGGCGCTGGGCCAGAGCATCGTGGTCGAGAACCACCCGGGTGCCGGCAGCAATATCGGCTATGAGTTGGGCGCCCGCGCCCGGCCGGATGGTCTGACGCTGGTGGCGGGCTCGGACAGCCTGTCCATCAACAAGGGCCTGTTCCGCCGGCTCTCCTTCGACCCGGTGGAGGATTTCGCCGCCGTGGCGCAGGTCACCTCCGTGCCGCAGATCCTGGTGGTAAAGGCCGATTTCCCGGCGGCCAGCCTGGCCGATTTCGTGGGGTTGAGCCGCCGCAGCCCCATCGCCATCGGCACGCCGGGCAATGGCAGCCTGGCCCATCTGCTGATCGAATTGCTGCAACAGGCCACCGAGACGCGCTGGACCCATGCGCCCTATCGCGGCGGCGCGCTGGCGGTGAATGACCTGCTGGGCGGTTCGCTCCAGGGCGTCATGATCAATATCGGCGCGGTCACGCAGCATGTGCAGGCCGGGCGGCTCCGCGGCCTTGCCGTCTCGACCGCGGCGCGCACCCAGGCCCTGCCCGAGGTGCCGACCCTGGCCGAGGCCGGCGTGTCCAACATCGCCGTCTCGGGCTGGCATGGCCTCGTGGCGCCGCGCGGCACCGATCCGGCCATCATCACCCGCATCAACCAGGCGGTGGGCGAGGTGCTGCGCAACCCGGAGGTGCGGGAGCGGCTGGGGGCGCTGGGGATCGAGCCGGTGGATGCGCCGCCCGCGGCACTCGCCGCCAAGCTGCGCGAAGATGCCGAGCGCTGGGCGCCCCTGATCCGCCGCACCGGCATGCAGCCTGATTGAACATCACCGCCCCGGGGCCACATCCCTCGGTGTGAATGACGCGCCGAAGCTCAGCTTCTACCTCTCCCATGTCGGCATCGGCATGGGTCTCTCGGCCGCGCTGATGGCGGCGATCCTCTGGGCCGATCCGCTGGGCCTGGGGACGCTGCTGCTGCGTTCGGCCGAGCACCCGCTGCCGCTCCTGCTGCTTTGGTTCTTTTGCGCGCTGACCTTCGGCTCGGTGCAGTTGGGGGTGGCCATCATGCTGCGATTCGAACGATGAGGCGGCGCCTTCTTCCGCTGCTACTGGCGCCTTTGCTCGGGGCGTGCTCCGTCTTCGGCATGCGCGATGGCACCGAGGAACCCCCCTTCACCGTGATCGGCCGGTTGGGCCCCTCCTTGGGCGATGTGGAAATCCGCCGCTACCCGCCCCGCCTGGTCGCCGAGATGGAGGTGACGGGCGAAGAGCAAAGCGCCCGCAGCGCCGCCTTCCGGCCGCTCGCCGCCTATATCTTCGGCGAGAACCTGGCGGGCGAGCGAATCGGCATGACGGCCCCGGTCGCGCAGCAGGGCGAGCGGATCGGGATGACAGCGCCGGTCGCCCAAAGCGGCGGCGATGGCCGCTGGCGCATCGGCTTCTTCATGCCCGCCCGCTACAGCGAGGCCACCCTGCCCCGCCCGCGCGACCCGCGCATCGCCATCCGTGTGCTCCCGGAGGCCGAAGTCGCGGTGCTGCGGTTCTCAGGCCTGCCCAGCCCGGAGGCCGTGGCGGAGGCCGAGGCGCGGCTGGCGGCGGCGCTCGAGGGGAGTGATTGGCGCGCCACCGGCCCTGGTGGCGCCTGGTTCTACGATCCGCCCTGGACGATCCCGGGGCTGCGGCGCAGCGAAGCTTGGCGACCCGTCAGACGCAGCTGACGCGCGTCACATTCGCCAATTGCTCGCCGCGCAGGGCCTGGGTGCCCGGCAGGATGGTCTGGTAGCCCAGTTGCACCGTGAGCCGCTGACCCGGATTCAGCATGATGGGCGCGCCATTGGGCCGGTCCAGCACGCTGGCCGTCACATTGATCTGCAAACGCCGCGCCGCGCTCTGCGTGTTGCGGAGCACCACCGAATAGGTGGCGCGCGTGGTCGAGCCGGGGGTGACCCGCGTGTCGAAAAGATCCGCCACGACGGCTCCCGCGCAGAAGCTCGCCATCTGCGCCTGCCCAAGCGACGGGGCGGCGATCAATGCCAGGACGACAAGGCTGCGCAGCATCAGCGGATCCTCCAACAGAACGTTAATATATCCTTTACACCCCAGGGTTGCCAATCGGCATCACCTATCGCGCTGATCGAGACCCCGCCTCAGCCGGTGACCATGGCGATTTTCCCGAAATGCGCGTTCGCCTTCATATGTGCCAGCGCTTCATGCACCTGATCCAGGTGAAACACACGGTCCAGCGGCAAGGCGAGCTTTCCGGCCTCCAGCGCGGCCCAGAGGTCCTGTCGCATCAGGCGGACGATCTCGCGCACCTCGTCATTGCTGCGGGTGCGGAAGGTGACGCCGATATAGGAAATGCGCCGCGCCGCATGCAGGTCGAAGTCGAAATTCGCCACCGCGCCGCCAAGACGGCCGACATTGATGATGCGCCCCAGGATGCGCGTCGCGGCCAGGGTCTGCGAGACAAGCGGGCCGCTGATCTGGTCCACCACCGAATCCACGCCGCGCCCCTCGGTCGCGTCCAGCACCTGCTTCACCCAGGCGGGGTCATTCGTGTCCACCGCCAGCGTGGCGCCGAATTCCGCCAGGCGCGCGCGCTTCTCGGGGTTGGTGGAGCTGCCGACAATCACCGACGCGCCCATCAGCCGCGCGATCTGCAACCCCATCAGCCCCACGCCGGAGGAAGCGCCCTGGATCATGATGGCGGAGCCTGGCGCGCAAAGCCCATGCGTCACCACGGCATTGTGCATGGTCTGCAAGGCCACGGGCAGCGTGGCCGCCACCTCCCAGGACATGTTGGCGTCGGGCACCAGGTTCACGCGGCCCCAATCGGCCAGGGCATATTCGGCGTAGCAGGACCCCATCCCGCCCATCACGCGCAGGCCAGGCTTGAGATGGGAGGGCACCTCGCTGCCGCATTCGACGATCTCGCCCGCCGCTTCCAGCCCCGGAATGGCGCCGATGCCGCCCACCGCGCCATGCGCATGGCCGGCCGCGACCCCCAGATCGGCGCGGTTCAGCCCGATGGCGCGCAACTTGATGAGGATCTGCTGCGGGCCCGGCCTGGGCACCGGAACCTCCTGCAAGGCCAGGCCCTGGGCGGTGACGACGGCTGCTTTCATGAGTGATTCTTCCCCTGGAACAATGCGTCACGCTTAGGCCGGATCACGCCGCCGCGCGAGGGCTCAGCGCAGCTCGATCGCGTAGCGCAGCGCGCGCGTCTCGATCCAGGAGAGGCGGCGCTCCACCGGGCGGTCCATCACGTCGAAGGCGATGCGGGCGATGTGCATGACCGGCGCGCCGGGGGCCAGGCCGAGCAGCCCCGCGATGCTCTCGGGCGCGCCGATGGCGGAGAGCTTCTCCGCGACGCGCATCACCGTGATGCCGTGATGCCGCTGGTAATGCACATAAAGCTCATCGGTGAGTTCCACGCCGAGCGGCAGATGGAAGCCGGGAAACAGCGCTTCCGGCAGGGCGATCTCCTCGGCGATGGCAGCCTGGCCCGCCACGAAGCGCTGGCGCGCCAGGCGATGCACCAGGGCGCCCTGCGGCAGCGACAGGGCGCAGGCTTCCTCCGGCCGCGCCGGCGCTGTCTCCAGCCGGTGCAACTGGCTGGTCGGCGTGATGCGCCCGCCATCCAGCGCCTCGGCCCGGAAGAAATGGAAGAGCGCGCGCTCGCTCGTCGCCTCGGTGACATAGGTGCCGATGCCTTGGCGGCGCTCGATCAGTCGCTGCGCCTCCAGCACGCCCAGCGCCCGGCGCAGCGTGCCCTGGCTGATGCCAAGCTGCGCGGAAAGCGCGGCCTCGGTGGGCAGCGCCTCGCCCGGCTTCCATTCGCCGGCGGCGATGCGGGCGCGCAATTCCTGCTCGGCACGCGCATACAGCGGCGCGCGCGCCAAGGTCGTCATGCGCGGCGAAGATTGGGGGCGGGCAGGCCCTCGATCATCACATTCACGCAGGCCGGCTTGCCGCTGGCGAAGGCGCGCTCCAGTGCCGCCGGCAGGTCCTCGCCGCGCTCGACGAATTCGCCATGGCCGCCCAGCCCTTCCACCACGCGGTCATAGCGCGTGCCGGGGGCGAGTTCGCAGCCATGGGTGCGGTTGGCGCCGTAGTCGCGCGCCTGGATCTGGTATTCCGCATTCCATTTCGCGTCATTGCCGACGACCAGCACGAAGGGCAGGTCATGCCGCAGCGCCGTGTCGAATTCCGCCATGTGGAAGCCGAAGGTGCCATCGCCGCAGATGGCCAGGATGCGCCCCTCCGGCCGCGCCGCCCGCGCGGCCAGCGCGAAGGGGAGTGCGGCGCCGATGGCACCCGCCACGCCGTTGATGACCCGCTCCGGTGCCGAGAGACAGGCCTGCATCCATTGGCCGATCTCGCCACCATCCACCACCAGCACGGTGTCGGGCGTGACGAAGGGGCGAAGGGCGGCGCCCAGCGTGGCGGGGTGGATCGGCCCGCCCGGCTTGCCGGCCAGGGCCTCCCACGCCTTGGGGCGATGCGCGATGGCCTCGCGCAGGGAGGTCGCCCAGGCGGGGTTGCCATGGCGCATAGCGCGGGTGGCCAGGGTGGCGACGGCTTCCAGCGGCGCCGCCATGGCCGAGACGGCGAGCCGCGCGCCCAGCCCCGCCACCGCGCGGGCCATCAGCTTCGCATCCGGCTCGATCACCACCCAGCGCGCGGCGGGGGCAACGAAGGGAGCCCGGCCGAAGCGAAGCGTGAAGTCGAGCGGCTTGCCCAGCAGCACCACGCAATCGGCCTGCGCCAGCATCTCGGCGAAGGCACCGAGCGAGGGGTCACCCAGGCCGCGCGGGCTTTCCATCAGCGCGATGGGCAGGCCGAGTGCCGCCTCCAGCGCCGCGCGCAGGCGCTGCCCCTCCGGCGTGTTCAGCGCGGGACCGGCCGCGAGGAAGGGGCGCTCGGCCGCGGCAATGGCGGCGAGCACAGCATCGGCGCTCTCGACGGAGAGCGGCATGGGCTTCGCCTCATAGGCGGCCTCGACCGGCAGGGCGGGCGTGGCCTTGGCCTCCACCACATCGGTCGGCAGCGAGATATGCACGGGGCCAGGCCGGCCGGAGCGCGCCAGGGCAAAGCCGCGGGCGATATCCGCCGCCAGCCCCGCCGTGCTTTGGGCCAGCCAGGCGGCCTTGCAGAGGGGTGCCGCCATCTCGACCTGCGGGGTCTCCTGAAAGGCGCCGAGGCCGAGTTCGTTCAAGGGCGCGTGGCCGGAGAGCAGCAGCATCGGCACCTCATCGGCCAGGGCCGTCGGCAGGGCGGCAACGGCGTTGGAATGCCCCTGCCCGCCCGTCACCAGCGCCACGCCGACCTCGCCCGTCAGCCGCGCCCAGGCATCGGCCATGTGCACGGCCGCCGCCTCGTGCCGCACATGGATGATCTCGATGCCCTGCTCGAAGGCCGCATCATAGACCGGCATGATGTGGTTGCCCGAGAGGCTGAAGACGCGGGTGACGCCGCCCTTCTTGAGGGCGCCCCAGAGAATGTCGGCGCCGCGGATTTCGTGCTGCATGATGCGTCTCCTGCTCTGGCCGGCAGGTTGCCCCGGTCTTGTATAAGACACAAGACCGGGGCAGGATCAGCCCATCGGGAGAGGACGCGATGGCCGATCTGAAAATCCGCATCTGGCGCGGCGACGAAACCGGGGGGGAGATGGCCGATTTCTCGGTCCCCGCCCGCGAGAACCAGACCATCCTGGACGTCGTCACCCAGATCCAGCGCGAACAGGCGCCGGATCTCGCCTATCGCTTCGCCTGCCGGGTCGGCATGTGCGGCTCCTGCGCCATGGAGGTGAATGGCCGCGCGCGCTGGACCTGCCGCACCCATGTGAAGCGCGTGGCGGCACCGGGCGAGGTGGTGGAAATCCGCCCGCTCGCCAACCTGCCGGTGATCCGCGACTTGGCCACCGACATGGCGCCCTTCTTCGACAAATGGGCCAAGGCCAAGGGAAGCTTCCAGCCCAAGGATTCGGCCGATGGCAGCGTGCCGGCCGAATTCAGCGTGGTGCCGCCGACCTCGAAGCAGCGCATGGAGGCCGATGCGGGCATCGAATGCATCGGCTGCGGCGTCTGCTACGCCTCCTGCGACATCGTCGCCTGGAACAAGGACTATCTCGGCCCGGCCGCGATGAACCGCGCCTGGACCCTGGTGAATGACGTGCGCGATGGCAGCAACCGCGAGCGGCTGGATGCCGTCAGCGGCGATGCCGGCTGTCATTCCTGCCACTCCACCCAGACCTGCACCGAGCGCTGCCCGAAGAATCTTGACCCCTCCTCGGCCATTGCCGGGCTGAAGCGGAAGCTCTTCTGGGATTCCCTGCTGGGGCGCCGCTGAGATGAAACTCTGGGCCATCCAGCGCATCACGGCGGCCTTCCTGGGCATCGCCGTGATCGTGCATCTCGTGACGATCATGCTGGCCGTGCGGGGCGGCTTGTCGGCGGCGGAAATCCTGGAACGGACGCGCGGCGCGGATCTGTGGTTCGCCTTCTATGTGGTCTTCGCGCTCTGCGCGGGGCTGCATGGCGCGATCGGGCTGCGCAACATCGCCGGCGAATGGCTGGGGCTGCGCGGGCCGCGCCTGGATGCGGCCTGGCTCGCCATCGGCCTGCTGACCGCGGGTTTCGGCATGCGGGCGGCCTGGGGGCTCTATCATGTCTGAGCTGCTGAACCCCAACGCCCCGCCCCCGCGCCCGGTTCTGCCGCCGCGCCCGGGACGGGACCGCCGCCACCCCACCTACCTGGCCTTCCTGGCGCACCGCATCTCGGGGCTCTTGCTGGCGCTCTTCCTGCCGCTGCATTTCTGGGCGCTGGGCCAGGCCCTGCAGGGCGAGGCGGCGCTGGAGGGCTTTCTGCGCTGGACGGACAATGCGCTGTTCAAATTCGCCGAATGGGGGCTGGTCGTGCTGCTGGCCGTCCATCTGGCCGGCGGCTTGCGCGTGATGGCGCTGGAATTCCTGGGCTGGCGGGCCCGGCAGAAGGATATGGTGGCGGCCTCGGCCGGCATCGCTATCGCGGCTGCCATCCTGTTCCTGCTCAATGTGGGCTGACGCGCTCCTCATCTCGGCGGGCAGCCTGGTGGCCGCCTTTTGCGCCAGCATCGCGGGCTTCGCCTTCGTGCTGGTGGGGGCGGCGGTGCTGCTGCAATTCCTCGCCCCCGCGCTGGTGGCGCCGGTGCTGGTGATGGGCAGCCTGATCGTCCAGGGCATCGGCACCTATGCGGTGCGGGATCACATTCCCTGGCCGCGGCTCTGGCTTTATGTGGGCACGGCCACGCTCGGCGTGCCGATCGGCCTTGCCATTCTCGCCCTGGGGCCGGCGCGGGCCATCGTGGCGGGTGTCGGCCTGCTGCTGGTGGTCTATGCCAGCTACACCCTGGCGCGCATCGCCCTGCGGATGACGCCGGCCAAGCGTGCCGCCACGCGGGCCAGCGACGCGGTGATCGGCTTCGTCTCCGGCGTGCTGGGCGGCATTGGCGGCTATGTCGGCGCGCTGGTCGGCATGTGGGCCGATGTGCAGGGCATGCCTCCCGCCGACACGCGCGCGCTGATGCAGCCCTTCATCGCCATCATGCAGGCGTTGACCATCATCGGGCTGGCCTTCACCGGCTTCTTCACCGGCGAGGCCATCTTCCTGACCGCCACCGCCGTGCCCGCCCTGCTGCTCGGCACCTGGCTCGGCCTGCGCGTCGGCAAGCGCCTGCCGGCCCAAGGCTTCCGCCTGGTGCTGCTGAGCCTGCTGCTCGTCTCCGGTATCTCCCTGCTGATCTGAGGAAACGCCATGTCCGTCATCTCCACCCCGGAAAAGCTGCGCGTGACGCCGGACGCGATCGAGGAAGCGGCCAAGCTTCTGTATATCCGCGCGCTGAAGATCCTCCCCGACGACATCAAGCAGGGCTTCTTCCGGCTGGATGCGAGCGAGACGGATGGTCTCGCGCGCTCCGTGCTGGCCACCATGATCGAGAACATCGCCGTCGCCGAGCGCACGGAAAACCTGCTCTGCCAGGATACTGGCATCCCGATCTTCAACGTGCAGATCGGCCGTGATGTGGAGCTGGATGGCTGGGCGCTGAAACAGGCCATCGCGCGCGGCACGGAACGTGCCACGCGTGAGCATCCGCTGCGCAGCTCCGTGGTGCATCCCATCACGCGGGTGAACGCGCACACCTCCTGCGGTGCGCATGTGCCGGTCATCAACATTGATTTCGTCGAGACGCCGCGGACGCTGCGGCTGGAGATGATCCCGAAGGGCAGCGGGTCGGAGAACGGCTCCTTCCTGCAGATGCTGATCCCGGCGGATGGGCTTTCGGGCGTGAAGCGCTTCGTGGTGGATGCGGCGATCAGGGCGGGCGGCAAGGTCTGCCCGCCGACCATCCTGGGCGTGGGCGTGGGCGGCACCAGCGATCTGTGCATGCATCTGGCCAAGGTGGCGGCGACGCGGCCGCTCGGTTCCGTCTGCGCGGATGCGGAGGGGGCGAAGCTGGAGGTGGAACTCAGCGAGGCCGTGAACAGCCTCGGCATCGGGCCGCAGGGGTTGGGCGGGGATTCCACCGCCTTCGCCGTGCATGTGGAAGTGGCGGCGACGCACATCACCATGAACCCCGTCGCCGTGAATGTGCAGTGCCATTCCGCCCGGCGCGCGAGCGCCACCTTCACGCCCGAGGGCGTGGTGATCGGATTCTGACGCCATGGCCCACCACACCCTCCACATGCCCTGCACCGAGGCCGATATCCGCCAGCTCCGCGCGGGCGATACCGTCACCCTGCAGGACACGCTCTTCGGCATCCGCGACGCCACGCAGATCCATATGTTCGACCGCGGCCGCCGCACGCGCTTCGACCTGAACGGCCATGCGGTGATCCATACCGCGCCCAATGTCCGCAAGGTGGACCCATCCGGCACCAACCAGGCGGGCTATGAGGCCGTCTGCATCGGCACCACCACCAGCGACCGCATGGAGCGCTTCACGCGCCCGCTGATGGAGCGCGAGGGCGTGCGCATCATCATCGGCAAGGGCGGGCTGCGCGAGGAGTCCGCGAAGGCCTTCCAGGAATTGGGCGGCTGTTATCTCGCGGTCATCGGCGGTGCCGCGGCGCTGGAGACCACCTGGATCGCCGCCATCGAGGATGTGGACATGGATGACCTGAATCCCGAGAGCCTCTGGCGCTTCGCCATCAAGGATTTCGGGCCGCTCATCGTCGGCATGGACAGCCATGGGGGCAGCCTCTACCGCGACGTGCAGGCCAGCGTGGAAGCGCGCCGCGCGGCGGTCCTCGCCAAGCTTGGAGCGGCGTGATGGATAGGATCACCACCGATATCCTCGTCCTCGGTTCCGGCGGCGCCGGCCTGCTGGCCGCACTCCACGCCAAGGCCGGCAATCCCGACCTCAAGGTCACCGTCGCGGTGAAGGGCCTGCTCGGCAAATCCGGCTGCACGCGCATGGTCCAGGGCGGCTACAACGTGGCCCTCGCGGCCGGGGATTCCGCCGAGCGGCATTTCATGGACACGCTGGATGGCGGCAAATGGCTGAATGACCAGGACCTCGCCTGGACGCTGGTCACCGTCGCGCAGCGCCGCATCCGAGAGCTGGAAAACCGCTGGGGCTGTTTCTTCGACCGCAACGCCGATGGCACCATCCACCAGAAGGCCTTCGCCGGGCAGACCTTCGACCGCACGGTCCACAAGGGCGACCTGACCGGCATCGAGATCATCAACCGCCTGGCCGAACAGACCTGGGCGCGCGGCATCGAGCGGCTGGAGGAACACCGGGCGCTGGCGCTGATCCGCAGCCAGGATGGTTCGCGCCTCTCCGGTGTACTGCTTCTGGATATCCGCTCGGGGCGCTTCGTCTTCGTGCAGGCCAAGGCCGTGCTGCTCGGCACCGGCGGCGGCCCGACCATGTACAAATACCACACCCCCTCGGGCGATAAATCCTGCGATGGCATGGCGATGGCGCTGCGCGCGGGCCTCGGCCTGCGCGACATGGAGATGGTGCAGTTCCACCCGACCGGCGTGCTGGCCGGCCCCGGCACGCGGATGACGGGCACCATCATCGAGGAAGGCTTGCGTGGCGCCGGCGGCTATCTGCTGGGCGGCGACGGCCAGCGCTTCATGCACAAATACGATCCGCGCGGCGAGCGCGCGACGCGCGACATCGTGTCCCGCTCGATGGAGCGCGAGATCCAGGCCGGCAATGTGAATGCGGAGGGCGGGCTCTGGATCGAGATGGGACATCTGGGCCCCGCGAACGTGACCAAGCAGTTCAAGGGCATGGTGGAACGCTGCGCCGATATGGGCTTCGACCTGGCCGGCGGCCGCGTGCCCGTGGTGCCGACGGCGCATTACATGATGGGCGGCCTGGTCTTCCGCGCCGATGGCAGCACCGACCTGCCAGGGCTTTTCGCAGCGGGCGAGGACACCGGCGGCGTGCATGGCGCGAACCGCCTGGGCGGCAATGGCGTTGCGAATTCCACGGTCTTCGGCGGCATCGCGGGCGATGCGATGGCCGAATGGGTGCCGAAACACGGCGCGCTGGAAGCCCCGGACGAGGAGGCCCTGCGCCAGGCGCGCGACGCGGCGCTGGCCCCCTTCGGCAAGCCCGTTCGCCCGCTCAACCCGCTGCGCGACGCGCTGGCCAATCTCATGTGGGACAAGGCGGGCATCCTGCGCGACGCCAAGGGCCTAGCCGAAGCCAGCGCCGGGCTCGACGCCATCGAGGCCGAGCTGCGCAGCAGCGGCGTGAAGGATGGCGCGCGCGGCTTCAACATGTCCTGGGCGGATTGGCTGAACCTGGAGAGCCTGATCCTGGTCAGCCGCGCCATTGTGGCGGCGGCCGAGGCGCGTTGCGAAAGCCGCGGCGCCCATTGGCGCGAGGATTTCCCGCAGACGGACGAGGACGCGAAGGGCCTCAGCCACACGCTGGTGACGCTGGAAGAGGGTGCCGTGAAGCTGGACTGGCGCGAAGTCCGCTTCACCCGCCTCAAGCCCGGCCAAAGCCTCCTGGCAACGGCCGCAGAGTAACAGCGCAGTCCAACTCTTGGGGTCTGGGGCCTCTCGGCCCCAGCCGCCGGAGGCCCCCTTTTCTTCGTATCCGATCCGAGCGTTACCTTCCCCCGCCCCACGCGAACTCTTTGCACAGGGCGGCCCGGCCCTTCTGCCCAGGCCCCGGCACCCCTATCTATCCCCTCGGAACAAAGGAGCGCGGCAACATGGAATACGCAACATTGGGCGGGGGCTGCTTCTGGTGCCTCGATGCCGCCTATCGCGACGTGGCGGGCGTGCATGAGGTGGTCTCGGGCTATGCTGGCGGGCACACGGTAAACCCGACCTATGAGCAGGTCTGCGCCAAGCGCACCGGCCATGCCGAGGTGGTGCGCATCGGCTTCGACCCGGCCGTGGTCAGCTATGCCGACCTGCTGCGCATGTTCTTCACCCTGCACGACCCCACGACGAAAGACCGCCAGGGCGCCGATGTCGGCCCGCAATACCGCTCCATCATCCTGGGCGAGACGCCCGAGCAGATGCAGACGGCGCGCGAGATCATGGCCGAGGTGACGGAAGCCGGCATCTGGGGCGCGCCCCTGGTGACGGAGCTGGTTCCCGCCAGCGTCTTCTACGCGGCCGAGCCGGAGCACCAGAACTACTTCGCGCTCAACCCCTGGTCCGGCTATTGCCGCGCCGTGATCGCGCCGAAGGTGAGCAAGTTCCGCAAGAGCTTCGCCAGCCGTCTCAACAAGGTGGGGGCCTGAGCCATGTTCTTCGGCAAGAAGGCCACCACCACCGATTTCCCGATCCAGCGCAGCGAGGCCGAGTGGCGCGCCGCCCTCTCGCCGGCCGCCTACAAGGTCCTGCGCGAGCACGGGACGGAGCGCGCCGGCACCTCGCCGCTCAATGCCGAGAAGCGGGCGGGCGTCTTCCACTGCGCCGGCTGCGACACGCCGCTCTTTGATTCGGAAACGAAATTCGAGAGCGGCACCGGCTGGCCCTCCTTCACCAGCCCCATCGCCCCCAATGTGGGCGAGAGCGAGGACAACAGCTTCTTCATGCGGCGCGTGGAGGTGCATTGCGCGGTCTGCGGCGGGCATCAGGGCCATGTCTTCCCGGATGGCCCGGCGCCCACGGGCCTGCGCTACTGCATCAATGGCGTGGCGCTGACGTTCCGGCCGCGTGAGGGTTGACGCTGCGGAATTTGCTGGCATCGCCTTGAATTTGTCGGCTTTCTGGGGTTGATTGCATTCCTGATCCTCCCCTGAAAGCCTCCCCCGCCATGTGGCGCGCCGCCCTTCTTCTCCTGCTCTCCACCGCGCTCCCCGCGCGGGCGGACACGGTCTTCGTGCTGAATTCGGGCGATGCCTCGATTTCCGTGCTCGATGCCGTGACGCGCACGGAAACCCGGCGCATCCCGGTGCTGCGGGAGGTGCATCACCTGGTCGTCACCCCCGATGGGCGGGAGCTGGTGGTGGGGGACAGCGGCGGCAATGAGCTGTTCTTCCTCGATCCGCAAAGCGGCGAGATCCGGCGGCGGGAGCGGATCAGCAACCCCTATCACCTCGAATACAGTCCGAATGGGCGGTATCTCGTCATCGCCTCGCTCCGGCGCGACCAGATCGACATCTATGACGCCGCGACCCTGACCCTGCTCCAGCGCTTCCGCCAGCCGGACAAGCCGAGCCATGTGGCCTTCAGCCCGGATAGCCGCTTCGTCTATGTCACGCTGCAGGGCACCGGGCAGGTGGCGGCGGTGGACATGGCCACGCGCGCCACGATCTGGATCCAGGATGTGGGGCCGGAGCCGGCGGGCATCATCTGGCACAATGGCCGCCTGCTGATCGGCCTGATGGGGCGCACGGATTTCGTCTCGCTCGATCCGCAGACGCGCGAAGTGCGCACCGCCTTCCAGGTCGGCCGCGGGGCGCATAATGTCTTCCCCTCGCCCGATGGGCGCTTCCTCTACGCCACCTCCCGCGTGGACAGCCGCATCGCCGAGGTGGATGCCACCACGCTGGAGGTGCGCCGCGTCTTCGAGGTGCCGGGCGGGCCGGATTGCATCGCCTTCGACCCCGATGGGCGGATCTATGCCACGCTGCGCTGGGTGGGCCGCGTCCTGGTGCTGGACCCGCGCACGGGCGAGCAGACGCAGATCCGCGTGGGCCGCAGCCCGCACGGCATCTTCGTGATGCCGCGCCGGCCGGAGGTCGGGGCCGATTTCGCCTTCGCCGCGCCGGGCGCCGTCAGCGGCAGCCGCCCCATGGCGCAGCCGGTGGTGGGGGGCGGCGCCATCGCTCGCGCCGCGCCATCCGCGCCCGCGGCCACCGCGGCCACCCCGGCCCTGCCCGAGGTCGCGGTGCGGGTGAATGCGGGGCATCCGGCGTTTTATCCCACCCGCCCCTCGCTGCGCTGAAGATGCCTGGCCGCCGCGCCCTGGCCGCGGCCCTTGCCGGGCTCGCCACCCCCGCCGCCGCCCAAGTGGCGCGCCCGCCCGCCCAGCCGGCCATCGGGCGCGGCTGCGCCGGCACGCTCTACCTCACCATTGACACCGGTTGGTCGCGCGAGGCGGAGATGATCGCGGCCGCCCTGGCGCGGCACGGCGTGCGCGCCACGCTCTTCATCGCCAATGAGCCCACCCATCGGGGCGACCGCAACCTCGATCCGTCCTGGGCGCCCTTCTGGCGGGCACGGGCGGCCGAGGGGCATGTCTTCGCCAGCCACACCTGGCGGCATTGGTATTTCCGTGGCGATCCCGCGCCAGGCCGCGTCACCTACGCCTCCCGCCGGAATGAGGGGCAGGAGGTGCTGGACCAGGCCGGCCTTTGCGCCGAGCTGGCCCGGCCGATCGAGGCGCTGCGCGCCATGGTGCCCGAGGCGCAGGTCCTGCCGCTCTGGCGCGCGCCGGGCGGCATCGTGACGCCGGGCGCGGTGCGCATGGCCCAGGCCTGCGGGCTGCGCCACCAGGGCTGGACGGCGAATGGTTTCCTGGGGGATGAGCTGGCCTCCGATGCGCATCCCAATGCCGCGCTGCTGCGGCAGAACCTCAACCGCATCCGCCCGGGCGAGGTGCTGGTGATGCATTGGGGCGTGCGCTCCCGCCGCGAGCCCTTCGGCCTGATCTTCGAGCAACTCATCACTGGCCTGATCGAGCGCGGCTTCTGCTTCGCACCCCTGCCACCGGAGGGCATCCGATGATCCGCGACGCCTATGACCGCTTCACCGGCTGGATCTTCGAGACCCTGCTCCAGCCCCTGATGTATGAGCTGGGGCTGATGGATTGGGCCGATGAGGCCTTCGAGTGGATGGATTTCTTCGTCTTCGGCGGCATCCAGGTGATCGTTGTCGCCGCCATCTGCCTGCCGCTGGAAAAATGGCGCCCGGTCGAGCATTGGGAGAGCCAGCGCCGCGTCTGGACGGATGTGACCTACACGCTGCTCACCCGCCTCGGCATCCTGCCCTTGCTGGGCTTCCTCGTGTTCTTCGCCGCCTCGGCGCGCATCGAGGGCTGGATCGCCGATAGCGGCTTCGTGCCGCCGACGCTGGAGACCTTCCTGCCCTGGCTGCGCGAATGGCCGCTGGTGGCGCTGGCCCTCTACATCGTGATCCTGGATTTCGCCGAATACTGGCGGCATCGCTTCCAGCACAGCTTCGGCTGGTGGTGGGCGCTGCACTCCATCCATCACGCCCAGACGCAGATGACCTTCTGGACCGATGACCGCAACCATGTGCTGGATGACGTGATCGCCGCCGCCTGGTTCGGCATCATCGCCGTGCTGATCGGCGTGCCGCCGGGGCAATTCCCCATCATCCTCCTCGTGCTGCGCCTGGCCGAAAGCCTCTCCCACGCCAATGTGCGGCTGGATTTCGGGCGGGTGGGGGAACGCCTTCTGGTCAGCCCGCGCTTCCATCGGCTGCATCACGGCGTGCTGAGCGTGGGCAATTCCGGCAAGAATTACGGCGTGCTGCTGCCGGTCTGGGACTGGATCTTCGGCACGGCGGATTTCAACCGCGGCGCCTATCCGCGCACGGGCGACCCCGGGGCGCCCCGCGCCTATGTCTCGGGCGGCTGGCTCGCCCAGCAGGCGGCGGGGCTGCGTGAGGTCTGGCGGGCGTTGAAATCCTGAGGCTTTGGCTTCAAGCAAAGAAAGTAAAAAGGGCCTCCGGCGGCTGGGGCCGAGAGGCCCCAGACCCCATTTTATAGAAAATCCTCGACTCACCCTGCTTGAGTCCAAACAATTGGGGTCTGGGGCCTCTCGGCCCCAGCTGCCGGAGGCTATTTCTTCTTCCCGAAGTCCCGCCTCCCCCGATCCTGCTCAAAACCCAACCAGCCGCAGCACCAGCCCCGCCAGCGCCGTCACCCCCAGCACCGTCACCACGCCGAGCTTGAAGCGAAAGAGGCAAAGCCCGGCCAGCACACTCAGCAGAAGGGCCGCGGGTTGCAGGCTCCAGGGGTCGGGCAGGATGCCCTCCATCCGCGCGAAGATCACCCGCAGCCCGAACCAGAGGGCGAGGTTGGCGATGACGCCCACCACGGCCGCCGTCACGCCCGCCAGCGCGCCCCTGAGGCGCGGCATGTCATGCAGCTTCTCGACATAGGGCGCGCCCAGGAAGATCCAGGCGAAGCAGGGCAGGAAGGTGACCCAGAGCGTCAGCGCCGATCCGGCAATGGCGCCAAGCGCGCCGGAATCCCGCCACCCCGCGAGAAAACCCACGAATTGCAGCACGAGGATGAGCGGCCCGGGCGTGGTCTCGGCCAGGCCGAGGCCCGCCAGCATCTCGGGCGCGGAGAGCCAGCGGTAATGCTCCACGGCCTCCTGCGCCACATAGGCCAGCACGGCATAGGCGCCGCCGAAGGTGACCACCGCCATCTTGGAGAAGAACCAGGCGATATCGGCGAAGACGCCGCCCATCGGCATGAGCAGCGCGACAGGCCAGAGCCAGAGGGCGAGCGCCACCAGCCCCGCCCGGCGCGCCAGCGGCGCCATGGCGGCGATGCGGCCCGGGTCGGCCGCCAGCGCGGCATCCAGCGCGGCCGGCCCGCCCTCGCGCGGCTTGCCATGGCCGCCAGCGGCGAAGGCGTTGGGCAAGGCGTAGCCGATGGCAGCGGCCGCCAGCACCACCACGGGAAAGGGCAGGGCGAAGACGAAGAGCGCCACGAAGGTCGCCGCCGCCAGCGCCCAGGGCAGCGCCCCCTTCAGGGCGCGCTTGGCCACGCGCAGCAGCGCCTCCACCACCAGGATCAGCACCGCGCATTTCAAACCGAAGAAGAGCCCCGCGATCAGCGGCACATCGCCCAGGATGGCGTAGATGAAGGAGAGCGCCAGCATCACCAGCGCGCCCGGCAGCACGAAGAGCAGCCCGGCCGCGATGCCGCCCTTCACCCCATGCATCAGCCAGCCGAGATAGGTGGCCAGCTGCATGGCCTCGGGCCCCGGCAGCAGCATGCAGAAGTTGAGGGCGTGCAGGAAACGCCGGTCGCTCACCCAATGGCGCTGGTCCACCACCTCGCGCTGCATCATGGCGATCTGCGCGGCCGGCCCGCCAAAGGAGAGGCAGCCGATGCGCGCCCAGACGCGCAGCGCCTCGTTGAAGCTCGGCAATGCGCTCATGCGGGGCGTCCTGTCGGCAAAATGGAGATCCTGCGCCGCGTCGTGGCGCCGGGAAGCATCAGGGGTCAACCAGCACAGGGCCGGCGTCAAGCGCCTTTCCCCGCCCCGGGCCCTCGGCGCGAACCCCTTGCGCTGGAGCGGCCAGGAGCGAATGCTGTCTCGCCATCCAATTTTGGGGACTCGCATGAATCTCGCCGGATTGAGCCTGCGCGATCTCGAATACATCACCGCCGTCGCCGAGCATCTGCATTTCGGCCGCGCCGCCCAATCCTGCGGCGTCAGCCAGCCCACGCTCTCAGGCCAGCTGCGCAAGCTGGAGGAGTTCCTCGGCGTGGAGATCTTCGAGCGCAGCCCGCGCGGGGTGCTGGTGACCCGCCGCGGCGAGGAGGTGGTGGCCCAGGCCAAGCGCATCATCAGCGAGGCGCGGCGCCTCTTCGAAGTGGTGCGCATCGGCGCCGAGCCGCTGACCGGCACGCTGCGCCTGGGCGTGATCTCCACCCTCGGCCCCTATCTGGTGCCCTTCCTGCTGAAGCCGCTGCGCGCCCGCTACCCCGACCTCAAGCTGCTGCTGACCGAGGGTCATACCCGCGTGCTGGTCCGCCAGCTGGAGGAAGGCGAGCTGGACGCGCTGCTGGCCACCAGCCCGGTGGGCGATGCCGAGCTGACCGAATTGCCGCTGTTCCGCGAGGAACTGGCGCTGGCCGTGCCGCGTGACCACAAGCTGGCGCAGGTGGAGGCGGTCAGCCCCGGCGATATTCCGGTGGCCGAGCTGATCCTGCTCGCCGAGGGGCATTGCCTGCGCGAACAGGCCATCGCCCTCTGCCCCAGCCGCCTGCGCGAGGGCTCGCCCGAATTGCAGGCGGCGAGCCTGGAGACGCTGCGGCAGATGATCGCGGCCGGTTCGGGCGTCTCCTTCATGCCGCAGCTCGCCATCCAGGTGGGGGCGCTGCTGGATGACATGGTGGCCTATCGGCGGATCACCGGCGGGCAGCACATGCGCGACGTGGCGCTCTTCCACCGGCCCAGCTTCGGCCGCATCCGGGACATCCGGCTGCTGCGGCAGAGCATCGGCGAAATCCTGGCCGAGCAGAGCGCCGTGAAGGTGCACAAGCCCGGAAAGGCGCGGGAGACGGCCTGAGGGGGGGCGCTGCCCCCCGGTCGCCTTATCCGCGCGGCAATTCCTGCTCCACCAGGGCGCTGAAAAAGCCGACGCCATAGGGCGCGGCGTCGTCGTTGAAGTCGTATTTCGGATGGTGCACCGGCACGCCGCCTTTGCCGTCGGGCGCCTTCTGGCCAAGTTTCACGAAGGCACCGGGGCGCTTCTCCAGCATGTAGGAGAAATCCTCGGCGCCCATGATGGGCGGGCGCTTGCGGATGATGCCCTCGGGCGCGAAGACCTTCGCGGCGGCCTGGGCTGCGAGATCCGCCTCGCGCTCATGGTTCACGGTGACGGGATAGCCCGACTTCCACTCCACCACGATCTCGGCCTCGAAGGCCTCGGCGACGGACGCCGCGATGCGCTTGATGTGGCGCTCCATCGCGGCGCGGGTTTCCTTCTTCAGGGTGCGGATGGTGCCCTTGATCTCGGCCGTCTCGGGGATGACGTTGGAGGCGCTGCCGGCATGGAACATGCACAGGCTCAGCACCGCGCTGTCCAGCGGGTCCACCCGGCGGGAGACGATGCCCTGCAGCGCCACCACCAGCTGCGCGCCGATCAGCACGGGATCAATCGCCATATGCGGCCGCGCCGCATGGCCACCCAGGCCGCGGATCTTGAAGGTGACCGTATCGGCCGAAGCCAGGATGGGGCCGGCGACGATGGAGGTCTCGCCCAGGGCCAGCGAGGGATCGTTGTGGATGCCATAGACGCTGTCGCAGGGGAAACGCTCGAAGAGGCCTTCCTCCACCATGACGCGGCCGCCGCCGGGGCCTTCCTCGGCCGGCTGGAAGATGAAATTCACGGTGCCGTCGAAATTGCGGGTTTCGGCCAGGTATTTGGCCGCGCCCAGCAGCATGGCGGTGTGGCCGTCATGGCCGCAGGCGTGCATCTTGCCGGGTGTCCTGGAAGCATGCGGCGCGCCGGTTTCCTCGGTCATCGGCAGGCAGTCCATATCGGCGCGCAGCCCGATGGAGCGGCCCGAATTGCCGTTGCGCAGCACGCCCACCAGGCCGGTGCCGGCGATGCCGCGATGCACCTCGATTCCCCAGGAGGCGAGCTTCTCGGCCACCAGCGCGCTGGTCGCATGCTCCTCGAAGCCCAGCTCGGGGTTGGCATGGATGGTCTGGCGCCATTCAGCGATTTCGGGCGCCATGGCGGCGATGCGGTTGTTCACGGGCATGGGGTGGGCTCCTCGGCTGTTCTCCGATTGTCGGGCCGCCCTCCCCCTGCGTCAAACCCCGGTTGACCCTGCCGGGATTCCTTCCTCTCCTGCCCCCAACACCTGGGAGTGAACGCCATGCCCCTGCTGCTCGCCCTGGACCAGGGCACGACCTCGACGCGCGCCATCGCCTTTGACGAGCGGCTGGAACCGCGCGCGACCGCCCAGGTGGAACTGCCGCAGCATTTCCCGGCGCCGGGCTGGGTGGAGCATGAGCCCGAGGACATCGCCGCGCACAGCATCGCCGTGCTGCGCGAGGCCCTGGCGCGCGCCGGGGGGACGGCGCGGGATGTCGCCGGCATCGGCATCACGAACCAGCGCGAGACGACCCTGCTCTGGGAACGCGCGACGGGCCGCGCCGTCAGCCGCGCCATCGTCTGGCAGGACCGCCGCACCGCCGCCATCTGCGAGGGGCTGCGCGCCCAGGGCCATGAAGCGCTGGTCACGGCCCGCACCGGCCTGCTGCTCGACCCCTATTTCTCCGCCACCAAGCTCGGCTGGCTGCTGGACAACACGCCCGGCGCGCGGGCGGCGGCGGAGCGCGGCGAACTCTGCTTCGGCACGGTGGAGAGTTTTCTCCTGTTTCGCCTGACCGAGGGGCGCGTGCATGCGACGGATGCGACGAACGCGGCGCGCACCATGCTCTTCGACATCCATCGCGGCGCCTGGGATGCGGAGCTATGCGCGCTGTTCCGCGTGCCCATGGGCCTCCTGCCCGAGGTGCGGGACTGTGCCGCACCTTTCGGCGAGACCACGCTGCTGGGCGGCTCCATCCCCATCCTCGGCATGGCCGGCGACCAGCAGGCGGCGACCATCGGCCAGGCCTGCTTCGCGCCGGGCATGATGAAATCCACCTATGGCACCGGCTGCTTCGCCCTGCTGGTGACGGGCGAGGAGGCCGTGACCTCCACCAACCGCCTGCTTACCACCATCGCCTGGCAATTGGGCGGCCGCCGCGCCTATGCGCTGGAGGGCTCGATCTTCATGGCCGGCGCCACGGTGCAATGGCTGCGCGACGGCCTCGGCATCATCCAGCACGCGCGGGAAGCCGGGGAATGGGCCGCCCGCGCCAACCCGGCCGAGCGGGTGCACCTGGTGCCCGCCTTCACCGGCCTCGGCGCGCCCTGGTGGGATGCCGAGGCGCGCGGCGCCATATTGGGCCTGACCCGCGCCTCCGGCCGCGCCGAAATCTGCCGCGCCGCGCTCGAATCGGTCGCCCTGCAGACCAGTGACCTGCTGAACGCGATGCGGCGCGACTGGCCGGGCATGAAGGAGACGGTGCTGCGGGTGGATGGCGGCATGGTGGGCAGCGACTGGACCATGCAATTCCTGGCCGATCTGCTGGGCGCCCCGGTGGACCGGCCCGCGGTGACCGAGACCACGGCGCTGGGTGCCGCCTATCTCGCGGGGTTGCAGGCCGGGCTCCTGCCCCCACCCGGCGATGCGCCCACCCATTGGCGGCTGGAGCGCCGCTTCCTGCCGAATATGAGCCGCTCGGAAGCGGCCGAACGCAAGGCGCTCTGGCAGGATGCCGTGCGCCGCACGCGCAGCGCATGACCAGGGACGCGCAGCGCATGATCTTCGAGCGCTTCGGCATCACCCCCATTATCAACGCCTATGGCACCAACACCCGCCTCTCCGCCGGGCCGTTGAGCGATGAGGTGGCCGACGCCATGCGCGAGGCCGCGACGGCCAGCGTGGATATCCTCGACCTCCAGGCCGCGGCCTGCCGCGAGATCACCCACGCGACGGGAGCGGAGGCGGGTTTCGTGACCTCCGGCGCCTCCGCCGCCTTGTTGCTGGCCGCCGCAGCCTGCCTGACGCGGCTCGATGCCGGGGCGATGAACCGGCTGCCGATGACGCGCGAGGGGCGCTGCGAATTCCTGATCTCGCGCAGCCAGCGCAACATGTATGACCGCGCCATCGAGACGGCGGGCGGGCGCCTCGTGGATGTCGGCATTCCCGACCGCGTCTCGGGCGCTGGCGTGCGCGATGCGAGTGCCGCCGAATTCGCCGATGCGATCACGCCGCGCACCGCCGGCATCCTGCATGTGGCGCAGCCCCATGCTGAGCCGCCCTTGCCCGAGATCACCGCCGTGGCGCGGGAGGCCGGCATCCCCGTGATCGTGGATGCGGCCGCGCAATTGCCGCCGGCCGAGAATTTGCGCCGCTTCTTCGAACAGGGCGCCGATCTCGTGGCCTTCTCCGGCGGCAAGGCGATCGGTGGGCCGCAGGCTTCGGGCATTCTCGCCGGGCGCGGGCCGCTGGTGGCGGCGGGGCTGGCGCAGATGCTCGACCTCGACCTGCCGGCCGGGCAATTCCGCGCGCCGGCGGAGTTTTCGGCGCTGTCGCAACTCGCCTTCTTCCCGCGCACCGGCATCGGCCGCTCCTGCAAGGTGGGGCGCGAGGAGGTGATGGGGCTGCTGGTCGCGCTGCGCCGCTTCACCCGCGAGGATGCGGCCACCCGCCGCGCACGCTGGCAGGCGCGCCTGGACGCCGTGCGCGCCGCCGCGGGCCTGGAATTCGAGGAGGGCGCCGCGGGCGAGGTTCCGCTGCTGCTGCTGCGCGTGCCCGATGCACCGGCCATGGAAGCGCGGCTGCGCGCCGGAACCCCGGCCGTGCATGTGAACCCGGCCCGGCTGCGCGAGGGCATCCTCACCATCAACCCGATCAGCCTGCATGAGCGGGATTGCGCGCGCCTGGGCGAATTGCTGCGCGCCGCCCTTGCGGATTGACGCGGCCCGGCGAAGACTTGAGCCCAGGGAGAACCAGATGGACCGCTTTCTCGTCGGCAATGGCGCAGGCTTCTCGGGCGACCGGGTGGATGCGCCGCTGCCCGTGCTGCGCACCCTGATCGCAAGTGGCCTGCCCTCCGCCATGTTCTTCGAGACGCTGGGCGAGCGCACCGTGGCCCTGGCCCATCTGGAAAAGCGCCGCGACCGCGAGGCGGGCTATGAGCCCATGCTGGAACGCCTGCTGGAGCCCATCCTGGCGCTGGCGAAGCAACACGGCATCCCGCTGCTGGGCAATTGGGGCGCGGCCAATCCGCCCGCCGCCGCGCGGGCCGTGGCGCGCCTCGCCATGGCGCAGGGCCTGCCCGATCTGCGCATCGCGCTCGTCGAGGGGGATGACGTGACGGGCCTGGTCGCCGGCGGGCAATTGCCGGTGCATGAGGCGGATGCCGGGCTCGACATGGGCGCCTGGAACCTCATCGCCGCCAATGCCTATATCGGCGCGGAGCCGCTGGTGCAGGCCCTGGCCGAGGGCGCGGATGTGGTGGTGGCCGGCCGCACCAGCGACCCGGCGCTGGCCATCGCGCCCCTCGCGCATCATTTCGGCTGGCGCGCGGATGATTGGGAGAAGCTGGCGCTGGGTGCCGCCACCGGCCACCTGCTGGAATGCGGCAGCCAGGTCACCGGCGGCGTCTTCTGGGACCCCGGCTTCAAGGACATCCCCGACCCCGCGAATATCGGCTTCCCCATCGCCGAAGTAACGCGGGAGGGCGGGCTGGTCATCACCAAGGCCGCGAACACCGGCGGCATCGTGGATCTGCGCACGGTGAAGGAGCAGCTGCTCTATGAGCTGCATGACCCGGCGCACTACATCACGCCCGATGTGGTGCTGGACATCACCGGCTGCACGCTGGAGCAGGTGGGCCAGGACCGCTTGGCCGTGCACGGGCTGCGCGGCCATCCGCGCCCCGATACGCTGAAGGTGACGGCGAGCTTCGAGGGCAGCTGGCTCGGCGAGGGCGAGGTCTCCGTCGCCGGCCCCAATGCCCTGGCCCGCGCCCGCGCCACCGCCGATGTGCTGCTCGCCCGCATGAAGATCCGCCACCTCGATGTCCGCGCGCGGGTGGACCTGATCGGCGTGGCCAGCGTGCATGACAGCGATGATGGCGCGCTCTGGCGCGGCTATGACGGACCGGAGCCGCCGGAGATCCGCATCCGCCTGGCCGTCGAAGCGCGCACGCGCGACGATGCCGACCAGGCGGCGCGGGAGGTCCTGGCCATGTTGTGCTGCGGCACGGCGGGCACGGGCGGGGCGCGCTGGCGCGTCACGCCGCGCATCCTAACGCGCAGCCACCTGGTGCTGCGCGAGCGCGTGCCGGTGACGGTCTCGGTGCGGACGGCGCGGGAGATTCTGTCGTGATCGAAGTCCCCCTGCACCAGGTCGCGCATGGCCGCGCGGGCGACAAGGGCAACCGCCTCAACATGTCGCTCATTCCCTATCGGCCGGAGCTTTATCCGCTGCTGGCCGAGCAGGTGACGGCGGAGCGCGTGCTGGCGCTCTTTCGCCATCGCGGTGCCACCAGTTGCGTGCGGCATGACCTGCCGCTGATCCACAGCTTCAACTTCGTGGTGGATGAGGTGCTGGAGGGCGGCGTGAATGGCAGCCTGAACCTGGATGGCCATGGCAAGACCAACTCCTTCCGCCTGCTGTCGCTCACCGTGACCATCCCCGAGGAATTGCTGGAGAGACCCGCATGAAACGCCGTGCCCTGCTTGCCGCCGCTGGTGCGGCGCCCCTGGCAGCCCAGGCTCAGACGGCCGATTGGCCGCGCCAGCCGCTGCGCATGATCCTGCCCTTCGCGGCGGGCGGCGTGACGGATCTGACGGCGCGGCTGCTCGCCCCCGGGCTGCAGCAGCGCCTGGGCCAGCCCGTCATCATCGAGGGGCGGACCGGCGCGGGCGGCACCATCGCGGCCGAGGTGGTGGCGCGCGCGACAGATGGCCACACGCTGTTCAGCACCACGGGGGCCACCAACAGCATCGCCCCCGCGCTGTTTCCCACGCTGCGCTACGATCCGGTGCGGGATTTCCAGCCGATCAGCTTCATCGCCCGCGTGCCGCATGTGGTGCTGGTGAACCCGGCCTCCGGCCTCACCAATGTGCAGGAGCTGATCGCCCTGCTGCGGCGGGAGCCGGGGCGGCACAATTACGTCTCCACCGGTGCCGGCTCCATCACCCATCTGGCGCCGGAGCTTTTCCTGCAACTGGCCGGCGTGCGGGCCACGCATATCCCGACGCGCGGCTCGGGCCCCGCCATCATCGAGCTGCTGGCGGGCCGCGTCACCTTCATGATCGACGCGCTGGCGCCGGCCATCGGCCAGGTGCAGCAGGGCACGCTGCGCGCGCTCGGCGCGGGCACGAAGACGCGCATCCCGAACATGCCCGAGCTGGTGCCGGTGGCCGAGCAGGGACTGCCGGAATTCGAGAGCTACACCTGGGCCGCCATCTACATGACCGCCGGCGCGCCGCCTTCCGTGGTGCAGCGCCTGCACGCCGCGACGGTCGCCACCGCGCGCGACAGCGATGTGGCGCGCCGCTTCTTCGAACTCGGCTATGAGCTGGTGGCCTCGACGCCGGAGGAACTGGCCCGCATCCAACGCGAGGAATACGAGAAGTGGGGCGCGGTGATCCGCCGCGCGGACATCAAGCCCGAGAGCTGAATCCTGCGTTAACCGCGCGGTAAGCCATCCCGGTCACTCTCGCCCTGCCGGCAAAATCGCCGGCCGGACCCCGGCGAGAGATCCCATGCGACCAGAACGGCTCGAAGCGTTGCGTTTCGCGGGCTATGCGCCCCGCACCCTGCTCGATGTGGGCGCCCATCTGGGCCACTTCACCCATGGGGTCCGGCAGGTCTTCCCCGATTGCGTGCCCACGCTGGTGGAGCCCAACCCGCATTGCCTGCCCGCCCTGGCCGCGACCGGGCATGAGGTGCTGGGCTTCGCCGCCAGCCACGAGAATGGCGAGGCGGAGCTGTTCCTCACCCGCGAATGGCTGCAATCCACCGGCACTTCGCTCTACCGGGAGAACACGCATTTCTTCCGCGACGAGGTGCTGGTCCGCACGCCCGTCCCCAAGCGGCGGCTGGACGATGTGCTGGCTGGCCGCCGCTTCGACTTCGTGAAGATCGACACGCAGGGCGCCGAGCTGGATGTGCTGCGCGGCGGGCAGGAGGTGCTGCGCCAGGCGGATTACATTCTGATCGAGATCTCGCTGGTCGAATACAACCAGGGCGGCGCGCGGGCGGAGGAGGTCTTCGCGGCGCTGGCGGCGCTGGGCTTCCGCAGCGCGGAGGTGGCGGAATTCCATCGCCTGCGCGGCGTCCACAATGGCGGTCTGCTGCAGCTGGACTTCCTGTTCGAGCGCGAGGTGGCGCGCCCGTCGCAAGCCCTGCGCGGGCCCGTGGCCGGGTTTGACGCGTGGCTGGCCGCCTCCCGCGGGCGGTGCCGCGATTTCTCCGTCCTCGCGCTGGGTGCCACGCAAACCGCGGCCGATGCGAGCTTCGGCGCGGCATCGGCGCCGCTCCACTTCGCAGGGGACCCGCGCAAGCCGCGCGATTGGGAGGCGCTGCTGCGGCATGCGGCGCGGCAGGGCCGCTTCGCCTTCGCCCTGGCCGATCTCGGCCCATGCAGCCTGGCCCAGGCCGCGCTGCTGCTCGACATGCTGCCGCGCGTGGCTGCCGCGGGGCTCATCACCCAGGCCGGGCCGCGGCCCTGGTCCTGGCACGAAGAGGCAGGGCTGCTGCGCCTTGCGCCCGGTGGTGGGCCGCAGCCGCCGATGCTGCAATGGCGCGGCGCCATCGCCTTCGACGCGCCGGCCACATCCGCCCGCCGCAAGGCCGCCTGACCCTCGCGAAATTTCTTTGGCGCGATTCACGCTTTGTAAGCCTTCGCCTGCGAGTTTCGTGATGCGGGAGTGGTGTTTCCCAGAGAGCGCCCCTCAGAGACCCCGCCGGCAAGACGCCGGCTCCGCCCTCTCTGGAAAAGGAATGCGCCATGTCCATCTCGCTGCTTTCGACCAACCAGATCCGCGCCTTGTCCACGACGTCGGTTCAGGCCCTGTCCACGACGCAGATCAGCGCGATGACCTCGACCCAGATCGGCGCGCTGAGCAGCTCCGCGGTCGAGACGATGAGCGCCACGCAGATCGGCGCGCTCTCCACCTCCCAGGTGCGGGGGCTCACGGCCACGCAGATCCCCTATCTGGCGGCGCAGCTGAGCTTCAGCGGCGAGCAACTGGCGGTGCTGGGCGAATTCCAGGTGCGCGCGCTGACCACGACGCAGCTTTCGGGGCTGGACGCCACCAGGGTCGCGGCCCTGAACACCTCCCAGATCCGGGCGCTGACCAACACGCAGCTCAGCGCGCTCACGACCACGGATATCGGCGAATTCAGCAGCACGCAGATCCGCGCCCTGACGGTGAGCCAGGTGGGCGCGCTGGCGACGACGCAGGTGGCGGCGCTCAGCACGACGCAGATCGGCGGGCTGACCACGTCGCAGATCGGCGGGCTTTCGGCGACCAATTTGTCGGCGATGGATTCGACCCAGGTCGCCGCTCTGACCAACACCCAGATCGGTGGCGTCACCGCCACCCAGATCCGCGGCCTCACCGCCACCGATGTGGGTGAACTCTCCGCCACGCAGGTCGGTGCGCTGAACGCCAGCCAGATCGGCGCGCTCTCCACCACCAACCTCTCCGCGCTCGATGCCACACAGGCCGCGGCCCTCTCCGGCACCCAGCTGCGCGCACTGTCCAACACCCAGGTCCAGGGCCTCACCACCACCGATCTCGGCGAGCTCTCCGCCACGCAGGTCGGCAGCCTGACCGCATCCCAGATCGGCGCGCTGAGTGCCACCAGCGTCTCCGCCCTCGACGCCACGCAGGTCGCCGCGCTTTCCACCACCCAGGTCCGCGGCATGACCAATGCCCAGCTCGGCGGCCTCTCCACCACCGATGTGGGTGAGCTCTCCTCCACCCAGATCGGCGCCCTCTCCGCCACACAGCTCGGCGCGCTCGGCGCCACCAACCTGGCCAGCCTTTCCACCACACAGATCGGCGGCCTCACCGCATCCCAGATCGGCGGCATCACCGCCACCGCACTCTCCAGCTTTGACGCCACACAGATCGGCGCCATGAGCACCACCCAGGTCCGCGGCATCACCGCCACACAGATGGGCGGCCTTTCCGCCACCGATGTGGGTGAGCTGACCGCAACCCAGATCGGCGCCCTCGCCGCCTCCCAGATCGCAGGCCTCTCCGCCACCGGCCTCTCCGCCATGGACGGCACACAGGTCGCCGCCCTGACCAACACCCAGATCGGTGGTGTGACCGCCACCCAGATCCGCGGCCTCACCGCCACCGATGTGGGTGAACTCTCCGCCACCCAGGTCGGTGCGCTGGGCGTCTCCCAGATCGCGGCCCTGAGCGCCACCAACCTCTCCGCGCTCGATGCCACCCAGGTGGAGGGGATGAGCACACTGCAGCTGCGTGGCATCACAACCACCCAGGTGCAGGGGCTCTCCAGCACCGATATCGGGGAATTCTCCTCCACCCAGGTGGCCTCGCTGAGCGCCTCGCAGATCGGCGCGCTCACCACCACGGTCATCGGCGCGCTCACCACCACCGCGGTCGAGCCCTTCACCTCGACGCAGATCCGCGCGCTGACCACCACGCAGATCGACCAGCTTTCCACCACCAACATCGCTGCCCTGAGCGAAACCCAGCTCGCCGGCTTCGACGCCACGCAGGTGGGCAGCATGTCGGATGAACAGATCACGGCCTATCTCGGCCTCTGAGCCTGAAGAGAGGAGGACAGGATGTCCGAAACCCTGGAGATGACGCTCTCAGACCTTGTGGCGGAAGCCCAACGCCTCACCGCCCAGGGGGAAGGTGAGGCGGCCTGCCGCCTCTATGCGCATTGGATTGGCGCCAATCCGGCCAACCCGCAGCTCTACATCGCGCATTTCAACCATGCCTGCCTGCTCAGCGAACGCGGCGAGGCGGAAGCGGCGATGGGCTCGCTCACCGCCTGCCTCGCGCTGAATCCGGACTTCCTGCCGGCCAGCATCAACCTCGGCGGGCTGCTGGAACGCAGCGGCGCCGTGCCGCAGGCCATCGAGCAATGGCAGGGGGTGGCGCAGCGCCTCGTCGCCGTCACCGGCGCCGCCATCGCCTATAAGCTCACGGCGCTGCGCCAGATCGCCCGCGTGCTCAGCGAGCATCTCAAGCCGGCTTTGGCCGAGGCCATGCTGCGGCAATGCCTGGAGATCAACCCCGAGCAGCGCGACGTGATCGAGCAATTCATGGCGCTGCGCCTGGTGCAATGCGCCTGGCCCGCCCTGCCACCCGGCGATGCCAGCGAACGCCGCCGGCTGCTGCGCGGCACCAGTCCGCTTTCCATGCTGGCCTATACGGATGACCCGCTGCTGCAGCTGGGGCTCGCGCATCACTACGCCCGCAGCCTGGTGGATGAGCGGCAGCTCCTGGGCCGGCAGGATCGACGCGATGCACCCATCGCGCTGCAAGGGCGGCGTCTGCGCATCGGCTACATCTCCTCCGACCTGCGGGACCACGCCATCGGTACGCTGATGGCCGAGGTCTTCGAGCTGCATGACCAGAGCCGCGTCGAGGTGACCGCCTATTACTGCGGCCCGCCCTCCCATGCCGCGCTCCAGGCCCGCATCCAGGCCGCCGTGGAGCATTGGGTGGATATCCGCCCCCTCAGCGATGACGCGGCAGCCGAGCGGATCGCGGCCGATGGCATCGACATCCTGGTGGATGTGAACGGCTACACGCGGGATGCGCGCACCGCCATCTTCGCGCGGCGGCCGGCACCGGTGCAGATCAACTGGCTCGGCTATCCCGGCACGCTGGGTACGCCCTGGCACAACTACATCATCGCCGACCCCTGGATCATCCCGCCCGAGGCCGAGCTCTACTATTCCGAGCGCGTACTGCGCCTGCCCTGCTACCAGCCCAATGACCGCAAGCGCGTGATCGCGCCGACGCCGAGCCGCGCCGCCGCCGGCCTGCCAGAGCAGGGCTTCGTCTTCTGCTGCTTCAACGCGGCGCAGAAGCTCTCGCGCTTCACCATGGGGCGCTGGATGGACATCCTGCTGGCGGTGCCGGGCTCTGTGCTCTGGCTGCTGGATTCGGGCGAGGAGATGCGCGCCAATCTGCGCGCCTTCGCGGCCGCACGCGGCATCGCCGAGGGCCGCATCATCTTCGCGCCCAAGCAGCCCAATCCCGAGCATCTGGCCCGCTATCGCCTGGCGGACCTCTTTCTGGATTCCGCGCCTTATGGCGCGCACACCACGGCCTCGGACGCGCTCTGGCTGGGTGTGCCGGTGCTGACGCTCTCGGGGCGCAGCTTCGCCTCGCGCGTTTGTGGCAGCCTGGTGCGCTCGGCCGGCCTGCCCGGCATGGTCTGCGCCACGCCGGATGACTATGTCGCCCGCGCCATCGCGCTCGCGCAGGATCCGGCGGAACTGGCCCGCCATCGCAAGACGCTCGCCGCCCGCCGCACGCGCTGTGACCTGTTCAACATGGAAAAGCTCGTGCAGCGGCTGGAGGGGCTCTATGCCCAGGCCGCCCGCGCCCACCAGGCCGGCCGCACGCCGCAGCCGCGCCTGGACAACCTCGACGCCTATCTCGAAATCGGCACGAGCCTGGATCACGAGGCCGAAGAGATGCTCGCGCTCCCCGATTACCATGGCTTCTATGCCGAGCGCCTCGCGCGGCTGGATGCGGTGCGGCCCTTGCCGGCGGATGGCCGGCTCTGGCCCCAGGGTCCAACATCAGGCCGCTTGCGGCAGGCTCGCCATGTCAAAGCCGTGAAACAGCGATAGGAAGAGGAAGGGGTTCGGCATCCAGCGCGGATACATCACATTGTTGATGTCCGCCGTGGTGTCGAACCAGCCGAAGCGGGCGCTGCTGGCGTTCCAGCAGGCCTGCAGCCCGCATTGGTCAATCCAGCGCGTGACATGCGGCGCGGCCAGCGCCGTCTCCAGATAGCCCTGCAAGCCGGCAAGGAAATCGAGCCCCGCCTCGGTCGGCCAGGCCAGCAGCAGATTGGCGGTGATGTGGCTGCCAAAGGCCTCGCTCGCCTCATTGCGGTTCAGCACCACGTCGCAATCCGCGAAGCGCGCGATCAGCTCCGCCACACCGCGTTGCAGCACGGCATCAATGTCGGAGACGAGGACGGGCAGGCGCAGCTCCATCAGCACGCGCCGCGCCATGGCGAAGCGCGCGCACTGGAAATGCGCCACCGGCAGGGCGCGCGGCCCGCCGCTGTCATGGCATTGGGTGGTAACGTCGCCCGGGGCGAAATCATCGGCGGTGTAGAGGATGCGCGAGTCGGCGAGATCCATCAGCCGGATCAGATCCGGCAGCTGCCGCGCGCCGCCGATGACATGCACGAGGATCACCGCGGGCAGGTCCGCATGGCGCAGGATGGAGGTCAGATAGGCGCGGCCGTAAAGCCGCAGATAGGCAGCATCCGCCGCCACCACGAAGGCGAGCTTCGCCCCGCGCGCCTGGCGCCGCAGCCCGGCCCAGCTGAGCGGCCGCCCGGCGGCGCGGTGCAGCGCCTCCACCGCCAGCGGCGCGGCGCTGCGGCCCAGCAGCGCCGGATCAGCCGCTTCCGCGAGATGCCGGTAATGCCGCGCCCAATGCCGTGCCTCGCCCTCGGGCAGGGCCATGGGGTCCACGCCATGCGCCGCGCCGACCAGCGCCTGCACGGCGGCGCGGCCCGGCACATCCAGCGGGTGCAGCAGATGCAGGCTGATGGCGCGATGCGCCTCATGCAGGCGGCGCAGCGGGTGCAGCGCCTCGGGCGGCGAGAGCGCGAGGCCGCTGCGATGGGCCAGTTCCGCGGCCCGGTCGCCCTCGGCCACCGCCTGTTCCAGCAGGACGAGATGCGCGCCGGCGTGATGCGGATCGAGCGCCAGCAGCGTGCGGGCGAAGCGCTGCGCGCGGGCGGCATGGCCCAGGTTGCGGTTGCAGGCCAGTGCCGCCTCCAGCACCGCGGGATTGCCCGGGCCATAGACCGCCAGCGCAGCGGCCATGCGCTCCGCCTCCGCCAGTTCGCCTCCTGCGATGGCGCGGTTGAAGCCCTCCAGCGCGCCCGCCGCCGCTGTGTCGGCCGCGCAGAATCCGGCGGCCTGGTGCAGCGCCGCGGCCCAGGCGCCTTGCGCGGTCAGTTGCGCCACCAGCGCCCGCCGCGCCGCCGCATCCCAGGGCGCGATCAGCCGCAGCAAAGGCAGCGCCGCTTCGGGCGGGAGGGTCTCGGCCAAGGCGCGCAGGGCCGGCACATCCCCCGGCGCCGGTCGGGCCGGGTCGCGCTGGGCCAGGCCGGCCTCCGCCAGGCGATAGCCGGCGGATTGCAGATGGGCCGGCAGCCCGGCGGGGATGGTGCAATGGCGGTCCCAGGCGATGCGCGTCACCTCGGGCGTGGTCAGGTCCCAATCCAGCAAGGCCTCAGGGTTTTCAAGCCAGAGCAGGTCCAGCCGCGCGAGATCGGCGCGATACAGCTGCGCCGCCAGCGGGCCAGCGCCATCCAGCCGGCGCAGTGGCACGCCCACCGCCTCCAGCTCCGGCGGCGCTGCGCCCTGGACGGCGATCAGCGGCGCGCAAAGATTGCTGGCATGGACCATCCTGGTCACTCCCGGGGCTTGTCGGGGCAGGATGGCGGCAGCGGGCTTAACAATCGGCAAAGGCCCCGGCGGCAAGGCTTTCTTTACCCCGACCCGCCTATGCCGGCCCGATGCAGCCGCGCCCCCCATACCCTCCCGCCCCGGGACTCCGTCCGTTGGGCCGGGCCGGGATGCTGGCCCTTCCCGCCGCCCTGCTCGCCACACCCGCCGCGGCCGCGCCCATGGCCTGGCTGCCCACGGATTGGCTGACCGCGGGCCTGCTGGCGCTGATCGCGCTCGCCCTCTGCGGCAGCCTCACCCTCTCCGCCCTGCTGCTGCGCCGCGCCCGCCCGGTCGCAGCGCCCGCACCACCACCGCCACCGCCACCGCCTGGGCCCTCAGCGGCCGAGCTGGAAGAGATGCGCCGCTCCGTCACCGCCTTCGCCCATGCGCTGCGCGAGGGCACGGCCCTGCTGCTGCAACAGCAGCAGGAGACGCTGGCCTCGGTGGAGCGCGTGGCCGCGCACAGCCAGCAGCTCATCGCGCTGATCGCCGGCTGCGAGGAGCGCAGCACCAATGCGACGGCCCGCGCCGAAATCCTCGCCACGCGCGTGGCCCGCAGCGCCGCCGCCGAGGTGAAGGCCAGCGTGGAGAGTCTCACCGCCATTTCCGCGCGCATCGAATACCAGGCGCGCGCGCTGGAGGAGGCTACTCGCCCGGTTGGCGCTCGCGCAGCTTGAGGCGCTCCATCTCCGGCACGGCCTGGCCGGCATCCACGAAGGCCTTCTTCAGCGCCTGCAGGTTCGGCGCGAAAATCCCCTCGCGATTCTGGTAGCACCATTCCCGGCTCTCGGCCGGCATGCGCAGGCTGCCCTGGAAGCGCGGCATCACCCAACGGGCAAACAGCTCATAGCTGCGCAAGGTCTGCTCCCGATCCGCCCATTCATG
>JAIYDS010000165.1 GCA_027487385.1 Acetobacteraceae bacterium | reverse complement strand
TCGATGGCGGCGGCGCGCAGCAATTGGCCCGCCTGGCAGAGAAAGGCGCCGACGCTTTCGCCCGGCTCGCAGCTCAATTCGATGCCGCCAGGCGCTGCGCCTCATCCTCGCTGATCAGCGCATCGAAGATCTCGCCCATCTCGCCCATCATCACGCGGTCGATCTTGTGCAGCGTCAGGCCGATGCGGTGGTCCGTCACGCGGCCCTGGGGGAAGTTGTAGGTGCGGATGCGCTCGCTGCGGTCGCCGGTGCCGACCTGGCCCTTGCGGTCGGCGGCGCGGGCGGAATCCAGGGCCTGGCGCTGCGCGTCATAGATCTTGGCGCGCAGCATCTTCATGGCCTTGGCCTTGTTCTTGTGCTGGCTCTTCTCTTCCTGCATCGCGACCACGGTGCCGGTCGGGATATGGGTGATGCGGACGGCGCTGTCGGTCTTGTTCACATGCTGCCCGCCGGCCCCCTGGGCGCGGTAGGTGTCAATGCGCAGGTCCTTCTCCTCGATGCGCACATCCACCTCTTCCGCCTCGGCCAGCACGGCGACGGTCACGGTGGAGGTGTGGATGCGGCCCTGCGTCTCGGTCGCCGGCACGCGCTGGACGCGGTGCACGCCGCTTTCGAATTTGAGGCGCGCGAAGACTCCCTGTCCTTCGATCTCGCCCGTGGCGGATTTGATGCCGCCGAGCTCGTTCTCGTCATATTCGAGGATGGTGAAGCGCCAGCCCACGCCTTCCGCGTATTTCTGATAGGCGCGGAACAGCTCGCCCGCGAAAAGCCCGGCCTCGTCACCGCCGGCCGCGGGGCGGATTTCCAGGATGGCGCTGCGTTCATCCGCCGCATCCTTGGGCAGCAGCATCAGGCGGATTTCGCGCTCCAGCTTCGGCAGGCGATGCTTGGCGTCGAGCAACTCGGCCTCGGCCAGCTCGCGCATCTCGGGGTCGCTCAGCAGGGCTTCCGCCTCGGCCTGGGCGGCTTCCAGCGCCTGGTATTCGCGCACCTTCTCGACTAGCGGTTCGAGGCTGGAGAGCTCCTTCGACATGGCGCCGATCTGCGCGCCATCGGCCGTTTCCAACTGCGCGCGGAGCTCCTCCGCGCGGACCATGACGCGGTCGAGCGAGGCGGGAAGGCTCACTTCCGGAGGCGCTCCACCAGCGCGGCAAAGGCCACCTGCTCCTGCGTACCGGCGTCGAGGTCGCGCAGCTGGGCCACGCCCTGGGCGGCCTCGGTCTCGCCGATGATGAGGGCCGCGCGGGCGCCCTGCTTGTTGGCGCGCTCCATCCGGCGCTTGAGATTGCCGCGATAGCCCATCTCGGCGCCGATGCCCGCCGCGCGCAGGGATTGCAGGATGTTGAGCGCGACGCCTTCCTCGGCCTCGCTGACAGGAATCACGGTGACCAGGCGGGGGGCGGCCGGCGTGAGACCGGCCTTTTCCATCAGCATGGCCAGCCGCTCCACGCCGGCCGCCCAGCCGACGGAGGGCGTCACGGGGCCGCCCATCTCCTCAACAAGGCCGTCATAGCGGCCGCCGCCCATGACGGTGCCCTGGGCACCCAGGCGATCCGTCACGAATTCGAAGGCGGTGTGGCTGTAATAGTCCAGGCCGCGGACGATGCGCGGATTCTCGCGGAAGGGCACGGCGAAGGCGGTCAGGTGGCGGCGCAGCGTGTCCCAATGGGCTCGGGCGTTTGCCGTCAGGAAGGGCTCGATGGTCGGCGCATCGGCCACCAAGGCGCGGTCCTGCGCCTCCTTGCTGTCGATGATGCGCAGCGGGTTCTTCTCCAGGCGCCGCTGGCTGTCCTCGCTCAGCTTGTCGCGGTGTGCGGTGAAATGCGCGATGAGGGCGGCGCGATAGGCATCGCGGCTTTCGGCATCGCCCAGCGTGTTCACCTCCAGGATCACGCCCTCATCCAGCCCGAGTTCGCGGATGATGTGGTAGCCGCAGGCGATCACCTCGGCATCGGCCAAGGGTTCGGCCGCACCCAGCACCTCGGCGCCGATCTGGTGGAATTGCCGATAGCGGCCGGCCTGCGGGCGCTCATAGCGGAACATGGGGCCCGCATAAAAAACCTTGCGCGGCAGGGATTGCGTCAGCCCGTTGGAGACGAGGGCGCGGCAGACGCCGGCGGTGTTCTCGGGCCGCAGCGTGACGCTCTCGCCGCCGCGATCCGTGAATTCGTACATCTCCTTGCTGACCACATCCGAGGTCTCGCCCAACCCGCGCGAGAAGACGCGCGTGTCCTCGAAGATGGGCGTCGCCCACTCCTCGAAGCCATAGAGCGCGGAGATGCGGCGCGCGGTCTTGATGACGCGGTGGTGGCGCCGGAATTCCTCGCCAATGAGGTCACGCGTGCCGCGCGGCGGCTGGAGCTTGATGCTGGACATGATGGGGATGGCGGGTAGCGGGTGAAGGGCCGGGGGGCAAGGGTTACGGCGCGATGATCTCCAGCGTGGGAAAGTAGGCACGGTAGCGGCGGGCATCCCGCGTCAGAAGTGGCCAGCCGGCATGGACCGCATGCGCACCAATGAAGAAATCGGGCAGGACGCCCAGCCTGGTGCCGCCCTGACGGCGATAGGCCAGATGGGCGCGGGCGGCGAGCAGCAGGGAGGGCTTGGGTGAGCGCTCCAACGTCACGCCCAGCAGATCCAGGAACGCTTCCAGCCGCTCCATGGCGGCGAAGCCCACGGAGATTTCGGCATAGACGACATCATTGATCACGAAGGCGCCGGCGCCCCGCCTCTCCTGCAAACGGGCGCTGGACCAATCAAACCATTCGCCCTGGCCCTGCGCGATGTTGAGCAGGATATTGGCGTCAAGAAAGGTCACGCCGCGTCGTCATCGCCGCGCAGCAGGCGCATCACTTCGTCGGTGGAGAGACCGTCCAATTCCGTCGCCATGCCGCGGGCGCGGGCGATGCGTTGCGCATAGTCGTCCTCGGGCGCGGCAGCCTTGCTGATGGCGACGCGACCATCGGGCAGCGCCTCGAACTCGACGCGATTTCCCGGAACCAGGCCTAGACGGTCCCGCATCGGCTTGGGGATGGTGACCTGCCCCTTGCTGGTGATCGGCATACCCATGAGTATTGCCTCATCCTCAGAAGTAATACTTATGAGTGAATCCGGTCACCTTCAAGCCTCACTCCGCCGCGATCTTCGCCTTCGCCTCTTCCGCCTTCTTCGCATCCGCCTCGGCCTGGAGCACCGCCGCCCGCGCCTCCACCAACCCGACCAGATGGTCGATCATCGCCTCGGTGTCGGTCGTGTGGTCCTGCTTGCCGGCGGAATAGACCATGTGGCGGCTCGCCCCGCCGCCGGTCAGGCCGATATCGGTCATCAGCGCCTCGCCCGGGCCATTGACCACGCAGCCGATGATGGAAAGGCTGACCGGTTGGGTCACATGGGCCAGGCGCTCCTCCAGCTTTTCCACCGTGCGGATCACGTCGAAGCCCTGCCGTGCGCAAGAGGGGCAGGAGATGATCTTCACGCCGCGATGCCGCAGATGCAGGGATTTCAGAATGTCCCAGGCGACCGAGACCTCTTCCTCCGGCTCGGCGCTCAGCGAGACTCGCATGGTGTCCCCAATGCCGGCCCAGAGCAGGTTGCCCAGGCCGATGGCGGATTTCACCGTGCCCGCGCGCTTCCCGCCCGCCTCGGTGATGCCGATATGCAGCGGGTGGTCGCATTGCTCGGCCAACTGGGTATAGGCGGCGACGGCCATGAAGACATCGCTCGCCTTCACGCTGATCTTGAACTCGTGGAAGTCGTTCTGCAGCAGGTGGTCGGCATGCCACAGCGCGCTTTCGACCAGCGCCTCCGGGTTCGGCTCGCCATACTTCTCCAGCAGGTGCTTTTCCAAGGACCCGGCATTCACGCCGATGCGGATGGCGCAGCCATGGTCCCGCGCCGCCTTCACCACTTCCTTCACCCGCTCGGCCGAGCCGATATTGCCAGGGTTGATGCGCAGGCAGGCCGCGCCGGCCTCGGCGGCCTCGATGGCGCGGCGGTAGTGGAAATGGATGTCGGCGACGATCGGGACATTCACCTCGCGCACGATCTCGGCCAAGGCCGCGGTGCTTTCCTCATCCGGGCAGGAGACGCGAACGATATCCACGCCAGCCAGTTCCGACTTGCGGATCTGCGCGATGGTGGCGGCGGCGTCGGAGGTCAGCGTGTTCGTCATGGTCTGCACGCTGATGGGGGCATCGCCCCCCACCAGCACCTTGCCGACGCGAATCTGGCGCGACTTGCGGCGCGCGATATGCTGATAAGGCCGGTAGCTCATGCATTCCCTCGGATCAGGCGTTCGGCCCGCAATATAGGCGGGGCGCCGGGAATGCCCAAGCGCGCTATTGCGGCGGGCGCGCCGGGGGGGCTGGCGGTGGGTTCAACCGGGCCGGCGCCGGCGGCTGGGCGGCCGGTGGCGCCGGGGCGGCGCCAGGCGTGGCAGCAGGGGGCGTGGCGGCGGCGGGGCGCAGCCGCTCCGGCACGAGCGGCACATCGCGCCGAACGCCAGGCGTATTCCCGAAGACGGGCGAAAGCTGCCCATCCACCAGAACCTCCAGCAGCGCCGCATTGCCGACCGAAAGCAGGAGCCCCTCGCGGTTCGGCACGGTGAAGCTCTCGCCGGCGCGCAGATTGCGGGAGATCAGGGTCTGGTTCGCCCGCGTGTCCCGCACCTGGGTCCAGATCTCGGCCCGGGCGCGCAGGACGATGCGCGGCTGGTCAGCCGGGGGAGGCGGCGGGGTGGGGGCGGCGGCCGGGGGCGGGACCTGCACGGGCACGGGCGTCGGCACGGGCAGAACCGGCACGGGCACGACGCCGCTGGGGGTGGTGGTGATCACGCCGGGCGTGGGCGGCGACGCTGCCGGCGCGGGGGCGGGCGCGGCGGGGCGCAGCGCCTCGCCCGTGCGGGCGGCGGGCTCCAGACGGGCGGGCACCGGCGGCACGGCATCCACGCTGCGCTGGCCGGTCCCGGCCCAATTGTACCAGGCCACATAGGCGCCGATCGCGATCACGGCGCCCACCAGGACCAGGACGCCGGTCGGGAAGCCACGCTCCGGCACCGGCTCGGGGAAGACCAGATCGGTCTTGCGCGGGGCGGCGGCCACGGCATCGCGCAGGCGGCGCACCATGTCGGAAGGGTCGAGCCCCAAGGCGCCCGCATAATTGCGCACGAAGCCCACGGCATAGGCCGGCGAGGGCAGGTCCCGCACGCGCCCCTCCTCCAGGGCCACGAGATAGACCCGGCGGATGCGCAGCTGCGCCGAGACATCCTCGATCGAGAGGCCGAGGGCGAGGCGCGCATCGCGCAATTCCTCACCGAGCCGGGCGGCATCCACGGGCTGGGCCTCCTGGGGGCGGAAGCGTTTCATGTCGTCGAACACGCGGGCATGGTTAACCCCAACCGAGGCGGGGCGCAAAGCCCCCCAAGGCCGGCTGGGCGCCGGTTGGCGGAAACTTCATGCGAGGCCGCGGCGGGCCGCGATGGCCGCCGCCGCCTGGCCGATCAGCTCAGCCACGATCTCGGCCGCCGGCTGCTCGCGCGTCACCATGCCGACCGACTGGCCCGCCATGAGGGAGCCCTGCTCCACATCGCCCTCGATCACGGCGCGGCGCAGCGCGCCGGCCCAGAAATGCTCGATGTCGAGCTGTGCGGCTTCCTTGGCGAGCTCGCCCGCCTGGAAGCGCTTCAGCACCATGGCCTGGTGTTCCATGAAGCGCTTGGTGCCCTCATTCTGCAGGGCACGCACGGGGATGACGGGGAAGCGCTCATCCAGCTGGATGGTGGGCAGCGCATCGCGCGCCGCGCCGCGGATGAAGGCACGCTTGAAATTGGCATGCGCGATGCTCTCGGTGGCGCAAACGAAGCGCGTGCCGAGCTGCGCGCCGGCCGCACCCATCTCCAGATAGGAGAGGATGGCCTCGCCCCGCCCGATGCCGCCGGCCACGAAGACCGGCACTTCGGTGATGTGCGGCAGGATTTCCTGCGCCAGTACGTTCAGGCTGACCGGGCCGATATGCCCGCCCGCCTCGCTGCCCTCGATCACCAGCGCATCGGCGCCGGAGCGGATCAGCTTCTTGGCCAGCGCCAGGGCGGGCGCGAAGCAGACGATCTTGGCCCCGCCGTCCTTGGCCCGCTTGATGGCCGAACCCGGCGGGATGCCGCCGGCGAAGACGATATGGCTGACCCCATGCCCGAGGCAGGTGTCCACCAGCTGCTCCAGCCGCGGATGCATGGTGATGAGGTTCACGCCGAAGGGCTTGCTGGTCAGCGCCTTGGTGCCGGCGATTTCGGCATCCAGATGGTGCGGCTCCATGGCGCCGCAGGCGATGACGCCGAAGGCGCCGGCGTTGGAAAGTGCGGCCACCAGGTTGCGCTCGCTCACCCAGGACATGGCGCCGCCCAGCAGCGCATAGCGCGCGCCGAAGAAGCTGGCGCCGCGCGCCATCAGCCGGTCCAATTCGGCAAAGGCGGCCGGGGGCGGGGTGGCGAGCGCGTCCATCACTTGGGCCTCCGATTCACGCTTCCGGTGCTCAGGCTGGCGCCTTGCGCCCTGCAGCGATCGGGGCTCATGCGGCATCCAACCCATAGGCCGTGTGCAAGGCGCGCACGGCCAGCTCGGTGTAGTCGGCCGCGACCAGCACGCTCACCTTGATCTCGGAGGTCGAAATCACCTGGATGTTGATGCCCTTGTCGGCCAGCGTCTTGAACATGGTGGAGGCGACACCCGCATGGGTGCGCATGCCGATGCCGACGACGCTGATCTTCGCCACGTCGGAATCGGCGATCAGCGCCTCATAGCCCAGTTCACCCTTGGCCTTTTCCAGGATGTCCCTGGCGCGCGGAAGGTCCGAGCGGCCGACCGTGAAGGTCATGTCCGTGCCGCCGTCGGCGCCGATGTTCTGGACGATCATGTCAACATTCACATTGGCCGCGGAAAGCGGGCCAAAGACGCGCGCGGCGACACCCGGGCGGTCGGGCACGCGGCGCAGCGTGACCTTCGCCTCATCGCGCGAATAGGCAATGCCGGAAACGATCGGCTTCTCCATGATCTCGTCCTCATCCACGACCAGGGAGCCTGGCTTGTCTTCAAAACTGGAAAGCACCTGCAC
>JAIYDS010000164.1 GCA_027487385.1 Acetobacteraceae bacterium | reverse complement strand
GACGCCCTCCTCGCCGAACTCACCCAGGCCAGCGCGGACCATTTCGGCGCGGACCCCGAGGAGGTGCTTTGGGGCGAAGCGGCCTGGCTTTCGGATGCCACTGCGAAGCTGAAGGACATCGCGGACCAGCATTTCCGCCGCGGCGAATACGAAGCCTGAAGCGGGCCACTTCCGCACCGCCCCGACCGGGTTCTGCCCGGCGGGGCTCCCGGCAGTAGGGGCCGATGGCCGGCACCCGGAACCGGAGACCACCACGATGACCAAGCTTTCCGACACTCAGCGCGTGATCCTCAGCGCCGCCGCGCAGCACGAGATGGGCCTCGCCCGCGCGCCGAAGACCCTGCCGGCCGCGGCGCGCAACGCGGTGTTCCGCAGCCTGATCAAGAACAACTTGCTCACCGAGATCAACGCCCCGCGGGACCATGTCGGGTTGGGCTGGCGGCAGGATGACGACGGCACCTGGATCGTGGCGCGCATCACCGACGAGGGGCTGCGCGCCATCGGCATCGACCCGAACGAGGGCGACGCGGGGGCCGGCGAGCCGGACTGCTCGGGCATCGAGGGCAGCGTGCCCGACACGGCGCCCACGGGCGCGGACGCCGCCGCCGAGGAGGATGCCCCCGAGGAGCAAACCGAACCCGCCCAGGGCGCGCCCCTGGCGGAGGAAATCGCCATGCTCGACCAGGCCCTTGCGACACCCGCCGCCACGCCGCGCACCAGCCTGCGCGATGCCGCCGCGGCGATCCTCGCCGCCTGGGACGACGAGGCGAACCGCGAGGGCGACATGATCGGCGCCCTCGACGCGCCGATGGAAGCCCTGCGCAGCCTGCTCGCTGGCAAGCCCGCCCGCGTCGCGCGCGAGCCGGGCGCGCCGCGCAAGCCGCGCGAGGGCACGAAGCAGGAGCAGGTCCTGGCCATGCTGCGCCGGCCCGAGGGCGCCACCGTCGCGCAGATCGCCGAGGCCACGAGATGGGCACAACACACGGTCCGCGGCTTCTTCGCCGGCCTGAAGAAGAAGGGCCACGCGGTCGAGGTGAAGTCGCGGGAGCGGATGGTCGGCCCGAACAAGACCGGCGCGAAGGGGTCCTTCACGATCTACGCATTGGCGGAGTGAAGCATCTCAGCCACGCCACTGAACATCATCGGAAGCGCCGGGGATCATCCAGATTCCCGGCGCTTTATCGAGTTGGCTGCGCTCCGACACAGCGCGAATCGTCCGTCACGCGCAGGGGCATCCCGCCCCGCCGAGACGGAGACGACGATGAGCACCACCATCCTCCTGCATACGACCGCCGAAGGCCCACAGGATCGCGCCGCCTGGCGCCGGCTTCTCGCCACCGCGCCGCGCAGCACCGACAGCGTGGGCCGCGCGACGATCCAGGTCTGCACCGCCAGCGACGGCCGCGGGATCTACGCCACGGTGGACTACGCCACCTGGCAGACCGAGAAGGAGGAGGGCTGATGCCCTGCGAACGCCGCTGGATCATCCTGGCGCAGGATGGCCGCCACGTGACCATGGGGCGCGCCGCACCACCCAGCGCGGCGGAAGTTGAGGGGGCCGCCACGGCGCTCGCCGCGCAGGGCCTCGCAGGCTGGCTCGCCACGCTGGACGGAAACTACTGGTCGCGCCGCCGCGTGGCCCTCACGGCGATACAGATGCTCGGCAACAGCGCCAGCCTGGATTGGCCTGCTGCCATCGCCGCATTCGACGCGGCCCGGAAGGCCGCAACGGCACCCCGCTGACGCATCACGCCGCGAGTGCCACACCACGCGCTGCGGCCACGTCCCGGAACACCCGATCCTCACCCGCGAGCACCGCGGCCTTGCCGGTGAGGTTCTGCCAGCGCTGAATGGCCACATCGACATAGCGGGGATCGATATCCACCGCGTAGCAGGCGCGGCCTATCGTCTCCGCGGCGATCAGAGTCGTGCCGCTGCCGAGGAACGGATCATAGATCGCCTCGCCGGCCGCGCTGTTGTTGATGATCGGGCGCCGCATGCACTCGACCGGCTTCTGCGTGCCGTGCACCGTGGCGGCGTCCTCGTCGCCCCCACTGCTGATGGCCCAGAGCGTGGCTTGGTCGCGCGCGCCCTGCCAGTGGCCGGTCGCACCCTTGCGGACCGCGTAGAGGCACGGCTCGTGCTGCCAATGATAATCGCCGCGCCCCAGCACGAAGCGCGACTTGGCCCAGACGATCTGGCTGCGGATCACGAAGCCCACGGCCTCCAGGCTGTCGATCACCGTGCGGCTGTGCACGCCGGCGTGCCAGACATAAGCCACGGCGCCGGGGAACAGCGCCCAGGCCTGCCGCCAATCGGCACGATCATCATTCGCCACCTTGCCGGTGCGCATTGTGGCCGAGACGCCGGCCTCGTTCCGCCATTCGGGATCGTAGTTCACGCCATAGGGCGGGTCAGTGATCATCAGATGCGGCGACGCACCGGCCAGCAGGCGGGCGACATCGGCGGCGGAGGTGGCATCGCCGCAGAGCAGGCGGTGCGGCCCGAGCTGCCAGAGATCACCGGGACGCGTGACCGGCACGACCGGTGGCTCGGGCGCCGGCGCATCGGGATCACCGGCGCCTGCGCTCCCCTCGTCGCCCGCGCCGGCGGCCAACAGCCGGTCGAGCATCGCCTGATCGAAGCCGATTACTCCAAGGTCGAATTCGTCGGCGCGCAGCTCCCGCAGCTCGGCGGCGAGCAAGCTCTCGTCCCAGGTCGAATTCAGCGCCAGCTGATTGTCCGCCAGCCGAAAGGCCCGCGCCTGAGCCTCGGTCAGATGGCCGAGCCGGATGGCGGGCACCGCGTCGAGCCCGAGGGCCTTGGCGGCGAGCACGCGGCCATGGCCCGCGATCAGAACGCCGGCATCATCTACGAGCACCGGCACGTTGAAGCCAAACTCGGCAATGGACGCCGCCAGCTGCGCCACCTGCTCGGTGGGGTGCATGCGCGCATTGGCGGCATAGGCCGCGAGCGATGCCACCGGCATCATCTCCATCTGAAGGTCAGGCCACATCGGCAGTGACCTCCATCCGCGACGCGGCAACGGCATCATAATCACGCCCATCATCGGCCAGCGTCACTGACAGGTCCGGATGCAGCATCCGCCAGCGGACGATCGCCAGGTCGACATAGGCGGGCGCCAGTTCGATCGCGCACACGCGGCGGCTGGTGCGCTGGCCGGCCAGGATGGTCGTTCCGCTGCCGCCGAAGGGCTCGAACACGACCTCGCCCTCGTCGGTGTATGTCCGCATCAGGAACTCGGGCAGCACCACCGGGAATACCGCAGGATGCTCCGTTTCGATGCCGCGGCCTTTGTGCCGGGTCAGTCGCAGCACGTTGTCGGGGATCCGGAAGTCCTGCACCGGCAGGCCGGCGTGCTGGTATTCGGAGATGGTCCCATCGACGGCGCGCAGCCCGCTGCCCTTGTTCGGCGTACCGGCCCATTTGCAGGGGACGATCTTGTTCGCCTGCCGGGCCTGGCGGTTGAAGTGGAAGAGGAACTCGAATGCGGGTGCGAGGCGACCGTTCCAATCGCCGGGCAGGCCGGGCCCCTGGTCCCAGGTGTAGAGGCCAAAGCGCCGCCAGCCGCGGGCGCGCATCCAGTCGAGCCAGCCGGCCCAGTACGGGATCCATTCGCTGTCGCGGTGGATCAGGCCGAGATTCACCAGCACCTGACCGTCCGGCCGCATGGCCGCGTCGAGATGCTGGAACACGCCCTGCATCAGGGCGTCCCAATCGGAGACGCCGCCGGTGGTGTAGTCCCGCTGGTTCCCGTAGGGCGGGGAGGTGAACACGAGCGCGGCGCGGTCCTCGCCCATCACGCGCGCCACGGTGGCGGCGTCGGTGCTGTCGCCGCACAGCAGGCGGTGCTCGCCCAGCAGCCAGAGATCGCCGGGACGGGTGACGGCCTGGCGCGGCGGCTCCGGTTCGGCGTCCGCGGGGTCGGAAGCACTGCTTCCGACGCGAAGCTCGTCCGCCGGCGCCTCGTTGCCAGGGGCGTCGGCGCTGGCAACGGCGGGGCTGGCAAGAGGCCCGTTGCCAGGCTCCGTTGCCACCGGCTCCATGCCAGCCAGCAGCCGATCGAGCTCACCCGCATCGAAGCCAGTCAGCGCCAGATCGAGGCCGCCCATCTCCTGCAGCTTGGCCACCTCGGCGGCGAGCAGTGCTTCGTCCCAGCCGGCGTTCAGGGCGATACGGTTGTCCGCCAGGCGGTAGGCGGCCTTCTGCGCCTCCGTCAGGCCGGCGCGGGTGATGGTCGGGACGGTCTCCAGGCCCAGGGATTTGGCGGCTTGCAGGCGACCATGGCCGGCAATGACCTCGCCGCGCTCATCGACCAGCACCGGCGCCACGAAGCCGAACTCCAGGATGCTGGCCGCGATCTGCGCCACCTGCTCGGCGGAATGCGTGCGCGCATTGCCGGCATAGGGCAGCAGCGCGGCGACCGCGCGCGCCTCGACCGCGCTCGCAGACCATGGGGCCTGGGGCATGCGCACCTGCTGGGATCGATGGTGGTGGTGAAAGGTGCCGCCTCGTGGGGCTGGCAACGCGGCGACGTGGCAACCTGGAAAAATGGCCTGGCGCTAAGAATGTTGCGCGCTTCCGCCCCCCGCATACAGCGGGGCCAGGAAGGACCCTGCGGCTCGAGAGCCACTGTCTCGATTGAGCCGCAGCGTGGCTGCTCAGCCGCGGCGCTCTCGCACCTT
>JAIYDS010000115.1 GCA_027487385.1 Acetobacteraceae bacterium | reverse complement strand
TGGACCGCGAGCAGCGCTTCCGCGACGCCGTGATCCAGGACTTCGCCGACAGCTACGCCCGCGGCGAAACCCCCATCCCCTGCATCCGCTGCAACCAGACCGTGAAGTTCCACGACCTGACGGAACTCGCCGCCGATCTCGGCTGCGAGATGCTCGCCACCGGCCACTACGCCCAGCGCCTGGACGGGCCGGAACTGCACATGGCCGCCGACCCCGTGCGGGACCAGAGCTACTTCCTGGCTCACACCACCCGCGCGCAACTGGCGCGCACGCTCTTCCCGCTCGGCGGCTTCGCCAGCAAGGCCGAGGTGCGCGCCCATGCGGCGCGGCTCGGTGTGGCCGTGGCGGAGAAGCCCGACAGCCAGGACATCTGCTTCGTCCCCACCGGCACCTATGCCGATGTCGTCGCGAAGTTCCGGCCCGAGGCGCTGGAGCCGGGCGAGATCGTGGACGCGGACGGCAAGGTGCTGGGCCAGCATCGCGGCCTGGCGCGCTACACGGTGGGCCAGGGGCGCGGCCTCGGCCTTTCGCGCCGCGAGGATGAGGAGGCGCTCTTCGTGGCGCAGCTCGACGCGCCGCGCCGCCGCGTGGTGGTGGCGCATCGCGCCGCATTGGCCCAGGCGCAGATCCGCGTGGGCGAGGTGAACTGGCTGATCGAACCGCCCGCCGGCGCCTTCCGCTGCGCGGCGAAGCTGCGCGGGCGCGAACAGCCGGCGCCGATGATGGCGGAATGGGATGGCACAGGGCTGACCCTGACGCCGGATGTGCCGGGGATTGCGGCGCCAGGACAGGCGGCGGTGTTGTATCAGGGCGCGCGGGTGATTGCGGGTGGGTTTATTCGGGGCGGTTGATTTCGTCCCGCCTCAGCCGGCGCTCTCCGTCAAATCCAGCCGCCGCTCCATCCGTTCCAGCCGGTCATCCACCCGGTCCAGCCTGCGCTGCACATTGGCATATTGCTGTTCCAACGCGCTCAACCGGCCCTTCATCTCGCGCACGTCATCGCCGATGCGGTCGAGTTTCCCGTCCATGCTGCGAAGCTGGCGCAGGATCAGGCTCTCAGGACCATCGCTCATCGGGACTATCCTCCAGGGAACGCACGCATATGGCATATGGCCTTTCCGTCCCCTGCAGCAACAGGAATTCCCGCCCCTGGGAAACCCTGTCCCTCGCCCCGCCCCTGCCCTACCCTCCCCCCCATGAACCAAACCGAAATCACCGACTGGGCCCTTGCCAATGGCTGGCAGATCATCGCCGGCGCCCCCAGCCTGACCAAGCCCTCCCGCCCGAAGGAGGCCATCGTGCGCCTCGTTCTCAAGGCCACGGTGGTGCATCTGGAGGTGAAGAAGCCCGCCGGCCAATGGCAGAAATTCGCGGGCCTCGCCTATGGCAAGATCATCGCGGATGAGGAGGGGATGCCGCTCGGCCTCGGCTTCGAGAGCATCCCCCGCTTCACCATGCTGATGCGCGAGAACAAGGACCGCCAGGTCTTCTCCCGCCTCGGCTGAACCATCGCGCGAGGGGCGTGGCCTCTACCCCACCGTCTCTTCCGGCGGATAGTTCAGTTCCACCGCGATGCCGTCCGGGTCATGCAGGAAAAGCTGCGTCTGCCGATCGCGCGGGATCACCCGCTCCTCGAAGGCGAGGCCGGCCTTGGTCAGGCGTTCCTTCATCTCGGCGAGGCCGGTGCAGGAAAAGGCGATGTGGTCCATCAGCCCGGTCGGGCCCGCCACGCGCTCGGGCCAGCCGGCCTCGCGCTCCGGCCGCGGGCCGATCAGATGGACGGTGGGGACGTCGCCGCAATAGAGCCAATGCCCGGGAAAGCCGAGCGGCGGGCGATAGCCTTCCGGCAGCCCGAGCACTTCGGAATAGAAGGCGCGGCTGCGCTCCAGATCCACCGGGCGGATGGTGAAGTGGTTCAGGGCCTCAAGCGGCATGGTGGTCTCCTCACAGGAAGCGGGGATGCGGGGCCAGCCCCATCAAATGCTGGCCCACGGTTTCGAAATGGGTGCGCCGCCCCTGCACCTGCTGGGTCACGGCATGGATGTCGCGGAAGCGGCGCTCGAAGGGCTGGTCCTCGAAGATCGCCGTGGCACCCGCCTCGGTCCAGACGAAATCCGCCACCTGCTTGGATTGATGGATGGCGAAGGTGGTGGCCAGCCGGATCGAGACCTTGTGCTCCGTCGTCAGCGCGGCGCCGGTCGCGACGTGATCCTGCGCCTCGCGCAGCGCCAGGTGCAGTTGCGCGCGGGCGGCGCGCCATTGCCCCTCGGCCCAGGCCAGGCCGTTCTGCAGCACCGGGCTGTCGCGCAGCATGCGGGTGGTGGAGAGCGGCGTCTTCTCGCTGGCGAGGCGGATGAAGGCATCCAGCATGCCGCGCGCCGCGCCCAGCGCCACCGAGGCGAAGCCCGAAGCGTAGAGATGCGTGGTGGTGAAGCGATACAGCGCGCCATGGCCCAGCGCGTGGCGCTCATCATCGCGGTCCCGCCTGGTGGCGAAGGCCTCGGGCACGAAGAGGTCGGTGACGGCATAGGTGTCGCTGCCGGTGCCGCGCAGGCCCATGACGCGCCAATTCGGGTCCATGGTGATGGCGGCGCGCGGGAAGAACATGGTGCGCTCCATCGGCGCGCCCTCTTCCGTCATCCGCAGGCTGCCATCCGGCTCGCGGATGCGGCAATGCCCGCCGAACCAGGTGGCGTGCCGCCCGCCGCTGGCGAAGGTCCAGCGGCCGGTGACGCGATAGCCGCCCTCCACCACCTGCGCGATCTGGTCGGGCCCGACCGAGCCCCAGGCCAGCGCCGCGTCGCGCGCGCCCCAGATGGCGCGCGCCACATCCGGCGCCACATAGGCTGCCGCCATGGAGCAGCCCGAGGCCTGGCCGATGCACCAGGCGGTGGAGGCATCGGCGCGGGCGATCACCTCCATCATGCGGGCATAGGTCTCGGGCGTGGTCTCATCCCCGCTGAGGCCGCGCGGCAGCAAGGTGCGGAACAGGCGGGCGCTGTGCAGCGCCTCCAGCAGCTCAGCCGGCAGGCTGCCGCTCGCCTCGATGGCGTGGGCGGCGGCCTCGATCAGCGGCGCCACGGCGCGGGCCCGGGTGACGGGGTCCTCTGCCATGGGGGTCGAGATCACGCGGTCACTGGCGGCGCTCATTTCGTTCCACCCGGGTGTTCTTGTGGCGGCAAGTCTGGCGCTGGGCAGGGGCCGCGGTCAATCGCCGCCTGGGGCCGGTTCGCGGCGCTTCCTCACAAATTCCGCCCGAATTCAACAATCCGCGCCGGGGCGGGCCGTGCTGGTTTCGCGGCTTCACTGCAGACTTGGAAACCGGCATGGCGGGCAGGCAGGGACGGCGCCCCCCGAGGGCCGTGCGGCGGATCCGCAGCAAGGCCGAATATGCGGCGGCCCTGGCCCGGCTGGAATGGCTCCAGAGCCAGCCGCTCGGCACCCCGGCGACCGAAGGGCTGCAGGCCCTGGCGGAGGCGATCCTGGAGTATGAGGAGCGCGCCGCCGCCCGCCGCGCCCGGAATGGCGTGGCGAAGGAATGAATCCGATGACGCCGGCCAGGGCCGGCGGCTATTCAGGAGCACTCCAGGACGGAAAACCCCGCCGGGAATCGACGCATGGCCATCAGCACCCCTCCCTCCCCCGACGCCTTGCGGCCCGGCTGGGATCTGCCGCCCCCGCCGCTGGTGCGGGACCGCCTGTCGCGCGGGCGCTTCGCCGGGCTGGACCAGGGCTGGCCCGCCCTGGCCGCCGTCTTCGACATGCCCCAAGGCGTCTCCCCGCAGGATTTTCCGTGGGACCGTGTGCCGGGGCTCGGCCTCCGGCTGAACGGCGCCAGGGTGCGGCTGCCGGGCTCCGCCGCGGCGAGCGGCCCGGGACGCAACATCAGCTTCTGGCCGGGCGGGCCCAACCGGATGGTGGCCGATGGCCCGATCCGCTTCGCCACCATCACCCTGCCCGGTGCCCTGTTCGAACGCGCGGCCGAGGCGCTGGAGGCGCCCCCCCTGCTCGGCCGGCTGCGCGATGACCTGCATTTCGTCGGCGATCCTCGCCTGCATGAGCTGGCCCATGGCTTCCTGCACCGCGCCTTCTGCACCGGCATCGCGCCCAGCCGGCTGGAGATGGAGGCGCGCGCCCTGCTGCTGGTGGACCATCTGCTGCACCGGCATGACATGCTGCCCGGCCGCAGGGCCACCCCGCGCCCGGCGCTGGCCGCGGCACAGCTCCGCCGCGCGCAGGAGGTGCTGGAAGCGCATCTCGACCGCGACATCTCGCTGAGCCAGGTGGCGGCCGCGGTCGGCGTCTCGCCCTCGCATCTCGCCCGCGGCTTCCGCCTGGCGACCGGCCTGCCGCCGCATCAATGGCTGGTGGCGCGGCGCCTGGAGCGGGCGCGGCAGCTGCTGCTGGACGGCCGGCTGCCCCTGGCCGAAGTGGCCTTGCGCTGCGGCTTTGCCGATCAGAGCCACCTGACCCATGCCTTCCGCCGCGCCCATGGCGTGCCGCCGGGCCAGTGGCGCCGCCTGCGCCGCGAATAGCGTCCGCACCGCGCAGGATTTCACAAAAACCGCTGCCTCCTTACAAGCGGAACGTCTCGCCGCCGTGCTGTGCTCCGCCGCAGCTTCGGGGAAGGCCGGGCCGGTGCGGTGCTCCCTCTTGGTGTCGGCAGGCAGGCCCGGCGCCGCGCGCGCCCGCAAGGGCGGGCGCCGGCGTTGCGCCAGGGCGGGATGGACATGCTGAGGACGGACGAGGCCCGGACCATCCGGGATGGCTGGGACGCGCAACCCACCGAGGTGGTGCTGCGCCGGGTCGCGGAGGCGCGGGCCATCGGCGTGGCGGAGAGCTGGGCGGCGCCGGCCCTGCTCTATGACCGCCGCCTGGGCGTCTCCTCCACCTGCTTCGGATGGAACCGCATCCCGGGCATCAGCATCCGCCTCTCCGGCGTCGAGGCGCATCACCCGGGGCTGCGGCGGCGCACCGGCCCCGGCCACAATCTCAGCTTCTCGCCGGGCGGGCCCAACCGCATCCTGGCGGATGGGCCGATCCGCTTCGCCACCATCTCGCTGGAGGGCCGGCTCTTCGATCGCGGGGCGGCGGCGGAGGGCCTGCCCGACCTGCATGGGCGGTTGCGGGATGACCTCTTCTTCTTCCCCGATTCCCGGCTGGAGGGCATGACGCGGGAGTATCTGCGCCGCGCCTTCTCCACCACCGAACCGCCCAGCGCGCTGGAGATGGAGGGCCGCGCGCTGCTGCTGGTGGATCACGTGATCCGCCTGCACGGCCATGTGCCCATCGCGGTGCGGCGCGGCGGCCTGGCCCCCCACCAGCTGCGCCGCGTGCAGGATTTCCTGCGGGAGAATCTGACGGAAGATGTCTCGCTCAGCGCCGCCGCGGCGGTGGTGGGGCTCTCCACCTCCTATTTCGCCCGCGCTTTCCGGCAGGCGACGGGCGTGCCGCCGCACCAATGGGTGATCCAGCAGCGGCTGGAGCGCGCCAAATCCCTGCTGGAGCTGAGCGGCCTCTCGCTCGCCGAGGTGGCGCTGCAGGCGGGCTTTGCCGATCAGAGCCATTTCACGAGCGCCTTTCGCCGCGCCACCGGCACCACACCCGGCCACTGGCGGCGCGCCCGGGTGGATTGACCATCATGGCTGCGGCGTCGCAGCCACGCAGCCTTCGGCTTCCCGCCCTCAACCATGCCGGCGCAGCAGCCCGCAACGCCAAAGCAAGAACACACAAAATCGGAACGGCCTCTTCAAGCATGCCTGCCGCGGTCCTTGGTCTGCTGCGCCGCGAAAGCGCAGAGGCGCGCGCCGATGAAGCGCCCCGTCCGCGCAAGATGGAGCTGGAAGGGAGAGGGCACCGGATGGACACGGTCTCGACGCGCACCCCCCGCATCGGCTGGGACATGCAGCCCGTGGAGGTGCACACGCAGCGCCTGACCGATGCACGCTGCCAGGGCTTCGCCCAGAACTGGGCGGCGCAGACCATGATCTTCGACCGCAAGCAGGGAATTTCCACCAACTGCTTCACCTGGGACCGCCTGCCCGGCGTCAGCCTGCGTCTTTCGGGCGCCGAGGCGCGCCACATGGACATGCGCCGGTTCCACTCCCGGGCTGGTCACAACCTCACCTTCTGGCCGGGCGGGCGCAACCGCGTGCTGGCGGATGGACCGATCCGCTTCCTGGTGGTCAGCCTGCCCGGCCCGCTCTTCGAGCGTGGCGCGGCGGCGGAGGGCCTGCCCGATCTCCGCGGCCGGCTGCGCGACGACCTGTATTTCTTCCCCGATGCGCGACTGGAGACCCTGGTCCGCGATTACGGTACCCGCGCCTTCTCCACCACCCAGCCGCCCACCGCGCTGGAGATGGAGGGCCGCGCCCTGCTGCTGGTGGACCATCTGATCCGCCTGCATGGCTATGCGCCCGTGGCGGTGCGGCGCGGCGGCCTCGCGCCGCACCAGCTGCGCCGCGTGCAGGAATTCCTGCAGGACCATCTGACCGAGGATGTCTCGCTGAGCGATGCGGCGGCGGTGGCCGGGCTCTCCACCTCCTATTTCGCCCGCGCCTTCCGCCAGGCGACGGGCATGCCGCCGCACCAATGGGTGATCCAGCAAAGGCTGGAACGGGCGAAGTGCCTGCTGGAACTGAGCGGGCTCTCGCTCGCCGAGGTGGCGCTGCAGGCGGGCTTCGCCGATCAGAGCCACTTCACCAGCGCCTTTCGGCGCGCGACGGGGACGACGCCGGGGCATTGGCGGCGCAGCCGGTTGGAGTGAAAAGAAAAAGGGCCTCCGGCGGCCGAGGCCCCGGCCCCCTCTCCTTGGCTTCAGCCCAGGCGGGGGTCGAGCCAGGGCCTCGCCATGGGTTGCCAGGGGGTGGCGCGGGCGGGCGGCTCGTCCAGCGCGAGGCCAAGGCCGGGCGCCGTCGGAAGGGGCGCCGCGCCGGCCGCGAAGCGCTGATCCTGCCCCTGCGTCATGGTGAAGAAACGCTCGGTCTCGCCGAACTGCACCTCCAGCGGCAGCAGGTTGGGCAGCGTCGCGCAGAGATGCACGGAATGGCCATGGCAGATCGGCCCCGTGGGGTTGTGAGGCGCGATCTCGACGCCCGCCGTCTGCGCCAGCGCGGCGATGCGGCGGATTTCCTCATGCCCGCCGGCATATTTGATGTCGGGCATCAGCACGTCATAGCAGCCGGCCTCGATGATGCTGCGATAGGCGCCGAGGCCCGCCAGCGTCTCGGCCCCGGCGAGGCGCATCCCGCGCTCATTCGCCAGTCCGCGAAGGCGGCGGATTTCGGCGTGATTCGCCTCGGAGACCGGGCATTCCAGCCAGAAGAGGCCGAAGGGCACCACATCACGGATCAGGCCCGCCGCCCCGCCGGGCGAGAAGCGCCAATGCGCGTCCACCATCACATCCACGCTGGCACCCACCGCCTCGCACACGGCGGCGATGCGGGCGAGGCCCTCGGCATAGGCGGCGCGCTGGTTCGGCTCCGCCGCATCCTCCCAGACCATGGGCTCGAAGGGCGCGAGCTTCACGGCGCGGAAGCCCGCCGCCACGGCGCGTTGCGCTGCGGCGGCAAAGCCCGCGGGCGTGCGCGGATCGGCGCCGCGGTTGATATTGGCGTAGAGCGGCACCGCCGGACGCAGCGCGCCGCCCAGCAGCGCATGGATGGGCCGGCCAACCGCCTGGCCAGCGATGTCCCAGAGCGCCTGCTCCAGCGCGGAGATCACCGCATGGGTCACCAGCCCGCCCGGCGCATGCGGCAGCAGCCGCGCGATCCGGTTGCGCGCCAGCGCATCCTCGCCGACCAGCCGCGCGCTGATCCGCGCCACCTCCGCCGCCAGCAGCGCCTCATGGTCGGAAAGGGTGCATTCGCCCGTCCCGGTCAGGCCGGATTCGGTGCGAAGGAGAAGAAAACTCCAATTGGTCTTGGGCGTGACCTGGACGCCGAGGAACGCGATGGCGGCGATCCGCATCCTATTGCGCCTGGATGTTCGCCGCCTGCGCGAGGCGCCGCCATTGGCCGATATCCGCCGCGATCCGCGCCTGCAATTCGGCCGGCGTCGAGACCACCAGCGTGCCGCCGAGGTTGCGGATGCGCTCGGCCAGCGTCGCATCGCCGCGCAGCTTCGCGAGTTCCGCCCCCAGCCGCTCGCGGATCGCAACCGGCATGCCGCGCGGGGCGAGGATGGCGTTCCAGGCCAGCGTCTCGAAGCCGGGCAGCCCGGCCTCCTCCATCGTCGGGATCTCGGGCAGGCCAGGGTCGCGGCTGCGGGAGGTGACGGCGAGCAGCCGAACCTCGCCCGCGCGCGCCTGCGGCATGATGTTCACGAGATTGGCGAAGGCCAGCGGCGCCTCGCCCGTCACCACCGCCTGGGCGAGGCCGGCCGCCCCCCGATAGGGCACGTGCTGGATGTCGAGCCCCGTGCGGCTGCGGAACAGCTCCATGGACATATGCGCCGAGGAACCGATGCCGGCCGAGGCATAGCTCAGCGCGCCGGGCCGCGCCCGGACCAGGGCGATGAGCTCCGCCACGCTCGCCACCGGCAGCACGCGCGGATTCACAAAGAGCGTGTTGGGCCCGACGACGAGCAGCGAGACAGGGTCGAAGGCGGTCAGCAGGTCATAGGGCAGGTCGCGATAGATGGCGGCGTTGATGCCGTTGGAGCCGGCATTGCCGAGCAGGAAGGTGGTGCCGTCCGGGGCCGCGCGGAAGGCGGCCTCCACCCCGATGCGGCCGCCCGCGCCGGGCCGGTTCTCGACGATCCAGGGCTGGCCCAGCGCGGCTTCCAGCAGGGGGGCGATCAGCCGCGCCGTCGTGTCATTGCCGGTGCCGGGCGTGTCGGGCACGATGAGCCGGATGGGCCGCGTGGGCCAGGCGGTCTGCGCCAGGGCGGGGGTGGGGGCAGCCAGCAGCGCGCCCGCGATCAAGCCCAAGCCCGTGCGTCTCTGGAACATCCTGGCCTCCCTTTGGTTTGGCAGGCAGCTTTGTCCAGCGCCGGGGGCCATGCAAGCGCGGCGGCCCAGGGGGGGGGTGGTTGAAAGCCACGAAAGCCCCACGCATATCGCGCGCGGCCTGAACTTCTGGACTGGAGGCGAGAATGAGCGAGACGGTGGAACGGCACGAATTCGGCGCGGAAGTGGGGCGCCTGCTCGACCTGGTGGTGCATGCGCTCTACTCGGAGCGTGAGATCTTTCTTCGCGAACTCGTCGCCAATGCGGCGGATGCGGTGGATCGCCGGCGCTTCGAGGCGCTGACCAACGAAGCCCTCACCCTGCCGGCCGAGGCGAAGCTCACCATCACGCCCGACAAGGCGGCGCGCACGCTCACCATCAGCGATGCCGGCATCGGCATGGGCAAGACGGAGCTGGCGCAGCATCTGGGCACCATCGCGCGCTCCGGCACGCGCGCTTTCGCGCAAAGCCTGGCCGATGCGCCGGCGGCCGAGAAGCCGAGCCTGATCGGCCAGTTCGGCGTGGGCTTCTACTCCGCCTTCATGGTGGCCGAGCGCGTGGAGGTCACTTCCCGCCGCGCGGGCACTGACGAAGCCTGGCTCTGGGCCTCCGAAGGCAAGGGCGACTACACCCTGGCGCCAGCCGAGCGCGCCGATGCGGGCACCGACATCGTGCTGCACATGAAGTCCGACGCCGAGGAATTCCTGGAGCCCGCGCGCCTCTCCAACATCATCCGCAAATGGGCGGATCACATCGCCATTCCGATCTTCGTCGTGACCGAGGGCAAGGAGGAGGCCGCCAATGCCGGCACCGCCCTCTGGCAGAAGCCGAAATCCGAGGTGAGCGAAGAGAGCTACACCGAGTTCTACCGCCATCTCGGCCATGTCTTCGACAAGCCCTGGGCCACGCTGCATTGGCGGGCGGAGGGCGCGCTGGATTTCTCGGCGCTGCTCTTCATCCCCGGCATGAAGCCCTTCCAGCCGGTGGAGGAGGAGCGCAAGAGCAGCGTCCGCCTGCATGTGCGCCGCATGTTCATCACCGATGAGGCGGAGCTGCTGCCGCCCTTCCTGCGCTTCGTCCATGGCGTGGTGGACACGGAGGATCTGCCGCTGAACGTCTCGCGCGAGATGCTGCAGGCGACGCCCGTCCTGGCCCGCATCCGCCGCGCCGTGACCAACCGCGTGCTCTCCGAACTGAAGACCCGCGCCAAGGACGCCGAATCCTACACCGGCTTCTGGGAGAATTTCGGCACGGTGCTGAAGGAAGGCGTCTGGGAGCCGGGCGAGCACCAGAAGGATGTGGCGGCGCTGCTGCGCTTCCGCTCCTCCACCGTGGAGGGCTGGACCTCGCTCGCCGACTACGTCTCCCGGATGAAGGAGGGGCAGGAGGCGATCCATATCCTCGTCGGCGATGATGCGGCCGCGCTGGCGAAGTCGCCGCAGCTGGAGGGCTATCGCGCGCGGGGGATCGAGGTGCTGCTGCTCTCCGAACAGATCGACGCCTTCTGGCCGGAGCGCCTGGGCAGCTTCGAGGAGAAGCCCATCCGCAGCATCACCCAGGGCGCCGCCAAGCTGGAACCCGCCGAGGGCGAGGCCGCGCCGGATGTCTCCGCCCTGCTGGAGCGGCTGAAGACGGCGCTGGCCGAGCATGTCTCCGGGGTGCGCGCCACGGATCGCCTGGTGGAGAGCGCGGCCGTGCTCGCCGCCGGCGAATACGGCCCGGACCTGGCCATGCAGCGCCTGCTGCGCCGCGCGGGCCGTGGCTTTGCGGGCGGGCTGCCGGTGCTGGAGGTGAATCCGCGCCATGCGCTGATCCGCAAACTGGCCGAGGGCAGCTTCGACGATGCGGCGCTGGCCGAGCAGGCGGGGCTGATCTTCGACCTGGCGCGGCTGCAGGATGGCGACGCGCCGCGCGACCCGGCGGAATTCGCGAAGCGGGTGGCGGCGGCGCTGGCAGGTTGAGGGGCTCCGCCCCTCAAACACCCCGGCAGGAAACTTGAGTTTCCTGCACCTTCATTTGTTTGGAGAGAGTTTCTTGGGGGCTGGTCGCTGTAATATTGAATAATATAAAATAAAAAATAAAACTTCTTGAATGCATCCGCGATTTTGTTCTCCAACTGCCCGGAGGTGCAGGAACCTGAGGTTCCTGCCGGGGAGCTTGAGGGGCAGCGCCCCTCAATTCCCCCCTCGATCATACCGCACCCGCCCCCAGCCCGGATCTTCCACCGCCAGATGCCCGAGCCCCGCCCGGGACAGCATCTGCGCCGTCTCCGCCTCCGCAGCGGCCACGATCTCCGCCTCATCGAGATGCGAGAGGCGACGGCCTTCCATCAGCACTTCGCCGCCCACCACCACATCGCGCACATCGGCGGCCGTCGCGAAGCAGACCACGCGCCAGACCGGCATGTTGGCCGGCACCATGTGCGGCGCCGTCAGGTCCACGGTGATGAGGTCGGCGCGCTTGCCCTCCTCCAGGCTGCCGATCTCGCGCTCCATGCCCAGCGCGGCGGCGGCGTCCACCGTGATCATCTCCAGCGCGCGGCCGGGCGGCAGGAGGCTGTCGTCGCGCGCGGCGCGCTGGGCGTAGCGCATCGCCTCGAAGGCGTGGCGGAACAGGTCCCCGCTGCGGTCGGGCGCCGTGCCGTCGCTGGCGATGGCGACATTCACGCCGGCATCGAGCAGCTTCACCACCGGGCAGAAGCCGCGCACGGCGGCGATGGCGGTGGGGTTGTGGATCACATGCGCGCCGGTCCTCACCAGCGTCGCGATGTCCTCCTCCGTCAGGTCGGTGCAGTGGGAGAGGAAGGCATCGGGGCCGAGCAGGCCGAACATCGCATCCGCCATGGCGATGCTGTTGGTGCGGTGGCCATCCTGGTGGAAGCGCGCCTTGAAGCGCGCGCCCAATTCCCGCACGGCACGGCCCTGCGCCTTGATCTCGGCCACCTTGGCGGCGTCATGCGTGGCTTCGCGATAGACCGGCATGAAAGTGCAGAGCCGCATGCGGCCGCGATCATGCACCCGCTCGAAGAGCAGGCCCATCGTCTCCAGCATGTCCTCGAAGCGGATGGCGCGGGTGCTGCCATCCTCCATGACGAAATCATGCGGGAAGGGCGGGCGGCGGGGGCCGATGGCCATCACGTCGCGGATGCCGATTTCGGCAATGGCGCGCGCCCGGGCCTCGCCGGCGGCGGGGGTGTCCAGGCGCATGATGCAATCCCCGCCCCCCAGCACGGAGACGCCGGTGGTCACACCCGCCTTGAGGCGTTCGAGGCCCGCAAGCCGGGCTTCCGCGAACCAGAATTCGGCCGGCGAGGCCGTGCTGTAGATGATGCGGCAGGCCTCGCTCCAGGCCGCGCTGTCGCCATTGCCCAGCGTCTTCACCAAGCCATGGCCGGCATGGGCGTGAGTGTCGATCAGCCCGGGCAGCACCGCCTTGCCGCGCGCATCCAGCACGCGGCCGGGCTCGGGGAAGCGCGCCGCGATCTCGGCCGCCGGGCCCACGCCCAGGATGCGCCCGCCGCGCAGCGCCACGGCGCCATCGGGAATCACCCGGCGCGTGGCGTCCAGCGTGATGACGACGCCGCCGGTGACGATCAGATCGGTCATGCCCACCCACTCCGCTCAAGCCCAGCCCTGGTCATAGGCCCGGGGCCGGCTTTGGGCGAGGGGGCGGTCAGGAGACGTCGATCTGCAGCCCCTCGCGCTGGATCACGCCGCGCCACTTGGTGATCTCGGCCTGCACGAAGGCGGCGAAATCAGCGGGCGTGCCGGGCATGGGCACGCCGCCCATCTGGGCGAAGCGGGCCTTCGTCTCCTCGGTGTTGAGCAGCGCGTTGATCTCGGCATTCAGCGTGCGCAACGCCGCCGGGGGAATGCCGGCGGCGGCGAACATGCCGAACCAGGTGCTGACATCGTAATTCGCCAGCTCCGGCATGGTCTCCCGCAGGGCGGGCAGTTCGGGCATCTGGGCGCTGCGATCGGCGCTGGTCACGGCGAGCGCCCGCACCTGGCCGGCGCGGATCTGCTGCACCGAGGTGGTGAGGTTGTCGAAGCTGAACTGCACATTGCCGGCGATGAGGTCGATCATCAGCGGGCCGGCGCCGCGGAAGGGCACATGCGTGGCCTCCGTGCCGGTGAGCTGGTTGAACCAGACGCCCGAGAGATGCGGCGATTGCCCGACACCCGAGGACCCATAGGCGAGCCGCCCCGGATTGCGCTTCAGATGCGCCACGAATTCCGGGACGGTGGTGGCCGGGATGCTGGGGTGCAGCAGCAGCACATTGGGGCCACGGATCATGTTGCCGACGGGCAGCAATTGCTCGGGCCGGTATTGCAGGTTGCGGAACAGCGAATAGGCGATGCTCTGCGGGCCGATATTGCCCGAGAGCAGCGTGTGCCCATCGGCCGGCGCGCGCAGCAATTCCAGCGTGCCGATGGTGCCGCCGCCGCCCGAGCGGTTTTCCACCACGACATTGGAGCCGAAGCGCGCCTGGAGATGCGGCGCCAGCATCCGCGCCATGATGTCCGTGGTGCCGGCCGGCGCGGCGGGGACGATGATGCGCATGGGCTGGGTGGGCCGCCACTCGGCCTGGGCCAAGGCAGGGGCCGCGAGGCCGGCGGCAGGCAGGGCGAGCGCCACCCGGCGGGTGATCTGGATCATGGGGTTCCTCCGGTTTCTTTGGCCGGAGTTTCGCGGGAATCGGGGGCGGGGGGAAGGGCCGCCTCAGTGCTTCCAGATCACCTGCTCCGGGTGCCCGGCGGTCGGATCGGCCTCGATCATGTCACCATTCATCACCGACTGGCCGGTGAAGGCCAGGATGAAGCCCCAATGCGAGACGACCAGCGTGTGCGCCCAGTCATCCAGCGCCGCCATTTCGGCGCGGAAGAGGCGCGCGCGGGCCTCCACCTGCTCCGCCGGTTCCTCGATGGCGGGCCACCAGATCTCGTCGATCGCGTGGAAGCCCACCTCGGGCCAGGCGGCGCGCAGATGGCTGACGGGGGAGCCGACATCGCAGCTGAAGGCGTAGCGCTCGCGCACCGTGGGGGTGACGGTCAGCGGCAGGCCGAGCGCGCGGGCCACCGGCGTCGCCGTCTCCAGCGCGCGGGTATAGGGCGAGACGATGATGCGGCGGATGTCCCGGCGGGCCAGGGTCTCGGCCGCGCGGGCCGCCTGCTCGTGGCCGAGCGGGGTGAGCTTGGGGTCGATGATGCCCGGATCACGGCGCGTCGCCGTGAAATGGAGGTTGAATTCGCTCTGTCCGTGGCGCAGGAAGATCATGCCACGCTGGGTAGCGGCTGGCCCATCGGGCCGCAAGCGGGCGATGCGCCGGGCGCGCCGCGGGCCGGCCATCCGCGGCGCGGAAGCGCGCATCGGGGCGGGCAATCCTGCTGCGGCGCGGGATTCCGTGACGCGCCCGTTGCGACTTGTCCATCCCGTGCCTAAGTATACGGGCCGATGGAGGTCCCAATGCAGGGCGGTTTCCCGATTGATCTGATTTTGTTCGCCATGGTCGCGGCTTTTCTGGTCTTGCGGCTGCGCAGCGTGCTGGGCAAGCGGCAGGGCTTCGAGCGCCCGCCCCAGGCCCCCGGCATGCCCGAGGCCCGCGCCGCCCGCGTCGAAGGCGTGGCGGAAGACATCATGCCCGCCCGCACCAATGGCGCGCGCCGCAATCTGCCCGCGCCCCAAAGCCCGGCCGGCCAGGCGCTGACGCGCATCGCGGGGATGGACCGCAGCTTCGACCCGAATGGCTTCCTGGACGGGGCCGAGGGCGCCTTCCGCATGATCGTCGCCGCCTTCGCCCAGGGCGACCGGCAGACGCTGCGCGCCCTGCTCTCGGACGACACCTATGCCGGCTTCGAGCAGGCGGTGGCTGGCCGGGAATCGGCCGGCGAGAGCCAGCGCACCGAAATCCGCTCCATGCATGAAATGGCGCTGGAAATGGCCGAGTTGAATGGCAGCATCGCCGATGTGACGGTCCGCTTCGTCTCCGACCAGGTGAACATGACCACCGGCCGCGGCGGCGAGATCGTGGCGGGTTCGGATGCCATCACCGAGGTGATCGATATCTGGACCTTCCAGCGCGACCTCACCGCCAAGGATCCGACCTGGAAGCTGACCGCGACGCGCAGCGGCTGATCCCCTCCCGCATGCCAGCTCCGCGCGGGGGGAAATTTCCCGCGCGGCGCAAACACGGTTAGCCTCTCGCCATGTCCAAACCCCGCGTCGCCCTTTTCGTCACCTGCCTGGTGGATCTCTACCGGCCTGCCGTCGGCTTTTCCGCGATCAAGCTGCTGGAAGATGCCGGCTGCGAGGTGGTGGTCCCGCTCAGCCAGACCTGCTGCGGCCAGCCCGCCTTCAACTCCGGCGACCGCGCCAGCACGCAGGAGATCGCCCGCCAGGTGATCGCGGCCTTCCTGCCTTATGACTATGTGGTGGCGCCCTCGGGCTCCTGTGCGGGGATGATCTCGCACCACTATCCGAGCCTCTTCGCCGAGACCGACCCCGAGGCGCGCGCCCAGGCCGAGGCGCTGGCCGCCAAGACGCATGAGCTGGTCTCCTTCCTCACCGATGTGCTGAAGGTGACGCGCGTCGAGGCCAGCTATGGCGGCACCGTCACCTATCACGACAGCTGCTCCGGCCTGCGGGAGCTGGGCGTGAAGGCCCAGCCGCGCCGCCTGCTGGAGACAGTGCAGGGCCTCGCCATCCAGGAGATGGCCGAGCCCGAGATCTGCTGCGGCTTCGGCGGCACCTTTTGCGTGAAATACCCCGAGATCTCGACCCGCATGGTGAGCGACAAGACCCGCGACATCGCGGCGACCGGCGCGGATACGCTGCTGGCCGGCGATCTCGGCTGCCTGCTGAACATGGCCGGCCGCCTGAAGCGCGAGGGCAGCCCGATCCGCGTGCGCCATGTGGCCGAGGTGCTGGCCGGCGTCACGGAGGCCCCGCCGATCGGCGACGTGTCGTGACGGCGCTCGCCCAGGTCCAGACGCGGGGCTTCGCCCGGCTGCGCCCGGCCGAGACGGCCGCCCTGCTCACCGCACCCGGCGCCGCCCTGCATGACTTCGCCAAGAGCTGGGACCGGCTGGAAACGGATGGCTTCATGGCCGATGGCGGGCGCTATCGCCGCCGGCGCCTGGCCAATTTCCTGGCCCTGCCCGGCCGGCCGGTGCATCAGCGCGGGCTGCACCGGCCCCACTTCCAGGCTTCGGTCCACAACAAGCTGAATGGCGGCGTGGATCGCTGGTTCGCGCCGGTCGAGGATGCGGTGGTGTGCAACCCCGTCTGCACCGGGCTGCTGGATTTCGGCCGCGCCGTGGCCGATGGGCTGCACCCCGAAACGCCCTGGTTTGTCGAGATGCACCAGTTCCGGGTCGAGGCGAAGCCCGGCACCCCCGGCCTGCCCACGCCCGAGGGCGTGCATCATGACGGGGTGGATGTCGTCCTCATCGCCATGCTGGCCCGCACCAACCTGGCGGGCGGCGAAACGCTGGTCACCGATGATGCGGGGGCGGAATTGGCGCGCTTCACCCTGGATGGCATGCTCGACCTCGCCATCATGGATGACCATCGGGTGATGCATGGGGTGACGCCGGTGGAGCCGGCCGATCCGGCCTTGCCGTCCAGCCGCGATGTGCTCGTGCTGACCTGGAAGCGCCTCGCCGCCGGCCGCGGCTGAAACTTTTTTTCGGGTGCGAGAGCGGTCCGGCGGCCTCTTCCGGTCTGCCGGCGCTGCGCCCGGCCGCTGGCGCCACCCCAGGATCCCTGCCGGTCAGCGCCAATTCATTGCATGAATGGCACCCTGGAACTGTCAGTTTTGATGGACAAATCCAGTGTCCACATGTCCGATTTCCTGACTCGAAATTGCTTCGAGTTCACCATTCTCCCATCCGCCGGCAGGCTGCGGGGGCGCAACCTTCCTCTTGTCGTCATGCTGCCCGCGAGGGTCTCTGCTGACGGCATCCGGCGGCGGCTATTTCCCGGCAAGCCTCCGCCAGACTGGCCCTTGCGGGCCCCGGACCGGTTGGGGAAACCCAACCGGTCCGTTTCTTTTTCCCCTTCTGGCCGGTAAGCGAAACCGGGCCAGACCGTTTCTTTTTCTGGCGATCCCGCCCATGCTTCCCCACACCGCAGGATCAGGCGGAGAAGGGGAAACGCGCATGACACGCATCGGCGCCAGGCCATGACGCTGGAGGATCTCGCCCGCGCCCTCGCCTCGCCCGGCCAGCCGCAGGTCGGCCTGGCCGCCATGGATGCCGCTCTCGCCAGCATGGTCGGCCATCGCCTCTTCACCGTGCTGGTGCTGGATGAGGCGCGGGGGCTGAACCGGCGCTTTCACTCCAGCCGCCCGGTGGAATATCCGGTCGGCGGCTACAAGCCCGTCCAGCCCAACAGCGAATACCACCGCCGCGTGGTGCAGGCCGGCGAGGCGCGCTTCTGCCGGAACCGCGATGACATCATCCAGGCCTTCCCGGACCATGCTCTGATCCTCTCGCTGGGGTGCGAATCCTGCGTGAACATGCCCATCCGCTGGAACGGGCATACGCTGGGCGCCCTCAACCTGCTGCACGCCGCCGGGCATTACTCCGAGGCGCAACTGCCGCTGCTGCGCGTCTTTGCGGCGCTGGCGGTGGCGCCGCTGCAATGGATCCTCGACGGGCCGGAAGACTAGATGTTTGATCCCAGGTTTTGATGGTGCAGTCTTCTCACAGAGCTGGAGGGAGGCACTACGGGGCAGGTTCAACATGGCTGCGCCACAACGACGGCGGCGATCCGTCGAGCGATACAACATAGTCAAGAGAGCTTGAGAGGCCTGGCCAAGCGCTACGGTATCAACCAGAAGTGTAGAAGTCTGCACTTGATCTGACGGTCATCGACTTGGCGTGGCGGGTGTCTGCCAGGTCGAAGCTGTCAGGCGGTGCGCGTCATGCGGCTTCGCCGATCTTCTGCTTTTCGCTCGCGAGCGAGCGGCTGTCCAGGAAGGTCTGCATGGGCGTCTTGCCGAAGCACCAGGGCCCCTGGTGGGTTCGCGCCTCGTTGTACTGCCGCATCCACGCGTCGAGGTCAGCCTGCAGTTCCTCGATGGAGCGGTAGAGCTTCTTTCGGAAGGCGACGCGGTAGAACTCGTCGAGCATCGTCTTGTGGAGCTTCTCGCAGATGCCGTTGGTCTGCGGGCTCTTGGTCTTCGTGCGCGTGTGGTCGATGTCCTCGACTGCGAGGTAGAGTTCGTACTCGTGCCGGTCGTGGGCGCCGCAGTATTCCGTGCCGCGGTCGGTCAGCAACTCGGCCGCGGTCAGCGCGGTCTTGCGGTCATAGAGCTTGGCGAAGCCAAGCTTCGAGTAGGTGTCGATTGCGGTCTGCTGGTAGACCCGACCCACGCCCTTGAGGGTGCCGACATAGGAAGTGTCCTGGGCGACGCAGTAGCCGGGGTGCTCGCTCTCGAATTCGCTATGGGCCTCTTTGTCGGCCTTGGCCTTTTCCAGCGCCACGAGCTGGCTTTCGGTCAGCACGCCGCCCTCCTGGGCCACCTTTGCCTCGAGGGCCTTCAGCCGCAGTTTCATCGTGGCCGGGTCGTGCCGCAGCCAGATGTTGCGCACGCCGAAGGGCGAGACCTCGATGCCCCTCTGGCGCAACTCGTTGGCCACGCGGGCCTGGCCCCAGGCGGGCTGTTCGACGGCCATGGCGACCACGGCGGCCTCGATATCGGGCGCCACGCGGTTCTTGAGGCTGGGCTTGGCCTTGGTCATCTCGGCCAGGGCCAACTCGCCACCGCGCTCGTAAAGGTCACGGAAGCGGTAGAAGCTGTCCCGGCTGTAGCCAAGCATGCGGCATGCCTGGGTGACGTTGCCAAGCTGCTTGGCCAATTCGAGCAGTCCAACCTTGGCGCGGATCACCTTTCGTTCGGTCTGTGTCATGGGGCTCTCCCATTGGGCCAGCCGGGGCGCTGCGCTTCGCCTAAGGCTCCGCGCCCCGGCCTGTCTCCCCGCCGATTACAACAACCGTCCGGTCAAATTCAAACTTCTACAAAACCCGCAGGAACCCTGGAAAAATGGTGGAGCTGAGGGGAATCGAACCCCTGACCTCGTCATTGCGAACGACGCGCTCTACCAACTGAGCTACAGCCCCGCACCAGCCTCCGAGGCTCGCGCCCCGCTTGCGGGGCGCGTCATGCGGGATGGGGCCACGGGTGTCAAGCGCCCCCCGGATGAACCCTCCGCCATCCCCCTTGCCCGCCGCGCGCCCATCCGCGACAAAGGCGCCTCAAACCGCCACCGCCGGAGCGCCGACGTTCATGATTCTCGACGCGTTTTTCTTCCTCATCCAGGCGGGGCTGACCCTGTTCTTCTGGGCCATCCTGATCGCGGCCATTCTCTCGTTGCTGATCGGCTTCAACGTGCTCGACACGCGCAACCGCCTGGTCTGGACCATCTCCGACTTCTTCTACCGGGTGACCGAGCCGGTGATGCGCCCGGTGCGCAACCGCCTGCCGAATCTGGGGGGCATCGACATCTCGCCCCTGATCGTCCTGCTGCTGGTCCAGGCCTGCATGCTGCTGGTGGGCGCGGTGAAAAGCTACATGATCGCCTTCGGCGTGTATTTCTGAGCCATGGCCATGATCCTGGACGGCAAGGCGGTCGCCGAACGCCTGCGCACGCAGCTCGCCGCCCGCATCGCGACGCTCGACTTCAAGCCCGGCCTCGTCGTTTTGCGCGTGGGTGAAGACCCGGCGAGCGGCGTCTATGTCCGCAACAAGGACAAGGCCGCCACCACCGCCGGCTTCGCCTCCCGCACCCGCCATTTGCCTAAGACCACGACCGAGGCCGAGCTTCTGGCCGAGATCGCGGCCCTGAACGCGGACCCCGAGGTGGACGGCATCCTGGTCCAGCTGCCCCTGCCCGCGCATATCCGCGCCGAGGCCGCGATCGCCGCGGTGGACCCGGCCAAGGATGTGGACGGCTTCCACCCCATCAATGCCGGCCGCCTGGCCTCCGGCCTGCCTGGTCTCGTTCCCTGCACCCCGCGCGGGGCGATGCATCTGCTGGACGAGGCCAAGGCCCAGCTGCGCGGCGCCCGCGCCGTGGTGGTGGGCCGCAGCCAGATCGTCGGCCGGCCCATGGCGCAGTTGCTGCTGGCGGCCGATTGCACCGTCACCATCGCCCATTCCCGCACACGGGACCTGCCCGAGGAATGCCGCCGCGCCGATATCCTCATCGCCGCCGTCGGCCGCCCCGAGATGATCCGTGGCGATTGGGTGCGCGAGGGTGCGATCGTGATCGATGTGGGCATCAACCGCCTGCCCGATGGCAAGCTGGTGGGCGATGTCGCCTATGCCGAGGCGCTGCCCCGCGCCGCCGCCATCACGCCCGTGCCGGGCGGCGTTGGCCCCATGACCATCGCCTGCCTGCTGGAAAACACGCTGGAGGCGGCCCTGGCGCGCCGCGCATGATCCTGCACCGGACGCTTCAGGTCTTCGGCAGCCTGGCGCTTCTGGCCTGCCTGCACCTGGCCTGGGGCGCCACGCCCTGGGGCGGCGAGGGCTGGTCCCGCGCGCGGATGCTTTATGCGGGCGCCGGGGGTGTGTCCTCGCTGGCGCTGATCGCCATCGGGGGCTTGGGGATCGCGCTGCGGCGGCAGCAGGAGACGCTGGCGCGGATCGAGGCGGCGCTGCGGCAGAAGCAGGGATAAAAAAAAAGGGCCTCCGGCGGCTGGGGCCGTGGGCCCCAGACCCCTTTCCTTAAGTATTGGGGTCTGGGGCCTTTCGGCCCCAGCCGCCGGAGGCCTCTTTTTCTTCCCGCAACCCCGGCATTACGTCAGCGCATTTGACATAAATCCCCCCGCGCCCGGAAGCTCAGGGCATGGACTATGCCCTGGCCCTGATCGGCTTCGCCCTCGCCACCTCGGCCACGCCGGGGCCGAACACGCTGATGGTGACGGCCGCCGCCGCGCAATTCGGCCTGGCGCGGGTCATGCCGCACATGCTCGGCATCACGCTCGGCTTTCCGGCGATGATCCTGGCCCTGGCGCTCGGGCTCGGCCTGCCCTTCGCCCAATTCCCCTGGCTGCACCGCGCCATGCAGGTGGCGGGCGGGCTCTGGCTGCTCTGGTTCGCCTGGAAGATCGCGACCGCACGCCCCGCCGCGCCGGGCGAGGCGCGGGCGCCGCTCGGCTTTTGGGGTGCGGCCGGATTCCAATGGGTGAACCCCAAGGCCTGGATGATCGCCCTCGCCGCCCTGCCCGCCTTCACCACGCCAGGCCAGCCCATCCTGCCGCAGGCGCTGTTGGTGGCCGCCGTCTTCGCGCTGGTCTCGATGCCCTGCCTGCTTTTCTGGGGCTGGCTCGGCCAGGCGGCGGGCCGGCTGCTGGGCCAGGGGGCGCGGCTCAGGGCCTTCAATATCGCGATGGCGGTGCTGCTGGTGCTGAGCCTGGTGCCGCTCGCAAAAAGCTAAAAAACTGGGGAGCCACGGGCTCCCCAGGCCCCTGCGGCAACTACACCTCTACGCCCAACAGCTCCGCGTAGCGGGGGGTGGACTTCAGGCCGGTGCCGGTCAGGACGACCACCGTGCTCTCGCGCGCCGCAATGCGACCTGACGCCAGCAACCGCCCAAACGCCGCCGCAGCCTGCGCGCAGGTCGGCTCCACATAGACGCCGCGCCTGGCCAGCATCAGCGAAGCCTCGGCGATCTCCGCCTCGCTCAGCATCACGGCGCCGCCGCCGCTCTCGCGCATGGCGCGCAGGCATTCCATCACGCGCAAGGGCTGCGCGATCGCCGTGCCCTCGGCGATGGTCGGCTGCGCCGCCACCGGGTCCAGCCCCAGCGCCGCACGCGCGATCGGCGCGCAATTCGCCGGCTGGGCAGCAAAGATGCGGGGCAGCTTGCTGATCTGCCCGGCGCGCAGCAATTCGGAAAAGCCGATGTAAAGCCCGAGCACGTTGGAGCCCGCGCCACAGGGCACGATCACATTGTCCGGCGCCGCGAAGGAAAAATCCTCCCACAGCTCATAGGCCAGCGTCTTGGTGCCCTGCAGGAAGAAGGGCTGCCAATTGTGGCTGGCGTAGAAGATGCGCTCCGCCTCGCGCTCGGCCGCATCGGCGCAATCCTGGCGTGAGCCCGGCACCAGCGTGATGTGGGCCCCCGCCGCGCGGCTCTGCACCGTCTTGGCCGGGCTGGTGCTGGCGGGCACGAAGATGGTGGCCGCCATGCCCCCCGCCGCCGCATAGGCCGAAACCGCCGCCCCGCCATTGCCGGAGCTGTCCTCCAGCACCGCGCTCACCCCCTGCTCCCGCAGCAGCGAGAGCATCACCGAGGCGCCGCGATCCTTGAAGCTGCCGGTCGGCATGAACCATTCGCATTTCAGCAGCGCGGTTTCGCCAGCAAGCGCCATCTCCACCAGCGGCGTGCAGCCCTCGCCCAT
>JAIYDS010000168.1 GCA_027487385.1 Acetobacteraceae bacterium | reverse complement strand
GGCGTGCCCATCCCGCAGCTCATGTACGGGCTGGCGCTGGAGCGCATTGAGGTGCTGGAGCAGGGCTTCCGCGCGGCCGGCATGACGCCGCCGCCCGGCGTCGTCGGCTGGCACACCGCGCCCTTCATCGGGCCGAATGGCCAGTTCAGCATGAACGCGGCGGTGAACTTCTTCGCGCTGATCTTCTGCCTCATGGTCGGCACCGCGGCCCTGCCGCACGTGCTGATGCGCTACTTCACCACGCCGTCGGTGCGCGAAGCCCGCGCCTCGGTCGCCTGGTCGCTGTTCTTCATCTTCCTGCTGTACTTCACGGCGCCGGCCTATGCGGCCTTCGGCAAGCTGGAAATCTACCAGACCGTGATCGGCCAGCCGATCGCGAACCTGCCGGAGTGGATCAAGAACTGGCAGATCATCTCGCCCTACGGCACGCCCTGGGTGAACATCGTGGACGTGAACCGCGACGGCATCGTCCAGTGGGGTGACTTCCGCATCCATCCGGACGTCGTCGTGCTGGCCACGCCGGAAATCGCGGGCCTTCCGTACGTGATCGCCGGCCTGGTGGCCGCCGGTGGCCTCGCCGCCGCGCTCTCCACCGCGGATGGCCTGCTGCTGGCGCTGGCCAATGCGCTCAGCCACGACGTCTATTACAAGATGATCAACCGCGATGCGCCGACGGCCAAGCGCCTGATCATCTCGCGCGTGCTGCTCCTGATCGTGGCGGTTGCCGCGGCCTGGACGGCGGGCTCCATGGGCGCGGACATCCTGTTCCTCGTGGCCTGGGCCTTCTCCATCGCCGCCGCAGGCCTCTTCGCCGCGCTGGTGATGGGCGTCTGGTACAAGAAGACGACCAATGCCGGCGCCTGCTGGGGCATGGCGGTGGGTTACCTCGTGACCTTCTTCTACCTGATCTGGTCCGAGTTCTTCGGCCTCCACTTCATGGAGACCTTCGGCACCAAGGAGGCGATCCTGCGCGCCGCCACCGCCACGGCCGCGCTGCCGATGGCCTCGGCGGAGCTCAAGGCCTATGCCGCCGGCCTCGTCGCCAATGCCTCGGCGATCCAGGACGGCTCGCTGGCCTGGTTCGGCTCACTTTGGGCCGGCAGCGGGCTGCCGACGGACCATGTGGTCCTGCGTGGCCGTGTGGTCGGGCGCCTCTGGGGCCTGAACAACATCTCGGGCGGCGTGTTCGGCGTGCCGCTCTCCTTCCTGACCATCTACCTGGTCTCGAAGTTCACCACCGCCCCGTCTCAGGCGATGCAGAACTTCGTGGAAGACATCCGCATCCCGCGCGGTGGGGTTCGCCTCGCCGACCGTCGCGAGGCGGTGGAGTAAACACCAGCCCCATCTTGGGCTAACAGGGGCGGCCGCGGCAGCGCGGCCGCCCCATCTTTTTTTGAGCACCCCTCGCAGCGCCAGGACCCATGGAACAGCCGCATTTCGTCTTCGGGCACCTGCCCTTCTGGCTCGTCACCTACACGCTGGCGCTGACAGCCTGGGCCTGCATCGGCCGCTTCATGATGAGCTTCTTCCTGCCTTACGACAGCCCCAACTACATCTGGCGGGGCTTTCGCGTGCTGAGCGACTGGGCCGTCTGGTCGGCTGCCCGGCTGGTGCCGAGCTACGTGGCGCCGATGTACCTGCCGCTGGTGGCCATGTGCTGGCTCTTCGGCCTGCGCCTTGTCTTCGGCATCTTCATGATTTCCGCCGGCTGGGCGCCCCGCCTCGCCCCCGCCGCGACGGGGGGCTGAGCCATGACACCCCAGGGTCTTTTCGTCACCATCGTCTCCGTCTGCCTGATCAACGGCTTCATCTCGCCCATGCTGGCGGTGGTCTGGCACCTGCACCCGGTCTGGATGCCCGAGATGATGCCCGCCACGCGCGAGACCATCTTCTACGGCGCGAGCCTGATGGTCTCGACCGGCACGCTGCTGCTCTCGGCCGTCCCTGGCGCCATCGCCGAGCGGCTTGGCATGTCGCTGACCAACGCCATGTGGGTCTGGCTGGGCAGTGCCATCCTGCTGGTGCTCTTCGGCTTGCGCTGAGGGCGGCGCCGGATTGTAGGATCGGGCCGACCCGCAGGGAGAGGCCGCATGGACCGCCTGGAAGTCTTCACCGACATGTCCATCCGCCGCGCCTGCGGCTTTGTCGGGCTGGCCGCCGCCACGGTGATGATCTCACTCTCCTTCGACCCGGCGCTGGCCTTCCGCACGGGCGCCGATATCGCGGCGCTGCTGGCGGCGGGCCTGGTCTTTGCGGCATGGCGCGCGCCGCGCCGCAACATCCGCCACACCGAGGTCTATGCCATGCTGCGCGCCGCCGGCGTGCCGCCCAATTGGCTGAGCGCCGAGGTGAACCGCGCCGAGATCGCCCGCGTGCTGCGCGCGCGCCTCGCCTGGCATGCCGAGCGCGTGGCCTGCCTCGCCTTGCTCCTCTGGGCGCTCGCGCTGCTCTTCTGGCTGGTCCGCCCTGGATGAAGCCGCGCCGCCATGCCATGAATCGGGCATGACACGCATCGGCATTGCCGGCATCGCCGGCCGCATGGGCAAGCTTCTGGTGGAGGAGGTGGCCGCCGCCGGCTGCACCCTCAGCGGCGGCAGTGGCCGCGGGGATGACCCGCGCGCCCTGTTCGCGGCGAGCGAGGTGGTGATCGACTTCACCCATGCCCATGCCGCGCCGATCCATGCCGCCCTGGCCGCCGAGCTGGGCAAAGGGCTGGTGCTCGGCTCCTCCGGCCTTTCCGCCGAGGAGGAGGCCGCGGTGGCCGCGGCCGCGCAGCGCGCCCCGATCGTCTATGCCGCGAATTTCGCGACCGGCGTGAACCTCGTCATCGCCATGGCCGAGAAGCTGGCCGCCGCCCTGCCGGGCGCGCAATACGATGCCGAGATCGTCGAGATGCATCACCGCCAGAAGGTGGATGCGCCTTCCGGCACAGCCATCGCCATGGGCCGCGCCGTGGCGCGCGGGCGCGGCACCACGCTGGAGGAAGCCGGCCGCGAAGCGGGCCGCGACGGCCATACGGGCGCGCGCGGCACCGGCACCATCGGCTTCGCCGCGCTGCGCGGCGGCCAGGTGGTGGGCGAGCACACGCTGCTGTTTGCCGCCGGTTCCGAACACATCGCCCTGACCCATCGCAGCTTCGACCGCCGCGCCTATGCGACGGGCGCGGTGCGGGCGGCGCAATGGCTGCAAGGCCGCCCGCCGGGGCTTTATGACATGAAGGATGTGCTGGGCCTGGCATGAGCGGCTTCGTCTTCCCAGCCGCCGCCGCCGCACTGGCCCCGCCCGAGCCGGGGCGCATCTCCGCGCTGATCCACGCCCATGGCAGCATGCAACTGCGCTGGTATGCGCCGCGCGGCACGGATGCCCAGGTGCCGCATGCGCAGGATGAGCTCTACATCGTGGTCACCGGCCATGGCCATTTCCGCCGCGGGGAGGAGCGTCTGCCCTTCGGCCCGGGCGATGCGATCTTCGTGCCCGCCCAGATGCCCCACCGCTTCGAGGATTTCTCGGAGGATCTCGGCGTCTGGGTGGTGTTCTACGGGCCCAAGGGCGGCGAAGCCCCCTGAATCAGGGCCGCACCAGGCGCGGCCCGCCCTCGCCCGGGGTCGCCCATTCCGGCCAGCCGATGACGCGCTCCACCAACACGAGCGCGACGCAAAGCCCGATCGCCACCGCCATGATCATCACATGCCGGCGCGAGGGCGGATGCCGGAACCATTGGGCGATGCGAATGGTCCAGCGGATCATCGGGTCCATGTCGCTTCACCTTGCTGTCCGGGCCCCTGGGCTGGGGCGCAAGGGAGTAGACGCTTGCATAGAAGCACGTTTGATCTAGAGGAAGCGAGGATTGCGGGGAAACCTGACTTGCGCGGGCCCCCAGCCAGGAGGAAGCGGACCACCTGATGACGAAACCGCCGAGCCGTCGGCCGCCCGCGCCGCCCGCGCCGCGTTGTATCGCGATGTCGCATTGGGCGAGCCATCCCGCGGCCCTCACCGGTCGGAGGTTTTTCGCGGCGACAAAGCCCCTCGCCCTCGAGCTGCGGGAAGTCATTCGGCGATGCGACCTCGCCGCCGACGGCGCGCCGCCCCTGGCGCCGCTGGTCGAACCCTTCCTGGCGGATGATTACGAGTTGGTGTGGCGCTCCGATCAGAATCTCTGGCGGCCTCGGCTCTTCTTCTTCCGGCACGGGCGGCGGTTGGCCCTGGAATTCAACCAATCGGACGTCACCGTTGCCATTCAATCGGACGAGGCGGACGAGGTCCGGACGCGCAGCGTCAATTACAGGCGCGGCGTGATCACGCCGGAGCCCGATTGTGCCCCGCTGCTTGCGGAGGCCACCCGGCTGCACGCGGCGTTCAGGCGGGATGGCCTGCGCGAGATCGATCGGTTCCGCTTCGTCCTGGACAATGGGCGGGTGTTCGACTGCCTCGCCACCTGCGCCAAGCTGGCCCTGCTGGCGGAGGAGGCCCCGGATTTTCGCTTCAACGCGCTGGAGGTGGTGACCCGAACATCCCTGCTGGACCCGCGCTCCCTGCCCATGGGCCGCCTCTTCGAAGGCGCAGCGGTGGAGTTGAAGGCGGGCGGCCGCCCGCCGGAGGCCACGGCGCAGCAGACCCCACCCGAACATGTCATCTGCTCTACCCTCTACCTTTATGGCGGCATGCGCAGCAACTTCCACAAGGGGCTGGAGCGCCTCTTCGCGAGACAGCGCGAGGCGCCGCGCGAGCCGGGCCGGCCCTTCACGCTGGGCATCTCGCTGGACTTCGAGAAGCGGGTCTGGGTGGAGCAGGTGGAAGCCATCTCCCGCCTGCTCCGGCTCATCCTGGCGCAGTACCCGCGGCTCGAATTGCTGGTCAACGGCATGGCGGCTCCCGCCCTGGAGAGCGGCCGCGATGCCTTTGCGGATGTGGCCGAGCGGGAACGCGACGCCATCGCAGGGATGCTCGCGGCGCTGCCACCCGGCATCGAGGTGCGGCATCTGCATGGCGAGACGCTGGCGACCAAGAGCGAGGCTTTCGCCCGGGCGGCCTTCTTCATCGGCCCCGTCGGTTCGGCCAGCCTGCTCCCACTGGCCCTGGGCACGCCGGGGCTGGTCTATGGCAGCGCGGCGGCGCTGAAACACGTCGGCGCCTGGCAGACCGAAGGTCGCGAGCAGATGCGGGTCCTCCCGCCGCAGCATGTCTCGATCGTGCAGGACGCCGCCGGCGCCCGGAGCTATCGCTGGGCCCAGGGCTACCAGTCGCAGAGCTATTCCATCCCGCCCGAGGTGTTCCTCGACCATGCCGCCGCCGAACTCCGGCGCCTCGGCCTCCTGCCGGCCGAGGCGGACCGCGCCTCAGAAGCGTGACTGCAGCCGCAGGAAGACTCGCGTCTCATCCCAATTCGCGGCCTTGTCGTAGCGGAAGCCGGCGCCGAGATTGATGCGCGGCGTGATGGCGTAATCCAGGTCCCCACGCAGCCCACCCACGAAATTCTGCTGGTTCTGCGAGGGAAAGACGGTGATCAGCGGGGTGGTGGCCGTGGGATTCAGCGCGGCGGCCCGCGCCTCAAGCTGGCGCTGCAAGGAGGGATCGTTGGAGAAGACCGGCGTCGCCGCCTGGCGGAACACCGCATAGCCGGCCGTGGCGCCCAGGCGATAGCTGAAGTCGCCCGATCGCCCGCGGTAATCCAACGGGACATTGAAGGCGGTATAGGCCTGCGGACTGAAATAGCCGCCACTGCCATAGGTGAAGAAGCTCTGGTTCCGGTCATAGGCGAAGTAGACCAGATCCGTGCCGATGCTCAGCTCGCCATTCGGGCCGCGGATCACCGGGTAGGAGAAGCCCGCCCCCGCCTCGATGCGGGAATTGCTCGGCACATTCTCGCCCTCGAAGACCGAATAGCCGCCGCCCGCATAGATATAGCCCGGCCCCAGCGGGAATTCGAGCTGCCCGCGCCCGCCGGTCCGCACGACATTGCCCCAGTTGCGCCCGGTGAACTGGTCGCGCTGGCCGGCCCAGGAAAGCAGGCTGTCCTCCACCGAGCGCCGCTCGCCCGTCAGCCGCACGCGCGCCGTGCCGATCTGCGGCGCGATCTCGATGCCGCCCAGCAGCGTCGTCGTCGGGAAGCCGAGCGGCGAGGAGCCGATGTCGAAGCGGAAGGAATCGCCCCGCCGATAGGTCATGCCGAGCCCCACGCCCGCGGACGTGCTGCGCGGATTCTGCACCGCGCTCACCAGCGCGCCCGTGCCGAAGCGCCGCTGCGTGCCGGTGTCCGTGCCCAGCGTGCCGGAATCCAACGTGACGGCGGTGACATTGGCCGTCACCCGCCCACCGATCACCGGCGGCGTGAACTCGGCCTCCACCGGCGCGCGCAGATCCAGCAGCCGATCCAGACCGGAGGAGCCGGAGCGCTGGCGCAGCTGGGCGGTCAGCGTGGCGCGGGGCGCCGTGCGCTCCTCCAGCGCGGCCATCTGCTGTGCGATCTCGCGCGTCAGCCGGTCGCTGGGTTGCGGGGTGGTACCGGCGATGACCGGCAAGGGCACCGTGGCCCCCGGCCTGATGAAGGGGTTGGGCTGGCCCGTCTGCGTCGTCGTCGCCACGGCCCCCGGCACGCCGACAGCGGTGCCGAGCTCCGCCCGGCGCTGGGCGGAAGCGAGTTCGAGCGCGCGGCGGGCCCGATCCTCCTGGTTGAAGGCCAGCGCCACGCGCGCTTCCAGCAAGGTCATCCGCGCCTCGCGCGGGAAGATCTCCTGCCCTTCGGCCACCAGCGCTTCGGCCCGGGCGCGCTGGCCGAGCGCGATGGCGGCGTCGATGGCCCCGGCGCGGGCGTCGAAATTGCGTGGGTTGCGCGCCAGCATGGCTTCCGCGATGCGCTGGCCCTCGCGCGGCTCCCGCGCGCCCTGAAACAGGCGGGCCAGGGCCAGGTTGGCATCGGTGTTCTCGGGGTCGCGCTCCAGGGTGGGGCGCAGCCGCTCGAAGGCCTGGGCCTGGTTGCCCTCGGCATTCAGCCGGTCCGAGGCGCGCACGGCGATGCCGGCGCGCAGCGAGGCGACGTCGCGCCGCTGCTCCGCCGTGAGGGTGCCCGTGCCATCGAGCTGATCGGCCAGGGCGGCGGCCTCGCCATCCAGACCTGCGCCCAGCAGCGCGCCGGCGATGGCGAGGCGGATCTGCGGCCCGGCCATGCGGTTCGCGGCCTCGCCCACGCGGGCGGCCTCGGCCGCGCCGAAGCGGTCATTCGCGTCGCCAAAGGCGCGGATCACGGCGGCGGCTGTGGCCCCGGTCGGGTCCGGCCGGGCGGCGATGGTCAGCAGCTGCACACGCGCATCGGCGGTGGTGCGGCCCAGCCCCTGCGCCGCGCGCTGCACATCGCGCTGGGTGCGGATCCGGGCTTGCAGCCGCGACATGTCCGGGCTGCGCGAGGCAGGCGGGATGCGGTTGAGGAAGTTGTCGGCATCGGCGATCCGCCCCTCCTCATCGGCGAAGAGGGCGGCGGCGAAGAGGCTGTCCGGCCGCGGGTCGCGGATCACCAGCTCCTCCAGCACGGTGCGCGCCTGCACCAGCTGGCCCTGGCGGCGCAGCGCGCGGGCGAGGTCGAGCCGCAGCCATGGGTCGTTGGGCGCGGTCGTCATCGCCTGGCGCAGCAGCGCCTCGGCCACGAAGGGGTCGGTGGTGCGGGCGGCTTCGGCGCGCAGGGAATTCACCGGGCCGGACGAAGCCACGCCGCCGCGCTCCCCCGGCGGGGGCTGGGCCTCGGCGATGCGGGGCAGCTCGGCCAGGCGCCCTTGCGCGCGCAGCGCCTGGGCCAGCCCCTCGCGCGCCGGGGCAAAGCCCGGCCGGCGGGAAAGTGCCGTGCGGAAGCGCTGCTCGGCCGCCGCCGGGTCATTCCGGCGCAGCGCGATCTGGCCGAGGATCACCTCGATATCGGTGCGGTCCTCCACCTGGCGGCGGGCGGCGGAGCGGGCGATGGTGTCGGCCGCCTCCACATCGTTGCGGCGCAGGGCGGTGCGGGCTTCGGCCAGTTCCAGCCCATAGGCCGCGCCATCCAGCGCCGATTGCCAGGAGGCGGCGCGGGAGGGGTCGGCCGCGATGGCGCGTTCCAGCAATTGCCGCGCCTCGGCCGGGCGATTTTCGCGCAGGCGGACGATGCCAAGCCCGCCCAGCGCATCGGCGTCACGCGGATTGGCGGCGAGCGCGGCCTCGAATTGCCGGGCGCTGTCGCGCAGCGCGGCCGCGCCGCCCGCCTCCAGCCGCTGGAAGCCCTCCTGACGCAGCGTGGCACCGGGGTCGGGGCGCGGGGCGGCGGCGAGGGCCGCCTGCTGCGCCTGACGCAACTCGGCATCCTGCGGATAGCGCTGGAGATAGGTCTGGATCAGCGGGGCATAGGCCGGGTCGGCCGCGCTCCAGACCAGCGCCTGGCGCCAGGCGCGGCGGGCTTCCTCACCCACCTCGGGGTCACCCACCAGGGCCTGGAGGCGACGAATGCCATCCTGCCGCGTGCCGGGCTGGAAGGTCTGGGTCTGGGCGAAGCTCAGCCGCGCGCGGGGCGTGGCGCTGGGGCTTTCCGCCAGGCGCTCCAGCCCGCGCCGGCCTTCCGCCGCGCCGGCCTGGGTGCCGGCGAGGACGGAGAAATACTCCTGCTGGAAGGCCGGCGGCGGGCCGGCCGGGCCGAAGATCTGCCGATAGCGCGCCGCGGCTTCCTCGGCGCGGCCATCGCGCGCGAGGCGGCGGGCTTCCTCGATGGCGTTGCGGTCAATGCTCGCGGCGCGCACGGCGGTCTCGGCCTGGACGCGCTGCTCCTCGGTGCCGCCCGCCTCGCGCAGGCGGGTGGTGATGGCGGTGGCGCCGGCGCGATTGCCGCGCGCCGCCTCGATCCGGGCGGCCACGGCGAGCGCCTGGGTGTTGCGCGGCTCCGCCACCAGCGCGCGCTCGATGGACGAGGCGGCCAGGTCAAGCCGCTCCATCGCGAGCCAGCGCTCGGCTTGACGGATCAGGATATCCACCGGTCGCGCAGCCGCAGGCGCCGCAGCGGGGGCCTCGGCCCCCAGCGGTTGCGTCTGTGCGGCGGCAGGGACCAAGGCTACTCCCCCGAGTAGCCAGGCCACTGGCACACCACGCATCGTTTAGTTCCCCCAGGGGGAGAATCTCACGAATGCGTGCGGGCGCGCAACCTCGAAAGTGCGCGACGGCGCAGGATCCAGAAGAAGGAGAGGCCCACCAGCGCGGCCGAGCCCAGCATGAGCAGCAGCATCCGCTCCGGGCGCTCGGCCAGCCAGACCTGCGGCCAGAGCCACCAGAGCGGGTTGCCCACCGAAAATGGCGTGCCGGTGCGGAAGCTTTCGATCCTTCCGCCGGTGAGCAGGGTGAAATCCCCCTGGATGCGCGGCGCCAGCGCGGGGTCGGTGAGGGCGGCCACCATCTGGGTGATGGCGGCCGGCGTCACCCCGGTGATGGCCACGACGGAACGGCCGGATTGCAGCGGGCTCGGCCCGCCGATCAACGCGCCCATCCCCTCACCCGAGGCATCGTTCAGCACGGCGGTGGCGCGCCCGCGTTCGGCGCGGCTCGGGGCATCCAGAAAGACGGCGCGCACCTCCTGAAGGGCGTCAGGCGCGGCCAGGCTCAGCCGGTCCCCCTCCAGCCGCAGCGGCGAATCCCGGAACAGCGTCGCCAGCGCCGGATGGCGGCCCAGGGTGCCGACCACCAGCAGGTCCCGCGGCGCCACGCCGGGCAGGCCCGCGGGCGTCACCACCTGGATGCCGGTGGCGGGCAGCCCCACCGTCGCCGCCAATTGCCCGACCACATCCAGGAAGGCGGTCAGCTCCAGCGGATTGGCGCGCTCGGGCAGCACCACGGCGGTGCCGGAGAGATCGGCCATCCGGGTGAAGGGAAAGCCGGAGGAGGCGAAGAAGCCCAGATTGGGCATGCGCGCATGGCGATGCCCGCGCCGCAGATCCACCGTGCTGCCGGGCTCGATGGACGCGCGCACATCGGCCGGCACGGCCACGCAATCGCCGCGCGCCATGGGCCGCATGTCGAAGCGCAGCTGCAATTCATCGCGGCCCAGCACCAGGTAGTGCGGGATGGTGAACCGGCCCGAGCGCGTCTCGGAGGCGAAGCCCAGCTGCTCGGCCACCCAGTCGAAGGCGGCGCTGAGCGGCGGAATCCACTCGGGGTCGGCGAGGCGGAAGCTGCGGAGATAGGCGCCCGAGAAAGCGGCATCGAGGCGCGAGGCGGAGATGTCGATCACCGGCCCGCTCGGCGAGCGGTATTCGATGTTCACCGGGAAGCCGCGATTGCGCCAGGTGGTGAGGTCGGGCGCGGTGCGGACGGGGATGCGGATGGAGCCCGGGGAATAGCCCTGGGATTGCAGCTCTTCACGCGAGATCAGGCTGCCGAAGGGCACGGGCTGGTCGGTGCGGATCCAGCGCGGCGCGTCATAGGGCTGGCGCGCGGGGATGGTGGGGGCGACGACGCGGGCGATCTCACCCGTGAGGGTGGCGCGCCCGGCGGCGATGGCCTGGGCGCCGGCCACGAGGTCCGCCTCGCTGCGCCCGGCGATCACCAGCAGCGTGCCGAAGGGGTCGGTCGGGTTGGGCAGCAGGGCCAGGGTGGGGCCATCTACCCGCGGCATGTTCAGCCCCGGCACGGCATCCACGCCCATGGCCAGCACCACGGCGTCGCCGCGCTCGGGCAGCAGGCGGGAGACGGGGAAATTGGCGCCGCGATAATCGGCCTGCACCGCGAACCAGGAGGCGGCGATGGCCGCCGCGCGCAAGCCGCCCGGCCCCAGCGTCTCGGGCAGCACCATGGGCACGGTGACCTGGCCCGAGAGCACCCGGCGGTCGAAGATCGGCTCCGGCAGGCGCGCCAGATCGCGCGAGGGGGGCAGGCGCTCGATCCGAAGCTGCACCGTCGAGAGATCGGAAATCGTTGCCCAGAGCAGACCCGAGAGCGGGTCATTGCATTCGGTGGTGTAGCGGCCGGCGAAGCGGAAATTCAGCCGGTTCACCTCGGCGAAGAACAGCGGGTCGAGCGGGAATTCCAGCGGGCCGAAATTCTGCCGCGCCGCATCCATGGGGATGGTGCCGATGAACTGGTCATTCAGCGTGATGGCGATCTGGCTGAGCGAGGGGATCAGCGCCGGCGAGGCCCCCCCCGCCACGGTGACGCGCGCCTGCGTCACCACCTCATCACCGCGCAGGCCGAAGAGCACGCCCTGAAGATCGTTCACACCACGCAGCTGCATGGGGCCGGAGAGGCCCATCTCCCGCAGCGTGCGGGTGACGATGCGCGCGCCGGGGGGCAGCGCATCCGCATCCAGGGGAATAGGAGGCGCGATGGCGGCCGGGGCCGCGACAGGCGCCGGGGACTGCGCCAGCGCGGGGGGCTGCGCCAGGGCCGGGGTGGCGCCCAGCAACGCCAGGGCCAGCAGCGCGGCGGTGGCGGCCGGCGCCGGTTTGGGCGCATTGGCGGGCGCAGGTGGCGGCGCCGTGTTGGGCCGGCGCGGCACGACCACGTCGGTGACGCGCGCCACCTGCGGCTTGGCGGAGGCGGCGGACGGCTTGGCCGCGCGCACGATGCCGAAGCGATACTTGCGGAACACCGCGTCGGCCGAAGCCAGGACCACGGTCCAGAGCGAACGCAAAGGCTTGTCCTCGGGCCACTTGTCCCAATAGAGCCAGGCATCGGGGCGGCCGAAAAAGGCCCGCACCACACCCGCCTCATCGGCGATGTTCTCGATGATGAACTCCAGATAGACCTCGTTGCCGTCCCAGCGGATCACGCGCGCCCGCAATTCCACGATCTCCCCGCCGGTCTCGAAGGCGACCTTCACCTCATGCCCCTCGGCCACGCCCACGGCACGGTCGATGATCAGACGCGCACCGGAGAGCGAGAGGTTGGCGCTGTGCGTCGGCAGCCGCTCGCCCGAAGGCAGGATGAGTTCGCCCGGCAGGTCCGCCTCGACGCGGGCGCGCACGCGGGATTGCTCGCGCTCCCGTCCCACGGCGACGGAACCGGCCAGCGGGATCAGGCAGAGCCCCGCCCAGATGGTGTTCAACAAATAGGCACGACCTTCCAGACTGCTGAGGTCATTGGTGAAGCTGCCCCAGAGGCCGATCGCGAAGCCGATCGTCAGCAGGACCAGCATGATGAGGTTGGGCAGAACCGCGCGGAAATCGAGGTAGCCGGCCTCCAGGATGCCGCCCTTGTCGGTCACGTTGAACTTCCCTTTCGAGGGATCCCAGAGGGTCAGCACGGTGACGGGCAGCAGGGGGACCGCCAGCGACGCCTCGTAGATCTCGGACCAGAAGGAATGGCGGTGCTTGCCGTTCAGCCGCGCCGTCGTCGCCACCGCATGGAACATGTGGCTGCCGGCATAGGCGATGATGGCGAGCGGGCTGGCCGCGATCACGCTCTCGCCGAAGAACAGGAAGGCGAGCGGCGAGGTGAGGAAGATCACGCGCGGCAGGGCGAAGAGGAAGCCGAAGCCAGCGATGAAATAGCAGAAGCGCTGCATCCATTTCAGGCCGGGCGCGAAGAGCGTGTTCTCCGTGCGCATGATCTGCAGCATGCCGCGCGCCCAGCGCAGCCGCTGGCCGATGTGCAAGGCCAGGCGCTCGGTGGCGAGGCCGGCGGCGAGCGGGATGCGGATATAGGCGGTGTGCCAGCCCTTCTGCTGCATCTTCAGCGCGCAGTGGCAATCCTCGGTCACGGTCACATGCGGCACGCCGCC
>JAIYDS010000062.1 GCA_027487385.1 Acetobacteraceae bacterium | reverse complement strand
TAGGGCTCGCCCGTCTCGATGCGGGCGGTCAGCATGCGGATCCAGAGCGAGCGGGCCGAGATGGTGCGCACGATGGCGCCATCCTTGGGCGAGGTCAGCGCCCAGGCCTCATCGGCTTCCACGGCGCGCATGAACTTGTCCGACAGTAGGATGCCGTGGTGCAGGTTCAGCGCCTTGCGGTTCGGGTCGCCGCCGGTCGGGCGGCGGATTTCGATGAATTCCTCGATCTCGGGGTGGGAGACCGGCAGATAGACGGCCGCCGAGCCGCGGCGCAGCGAACCCTGGGAAATCGCCAGCGTCAGGCTGTCCATCACGCGGATGAAGGGAACGATGCCCGAGGTCTTGCCATTCTGGCCGACCTTCTCGCCCAGCGAGCGCAGATTGCCCCAATAGGAACCGATGCCGCCGCCCTTGGAGGCGAGCCAGACATTCTCGTTCCACAGGTCCACGATCGAATCGAGGCTGTCATTGGCCTCGTTCAGGAAGCAGGAGATGGGCAGGCCGCGGGTCGTGCCGCCATTGGACAGCACCGGCGTGGCCGGCATGAACCAGAGCTTGCTGATATAATCATAGAGGCGCTGCGAATGGGCCGCATCATCGCCATAGGCGGAGGCCACGCGCGCGAAGAGGTCCTGGTAGCTCTCGCCCGGCAGGAGATAGCGGTCGTCGAGCGTTGCGCGACCGAAATCAGTGAGCAGGGAATCGCGGCTGCGATCCATCTGCACCTGGAAATGTCCCTGAAGCTGAACGGCATCGAACACGGTACTTCCCCCTGAATTCCCCGGTCGCGGGATATGCCCGAAACGCGTCATCACGGCAACTACATATAGACGGGCTGGGCGGCTTGGCTACCAGATGCAGTAGGTTCCGGCCTTAACCTTCCCTGCGGGAAACTCTTGTAACTCCGCCGATGTTCCTGATGCGTTCATATCGGAGGAGTGACACAAAAGGCAAGCGGACTGTGTCATGCCAGCCACAGCCCGTCGGGGGAAGCGCCAAACCAAACGATCCCCGTTATCCCCCGAATCCACAGCCAAGGGCTGGGAGCGTTCCCAACTCCCGGGGTCTGGGGCCCCTCGGCCCCAGCCGCCGGAGGCCCTTTTTCTTCAGCCCGGCCGCCTCAGATCGGGCTGACCACCCCAAACGCCATCCCCAGCACCGCCATGTCATGCGCCGGCAGCACGGGCCCGCGCTCGATATCCGCGTCGGTCAGGTTGGGGATGTAGAGCTGCCAGGCCTCGCCGGCTTCGAGCACATCCGGCAGCGCGGCGCCGTGGGAGAGCTTCTTCTCCAGCGCCTGCCGGGCCAGGAAGGCCTGGATGCCCGGTTGCCAGCCCTTCCAGCTGTTGCCAGCCCATTGGACATCGCTGAATTTCGGCATGGGGGCATGGGTGCCCCAGAAGGCCATGGTGTCGTCGGTCAGCTTGATCTGCACGTAGTTGTCGAGGTCATTCCACTCGATGCAGACGGCGGCCATGATCCGCGTGACGACGCTGAGGTCCACGCCCTGTTGCTTCGCGGCGAGGTAGCGGCCGATGGCGCCGAGCTTGTCCTCGCGGAAGGGCTTCACGCTGGCCCACCAGGGCGAGACCTGGCCCCGCGCATTGGCCTGGCCCTCGCCGGCGGTGAGCTTGAACAATTCCATGCCGCGCGGCAGGCAGACCACGCTGTATTTCTTGAAGCCGCCCTGCTCGCTCTTGCCGAGCTTGTAGAAATCGGCACGTCCGAGGCCCTGGTTCTTCATGGTGTTTTCGCCCCCGGACCATTCCGCCTGCGCAGCTTGCGCGCGGATGGGGCGACCCGCAATTCAAAAGAAAGGCCTCCGGCGGCTGGGGCCACGGGCCCCAGACCCCATTCCTCAAGATTTTCAGTAACTTCCGAGGATCACCGCCAAGGCATGGGGTCTGGGGCCTTTCGGCCCCAGCCGCCGGAGGCCCTTGTTTTTCGTCATTCCACCGGCTGCAGCCCGCACCAATCCGCGATGAATCCCGCCATGGCCAGCGTCGTGGTCTTGAGGTGCTCCAGGTTGGTGCGCTCGTCGAAGCCGTGGTTGTTCTCGCCCTTCGGGCCGTAGCACAGCGCCGGCATGTCAAAATACAGCCCGTAGAAGCGCGTGTCGTTCACCGCCGTGGTGATCCGGGCCGCCATCTCGCCGCCAAAGGCCGCGCGATGCGCCTCGGCCAGGATCTGCTCGGCCTCGGTCCCGGGTTCCAGCACGAAGCCATCGGCCAGGAAGCCGTGCCACTGCACCTCTGGCGGGTTGTTGGAGAGGAAATGGTCGGTCCGTGCCGCCGCCGCCACCGCCTGTTCCACCGCGCGCTGGCATTCCGCCACATCCTGGCCCGGCAGCAGGCCGATGCGGCAATCCACCTCGCACCAGGCGGGGGTGGAACTGGCCCAATCGCCGCCGCGGATGATGCCCGGGTTGAACTTGATGGGGTCCTGGATCTGCGAATACCAAGGATGGGTCTTCGCCGCCTCGTTCAGCGCCCTGGTGTGTTCCTGGAGCGCCAGAACCAGGTGATAGGCGCTCATGATGGCATTGCTGCCCGATTGCGCGACGGCGACATGCACCGGCACGCCGCGCACCTTCAGGCGGAACCACATGGTGCCGGTATGGGCCCGGGTGATGGTGCCGCCGGTGGGCTCGGGGATCAGGCAGGCCTCGGCGCGATAGCCGCGCAGCAGCGTGGCCAGCGCGCCATTGCCGGTGCTCTCCTCCTCCGTCACGGTCTGGAGGTGGACATCGGCGCCGGGGGCATAGCCCGCCGCGCGCAAGGCCTCCATGGCGAAGCACATGGCGGCGACGCCGGCCTTCATGTCATTGGCGCCGCGGCCATAGAGCCAGCCATCCTTCACCGTCCCGCCATAGGGCGGGAAGCTCCACATCTCGGCCGGGCCCTCGGGCACGACATCGATATGGCCCTGGATGATCAGGCTGCGGCCGGTGGGTGCGGCGCAGCGCTTGGACGCCACCACCTGGAAGGAGCCGGCCGGGTCCACATCCACCATGGGGCTGGCCTTGGGATGCTCGGCCAGCGGCACATCGGCGATGGAGAATCGGTCCACGCTGTAGCCGCGCGCGGCGAACCAGCGCGCCATATGGTCCTGCAACGGTGCCTCCCGCCCGCGCAGCGAGGGGTGGCGCACGATATCGGCCAGGAAGCGGACCTGCTCGTCGAAGCCGCGTTCCACGGCCTCGCTCAGGCGGGCGAGAATGGTCTTGTCGGGCATGGGCTCTCCTCGGATGCGATCACTCCGCGGGCGAGGCCAGCAAAGCGTTGGTGTACCAGATCGGGCTTGGATCATAACGCACGCGGTTGCGCTGCGCGGCCCAGCTCACCCGAAGATAATGCACGGGGATGACGCCCAGATCATCCATCGCCGCGCGCATCGCCTGGGCGGTGAGCGCGTTGCGCCGCTCGGGGTTCATGGTTCGCAGCGCCTCCAGCAGCGGCTCATCCACCGCCGGGTTGGAATAGTGCTGCCGGTTGAAGGGGCCGACGCCGGTCGTGGGATTTCGCGTCGTCACCACCTGGCGCAGCATGTTCGCGGCGGTCGAGGTGGTGAAGGTCGTCATGAACATGCCGAATTCGCGGGCCGTGGCGCGGGTGAAGAAATTGGCCGGCGGCAGCACCTCCACACGGGTCTCGATCCCGATGCGGCTCAGCCCCTGGGCGATGGCCTGGAGGATATCGGCGTCGGACGGGATGAAGCCGTTCGGGCCATGGATGGTCATGCGGAAGCCGTCCGGATAGCCCGCCTCGGCCAGCAGGGCGCGGGCACGGACAAGGTCGGTCGGGATGGGCGGCAGGCCCTGCACGCGGTCCGGCAGGGCGGGGGCGGCGAATTGCTCGGCCGCGCGGCCCTGGCCGACGAGAAGGCGGGTGACGATCGCCTCGCGCGGGATGGAGAGCGAGATGGCCTGGCGCACCCGCAGGTCGCGCAGCGGGTTGCGGGGCAGGGGATTGCCCTGCTTGTCGGTGATGAAGGGCGCCTGGTCGCGCACCGTATCGGGCATGAGGTAGGAGGTGGTGATGCTGTCCGCGGTGAAGACGGCCAGGCGCGGATCCTGCGAGAGGCGCTGCACATCCTGCACCGGCACGGCGTCGATCAGGTCCACATCGCCGGCCAGCAGCGCGGCCACGCGGGCGCCATTGTTCGTCATGTAGCGGGTGATGACGCGGTCCCAGGGCGGGCGGGGGCCCCAGAAATCCGGGTTGCGCACGAGTTCATGCCGCTCGCCCTGGGCGTAGCTGACATGGCGATAGGCGCCGGTGCCGATCAGCGCGCGGCCCTGATTGAAATCTCCCAGCTGCGCCGTCGCATGGATGCGGCGGGAGAGGATCATGATCCCGGTGATGTCGCGGTCGAAGAAGGGGGTCGGCTCGCGCGTGATGAAATGGATGGTGCGCGGATCGATGATGCGGACCTCGGCCACGGTGCGGACCATGGGCGTGAAGGGGCCGGGCGAATTGGGCACCTGCGGCACGCGGGCGAAGGAGAAGGCGACATCCTCGGCCTCGAAGGGCGTGCCGTCATGGAAACGGATGCCCTCGCGCAGGCGGAATTCCCAGGTCAGGTCATCCACATTGCGCCAGCTTTCGGCCAGCACCGGGAAGATGCGGCTTTGCGTGTCGAGGTCGATCAGCGGGTTGAAGATCTGCCGCAGCTGCGCGTTGTTGTTGTTCGAGGAATGAAAATGCGGGTCCATTCCCGTGGGCACGCCGGCCATGCCGATCGTCAGCGTGCGCTGGGCGGTGGCGGTCCCCGGGGCGGCAAGGGCCCCGGCGAGCAGAGCGGTGGCCAGCAGGACGGGACGCAGCATGGAACTCTCCTCAAAATGAAACCGGGTTCATCTTCCGGCCCAGGCCGCCAGCGTCAAGCGTCTTCTGGATGCGTCACCGCAGGGCTGGCCGATCCGGCGCGCCGCCCGGGCCCTCTCCAGTCAGGAATGGGGGCCTGGTCAGCGCACCGGCCGGCGATAAAACGCCAGGGGGATGGCGATGGCCAGCAGCAGGCCGCCCAGCAGGATATAGGGGATGTTGCGGATCGATTCCGGGGCGCCGAATTTCTCGATGAAGATCGAGACCACCAAGGCGATGCTGATGATGCCGAAGGCCAGGAATTTGCCTCGGCCCGAGACTTCCTTGCGCGCTTGAACCTGGCTGTCCTGCATGTCGTGTCCTTTCTGCCTTCCTTGGCAGAAAGCCTATCCTGGGCCCGCGCCCCGCGCCAACCAAAACCGGCAGGAGATTGGGGGAGGTTGCCCGCCTGCGGCCCCCTCAGCCCAGCGCCCTGGCGTAGCTCTCCGGGCTGAAGCCCAGCATGCGGCGCGGACCGAGGTCCAGCACCGGCCGCTTGATCATGGAGGGCTGGGCCAGCATCAGCGCGATCGCCCGCGCTTCGGTGAGCCCCTGCTTCTCGGCCTCCGGCAGCTTGCGGAAGGTGGTGCCGGCGCGGTTCAGCAGCGCCTCCCAGCCCAGTTCCCTCGCCCAGCCGTGCAGGGTCTCAGCGGAAATGCCCTGCGTCTTGTAGTCGTGGAACGCATAGGGGTGGCCCTGCGCCTCCAGCCAGGCGCGGGCCTTTTTCATCGTGTCGCAAGTCTTGATGCCGTAGAGCGTCAGCATGCGGCGAAGGCCGCGCTAGAGCCGCACGCCGGAGGTGGAGAAGCGCGTATCCACCGTCTCCTGCACCCGCGTGTCGAGCACAAAGGCGGCGGCGATGGAGAGCAGCGCGGCGGCGACGATGCCGGTGATCACGGATTTCATGCTTGTGCCTCCCGAAGCAAAAATACCCGCAAGCGTTACGGCGAAAACCCCTGTCCGAGCAAGAGTGTCTCCGCCTGCGCCAGTTCCTCGGGGGTATTGGCGTTGAAGAAGGGGTCGAAGGGCGTCGTGGGCCATTCGGCATGGGCCACGCCATGCCGGGCCGTCCAGCGGTCGATCTTGCGCTCGCCCGCCGCGACGGCGGCCCGCAACGCCGGCGCCAGCTCGCGCGGCCAGAGGGCGATGGGCGGGTGGGTGAAGCCGCCCGAGGCGGCGCAAGCGAGGGGCGTGCCCGCCGCACGCCGCGCCGCGTGCAGGCGGTCCACGAGGTCATCCGGCAGAAAGGGCGAATCCCCCGGCACCGTCACCACCCAGGGCAAGGGCGAGGCCTCCATGGCCGCGAGGATGCCGGCCAGGGGCCCGGGATGATCCGGCAAGGTATCGGGCCAGACCGGCAGGCCATGGGCGGCGAAACGCGCCGGATCGCCATTGGCGTTCAGCGCCAGTCCGGCGCATTGCGGGCCGATGCGGGCGATGACGTGGTCAAGCATGGGCCGGCCGGCCAAAAGCCGCAGCGGCTTGTCGCCGCCACCCATCCGGCGTGCCAGGCCGCCGGCCAGGATCACGCCGAAGGTCTCGGAGGCTAGGGCCGGCATCTCGGAAGCGAAGGTCATGGCGGGGTTCTCCGGGCCGGCGCGGGCTCCGTCAACCGGGTGCGCGGGCGGAGAGGGCCCCGCCACCCGGCGCCACGGCCAAGGCCAGCCGGCGGCCGAACCACCGCAGCCAAGGGCCGGTGCGGCCCAGCTATTCGGCGGCCGCGCGCCGCGCCGCGCCGAAGCTGAACCCCGGATACCCCTTCGCCGCGATCTCCTCGCAGATCTTCCGGTAGGTTCCGACCCCGCCCACATAAGGCATGAAAAGCTGCGGCTTGCCCGGGATATTGGCGCCCATGTACCAGCTGTTCGCCTGCGGATAGAGGGTGCGGTGCGCCACCTCGTTCACATGCGCCACCCAGTCCTCCTGCGCCGTCAGCGTGGTCTCCATGGTGCTGAGGCCCTGGGCGCGCAGGTGCGCCAGCGCGTCGCTCACCCAATCCACATGCTGCTCGATCGAGACGATCATGTTCGACAGCACCGAGGGGCTGCCGGGTCCCGTGATCAGGAAGAGGTTGGGGAAGCCCGCCACCATCAGCCCCAGATGGGTGCGCGGCCCATCGGCCCAGACATCGCGCATGGAAACGCCATCCCGCCCGTGGATGTCGATGGCGAGGATGGTGCCCGTCATCGCGTCGAAGCCGGTGGCGAAGACGATGCTGTCCACCGCGTGGGTCTGGCCGCCGGCTTCCACGCCCGTGCTGGTGATGCGGGTGATGGGGGATTTGTGGACATCCACCAGCGTGACGTGGGGGAGGTTGAAGGTCTCGTAATAGGCGGTGTCCACGCAGATGCGCTTGGTGCCGATGGGGTGGTTCTTCGGCGCCAGGATCTCGGCCACCTCGGGGTTCTTCACCAGGCCACGGATCTTCTCGCGCACGAAGTCGGCGGCGGTGTCATTCGCTTCCTTGTTGGTCAAGAGGTCGCTGAAGGCGGCCATGAAGGCGGTGCCGCCGGCCGCCCAGCGCGCCTCGTATTCCGCGCGTCGCTCGGTCTCGCTGACGCTCATCGCCGGAATTTGGCTGAGGTGGTAGAGGATGCCGGTGCGCATCTGCCGGGCGGCGGCGCGCTTCTTCGCGTAATCCTGTTTCCAGCTTTGCGCGTACTCCGCCGTCATTGGCCCGTTGCGCGATGGGATGCTGAAATTGGGCGTGCGCTGAAAGACGGTGAGCCGCGCCGCCTCCTTCGCGATCACCGGAATGGCCTGGATGGCGGAGGAGCCGGTGCCGATCACCGCGACACGCTGCCCGGTGAAATCCACGCCCTCATGCGGCCATTGGCCGGTGTGGTAGATCTTCCCCGCGAAATCCCTGATGCCCGGAATATCCGGCAGCCGCGCCGAGGAGAGGCAGCCCGTGGCGAGGATCAGATGGCGGGCGGTGATGCGGCGGCCGGTATCGGTCTCCACCTCCCAAGCCTCGCTCGCTTCGTCGAAGCGCGCGGCGGTGGCGCGGGTCTTGAAGGAAATGTCCCGCCGCAGGTCCAGGCGGTCGGCCACGTGATTGGCATAGCGCAGGATTTCCGGCTGGCCCGCGAAGCGCTCGGACCAGTTCCACTCCTGCTGCAATTCCTCGGAGAAGGCGTAGGAGTACTGCATGCTCTCCACATCGCAGCGCGCGCCGGGATAGCGGTTCCAATACCAGGTGCCGCCGACGCCATCGCCCGCCTCCAGCGCCTGGGCCGGGATGCCAAGGCCACGCATGCGGTGGAGCAGATACATGCCGGCAAAGCCGGCCCCGATGATGAGCGCTTCGATCCGCTCGGACATATGCGTCTCCCCTGGGTCTTTAGGGGATCATGCACCTTGCGGGGCGGGCCCTGTCAACGCGGTCCCGGGCAAGGCGGCCCCGGTCAAGGCGGCGGCGTCGCGCAGGACCGCCTCGGCGGCGGGGGTGTAGCGGCCATCGGCCTCATGCAGGACGAGGCCGGGCAGCACCTCATCCGGGCCCAGCGCGCCGCGCTTGCCCTGGATGAGGATGCGCTTGGCCGGCACGCCGGCGCGCGGCCAGAGCGGCAGGAGGCGGATGGCGCCGCAGCCGAATTCGCGCAGCGCGGCGGCGGCTTCGGCAAAGCGTGCGGCGGGCAGCACGAGGCTCAGCGTGCCCTTCGGGCGCAGCGGGCGGGCCATGGCGCGCACCCATTCGGCGAGCGGCGCATCCTCATGCGCGGCCAGGCGGCGCTCCGGCACGGGGGAGGGGGTGCCGCCGCTCCAATAGGGCGGATTGGCGAAGACGTGATGCACCGGCGCCAGCAGGCGCAAATCCCGCGCATCGGCCTGGTGGATCTCGGCCGGCAGCAGGTTCAGCCCGGCATTGCGCAGCGCCAGGTCCACCAGTTCCGGCTCGCGATCCACCGCGGTGATGATCAGCCCGGGCACCCGGGCATTGAGGCAGAGGAAGGCGGCGCCGCTGCCGCAGCCCAGCTCCAGCACCGCCTCGCCGCGCCGGGCGGGGATGAAGGCGGCCAGCAGCACGGGGTCGAGCGCCGCGCGGAACCCATCGCGCGGTTGCAGCAGCTTGACCCGCCCGCCCAGGATCGCGTCTTCGGAGAGATCCCTAAACACCGGCTTCCTTCAGCACGCGCCGCGCACGCGGCGCGTCCTCGCCGCTCACGGCCAGGCGTTGAGGGAAAATCGCGAGGCCAAGCCCGGCGAGGTTGCGGTCCAGCAGCACCACCTCGATCCCGGCATCCCGCAGCAGGGAGGCCAGAAACTGCATCCGGATGGGATCGGGATCGGCGGCCACCACTTCCATCGCTTGAAATCCTTGATTTCCCTTGCCTTGCCGCCATCTCGCCCTCTCGGTATCCTGCACAGCCCTGGCCGTGGTCAAGATGAGACCCGGGGGCCGGGACAATGTAACGGGGAATGCGCGCGTGGCTGGTGTGGTTCAGGTGGGGGAAGACGGGGCCATGCGGACGGACCGCGGCGAGGATGCGCTGGCGCGGCTGAACCGGCTCGTCGCGCAGGACCTCAAGGCCTGCAACACCCTCATCATCGAGCGGATGCAAAGCCCGGTCGCGCTCATCCCCCAGCTGGCGGCGCATATCATCGCGGCCGGCGGCAAGCGGCTGCGCCCGCTGCTCACGCTCGCCACCTCGCGCCTCTGCGGCTACGAGGGCGCGCGCCATGTGGCGCTCGCCGCCTGCGTGGAGTTCATCCACACCGCGACCCTGCTGCATGACGATGTGGTGGATGAAAGCGCGCTGCGCCGCGGCCAGGCTTCGGCCAACGCGCTGTTCGGCAACAAGGCCTCCGTGCTCGTCGGTGATTTCCTCTTTGCCCGCGCCTTCCAGCTGATGATCGAGGACAAGAGCCTCGAAGTGCTGCGCATCCTGGCGGGTGCGTCCGCCACCATCGCCGAGGGCGAGGTGCTGCAGCTCATCACCCAGAACGACCTTTCCAGCACGGAGGCGCAGTATCTGGAGGTCATCCAGGGCAAGACCGCCGCGCTCTTCGCCGCCGCCGCCCGCCTCGGCGCCGTGGTGGGAGACCGCCCGCAGGCCGAGGCCGAGGCGCTGGACGCCTATGGCAACAACCTCGGCATCGCCTTCCAGCTGGTGGATGACGCGCTCGATTACTCGGCCGAGCAGGCGCGCCTCGGCAAGACCGTCGGCGATGATTTCCGCGAGGGCAAGATCACGCTGCCGGTGCTGACCGCCTTCCACGCCGGCGACGCGGCGGAGCAGGAATTCTGGCGCCGCACGCTGGAGGCGGGCGAGCAGACCGACGAGGATTTCACCGAAGCGCAGCGGCTGATCGCCCGGCATCGCGGCATTGAGCGCACGATCGAACGCGCGGAGCTTTACGGCAACGCGGCCCTGGCCGCGCTGGAGATTTTCCCGCACGGCGAGGCGCGCGCGGCGCTGGCGGATGTGGTGCGGTTCTGCATCGAGCGCGCCAGGTAGCGCGCGTGTCACTGGCCAGACCCCGGGCACAAGGGGCCGGCCGCAAGGGAGGATGGACATGACGAACACCACAAGGCGCCTGGCCCTGGCCGGGCTGGGCACGCTGCTCGCCGCACCCGCGCTGCGGGCGCAGCCCTGGCAGCCCACGCGGCCCTTGCGCATCATCGTCACCTACCCGCCGGGCGGCGTGAACGACATCGTGGCGCGCATCCTCTCCGAGCCGTTGTCGCGCGAATGGGGCCAGTCGGTCCTGATCGAGAACCGCGCCGGCGCCGGGGGCAATATCGGCACGGTGGCCGCCGCCCAGGCGGAGCCGGATGGCCACACCATCCTCTTCGGCACCACGGCGCTGTTCGGCGTGAATCCCATCCTTTACGCCGCCTCCTCCGGGGTGGATGCGGTGCGCGACTTCACCAGTCTCGGCATGATCGGCGAGGTGGCGAATATCCTTTCCGTCATTCCGGGCCGCGTGCAGGCCACGAATATGGCCGCCTTCATGGCTGAGGCGAAGGCCCGGCCGCTGATCTTCGGCTCGGTCGGCAATGGCTCCTCCTCGCATCTCTCGGCCGCGCTGTTTCTCAGCATGACCGGCATCGAGGCGACGCATGTGCCCTATCGCGGCTCCTCGCCGCTCGTCGCGGCCATGCTGGCGCGCGAGGTGGATTTCGGCTTCGACACCACCGCGACCTCGACGGCGCATATCCGCTCCGGTGCGCTGCGCGCGCTGGCGGTGACGACGAGCACGCGCGCCACAGCGCTGCCCGATGTGCCGACGATGCAGGAGGCGGGGCTGGCGGGCTATGACCTCGGCATCTGGTTCAACCTCGGCGTGCCGCGGCGCACGCCGGCGCCGATCGTCACCCGCCTCGCCGAGGGGCTGGAGCGCGCGCGCAACGCGCCCGCCACGCAGGAGCGGCTGCGCACGGCCTTTGTCGAGCCGATGAGCCTGCCGCTCGCGCAGAACGAGGCCTTCATCCAGGCCAGTGCCGGGCGGTGGCAGGCGATTGCGCGGGCGGCGCGGGTTTCGATCGATTGACGAAAACAGGGCCTCCGGCGGCTGGGGCCGAAAGGCCCCAGACCCCAGGACTCAGTTCAGGCGCAGTTCCAGGATGTGGCGCGGGTCGGGGGCCAGTTCCCCGCGCTCGACGCGTTTCACGATTTCCGTCAGGGCGGCGTTGGCGGGGGTGGGAATGCCCAGCGGCGCCGCCTTTTCCACGATGAAGCCGTTGATGAACTCGATCTCCGTGCGGCGGCCCTTCACCATGTCCTGCCCCATGGAAGGGCGATGCGCGCCGCCACCCTTCTGCGCCTCGGCGATGCGCTGGGCGTCGTAGATCTTCTGCGCGTGCGCATCGCCCTCGCCGGCGCGGGCGATGATCTCCGGGTCGAAATGCAGGATCTCCTCCAGCGCATAGCCCAGCGCCTGGCCGACGCGGATCGCCTCGGCGCCCAGCCGCGCGGTGAAGTGGCGCAACGTGTCATCCAGCAGGATGTCCTTGCTGATCAGCCCGGTGCAGGCGGATAGGCCATTGCCCATGCCGTTGGTGACGAGCTTGGACCAGCGCTCGCCCCAGAGATTGCTGGTCACGGTCGTGCTGTCGGAGAGCGCCGTCAGCCGCCCCACCTCGGTCGCGCGGTCGGTGATGCGGCCATGCACCTCGCCCACGCGATAGACGGTGTGGGCCGCACCGCCCTTGCCGGAGGCACGGCGCACATGGCCGGGCTCACACAGCTCGACGGTGATGGAACTGGCGATGGCGCCCAGCGTGCGCCCCCAGCCGACAATGCCCGCGATGGTCTCCTCGTTCATGCAGTTCTGGAGCGAGACGACGAAGCCGCCAGGCGCCAGGTATTGCTGGATCATCATCGTGGCCCAGGCGGTGTCGTAGGATTTCACACAGATGAAGGCGATGTCGAAGGGCTTGCGCGCCACGGCCTGCAATTCCGTGAGGTGGATGGCCGTCACCGGCGTGGTGAACTCCGGCACGTCGCGGATGTGGGTGATGCGCAGCCCGTCGCGGCGCATGGTCTCCACATGCTCCGGCCACATGTCCACGAAGGTCACATCCTCGCCCGCTTGTGCCATATAGGCGCCGGCATAGCAGCCGACGGCGCCCGCGCCGATGATGGCGATGCGATAGCCCATATGCCTGTCCTTCCTCATTTGGCCGGCAGGTTAGAGCCTGATCGCCTTTGGTGGAATCACCAAAGGCCGGACAGTGTTCAAGCTGTGTTGATCACAGTCCGCGGGGTGAAGCCTTGTGATGAAATCCGCTTCGGCCTCCATGCGCGACGCGCACTTCGCTTGTTTCACGGATGGCCATGCCTGGCTTTCGGCGTCCGGGGTGGCCTGGACCCCGCCAGCGACTCTTCACGCCCTTTGCACCCCGCCCCCGTTCAACTCGGTCACGAAATGCCCCGCCGTCAGCCGCGGCGCATCCGGCTGCTGCACGAAGGGCACGGCGCGGTAGATGGCGTGCAACCGCTCTCGCTCGGCGATGTGCAGTGTGTAGCCGCGCCGGTTGCTGTTGAATTTCAGATGCGGATTCGCCGCCATGATCTCCGGCGCGGTGGGCTGCATGTCACTGCCATCACCCTCGCTGCTGATCGAGGTGCCGACGAATTCGGCGAGGCCGCCCACCTCATTCGCCCAGGCGCGATGCACATCGCCGGTCAGGATCACCCCGCCCTGTCGTTCGCTGAACATGTCCAGCACGCGCTGGCGCGCGGCGGGGTAGCCATCCCAGCTGTCCATGCTGAGCGTGCCGCGCGGAAAGCGGCGCGGGGCGAAGAAGACCTGCTGCGCCAGCACCTGCCAGCGGCCCTGCGCGGCGCGTAGCCCCTCGCGCAGCCAGGCCTCCTGCGCTTCGCCCAGCATCTGCGCCTCGGGCCGCGTGACGGCGGCGCAGGGGGCGACGACGCCATCGCCGCAGGGCTGGTCGTCACGGAAGCGGCGCGTGTCCAGCACACGCAAATCGAGCCGCTGGCCGAAGCGCAGATGCCGGTAGGCGATGATCTCCGTCCCGTTGGGCCTGGCCGACGGGCGCACGGGCATATGCTCATACCAGGCCTGGAAGGCGGCGGCGGCGCGCAGCGCAAACGCCTCGGGCGGGGTCGCTACGGGGAAGCGGGCGCCGCCATCGCGCTGGCTGATCAGGCTGGCCCAGTTGTTCTCCACCTCATGATCGTCATAGCTGACGATGAAGGGATGCGCCGCATGGGCGGCAGCGAGGTCGGGGTCGCTGCGGTATTGCGCGTAGCGGGCGCGGTAATCCTCCAGCGTCAGCGTCTCGCCGCCATGATGCGTGCGCACCACCGGGCCCCAGCCGCGCTCGCCCGGCTGGCGGCCGGCGTACTCGTAGATGTAGTCGCCATAGTGGAAGACGAAATCCACCTCCTCGGCCGCCGCGTGGCGCCAGGCGGTGAAGTGGCCATGCTCGTAATGCTGGCAGCCGGCGTTGAGGAAGCGGATCTCGGCATCGGTGCCCGGCGCGGGCGCGGTGCGGGTGCGGCCGATGGGGCTGGCATGCGGCCCAAGCCGGAAGCGGTAGTAGTAGGTCCGTGCCGGGTCGAGGCCGTTCAGCACGAGATGGACGGAATGCGCCTCCTCCGGTCGCGCCACCACATCGCCCCATTGCAGCAGCCGCGTCATCCGCGCATCGGCCGCGACTTCGAATCGCAGGGTCACCGGCGCGGCCGCCATGCCACCGCCGGGCGCCAGCGGCGCGGGGGCGAGCCGCGTCCAGAGCACCACGCTGTCCGGCCAGGGATCGCCCGAGGCGACGCCGAGGGTGAAGGGATTGCCCGGCGCCTGGGCGCTTGCGCGCGGCGGCGCCATCACGGCGAGGGCGGTGAGGCCCGCCGCGCCCCGCAGCAGGCCGCGCCGCGCGAGATCGAGCATGTGGCGCGTGGCGCTATCCATCGGTCAGCACATCCCGCACCACGGATCGAAACTCCCGCCGGTGCAATTCCCGCAAGACCAGCAGCGAGGCCAGGATCAGCGCCACCGGGTGGATGATCCAGGCCAGCGCCGCCAGACCGAAATAATAGGCGCGCAGCCCCGTGTTGAAATGCCGCGCCGCGCGGTTCGCGACCTTCGCGGCCATCTCCGCCTGCGCGGTGAAGCCGGCGCCCAGCCCGATGCCACCGATCACGATGGAGCAATAGTTGAACTGCCTGAGCGCCCAGGTCAGCTCGAAAAAGGCGCGGACAAAGATGAAGACCAGCAGCCCCACCCGCAGCTCCCAGGCGATGTCGCTGGCCGGCGCCTCGGCGAAGGGCAGAGCCGCCAGCACGCGCCGCCCGAGATCGGGCGAGCCGAGCAGCGCCACCAGGCCCGCCAGGATGAAGATGGAGGTATTGGCGAGGAAGCCCGTGCTGCTCATCAGATTGCCGATGATCGCCGTGTCGCTGATGCGGTTTTCGCGATCCAGCAACGCGATCATCCAGCGGCGGCGATGTTCATCCATCGCCGCGATGACGGAGCGCGACTGGATGGAGGGCACACGGTCCACCACCGCCGTATAGCCGGCCCAGCAGGCGAAGAAGACCGCCAGCGCCACGACGTCCAGCGGCGTGAACAGCCCGCCCATCATCCGGCAGCGAGCTTCTTTTCCACGAAATCCAGGCGGTCCTGGCCCCAGAAGATCTCGCCCGCAATGACGAAGGAGGGGGCGCCGAACACGCCACGGGCGAGGGCCGCCTCGCTGTCGGCCTGGCGCATCGCGGCCCATTTCGGATCGGCGCCGAGCGCCAGCAGCGCCGCGCCATCCTGCCCGCATTCGGCGGCGAGTGCGGCGAAGTCGGCCACGGGGTCACGATCCTCGGCCCAGAGCGCGGCCATGATGCGATGCGCGAGGCGGATGGCCGGCGCGTCGCCCTGGGTTTCCCGCAGCGCGATCACGGCCTGTGCCAAGCCGGCCTCAGGGAAGGGGAAGTTTCGGGGTTCCAGCGTCAGCTTCAGGCCCGTCGCCTCGCGCCAGCGGCGCAGCTCCATCATCCGGTAGGCCTGGCGCTGCGGCGAGCGCTTGGGCAAGGGCAGCCCGCCCGAGGCCGGGAAGATCAGCCCGAAATCCACCGGCCAGAGCTTCAGCGTGGCGCCGTGCTTCGCGCACAACGCCTCGATCCGGGCCGAACCCAGATAGGTCCAGGGGGAGTTCAGGGAGCCGTAGTAATCGACATGCATGGCGTGCATCCTCTCAAGGCGCACAGCCTGGGGGAAATTTCCGCCCCCCGAAACCCTCCCGTGGCTTTGCCACGGGAGGAAGAGCCGAAGCCCGCAGGATCAGACCGATCCCGGGGCCCCCACGAAGACGCGAAGCGGCTTCGTGGGGATCAGGCCATCGCCTTCTTCAGGTTCTCGTCCAGCGCGGCCAGGAAGGCCTGGGTGGAGAGATAGGGCTGGTCCTTGCTGATGAGGATCGCGAGATCCTTCGTCATCTGCCCGCCCTCAACGGTGGAGATGCAGACCTTCTCCAGCGTCTCGGCGAAGTTCACCACATCCGGCGTGTTGTCGAACTTGCCGCGATAGGCGAGGCCGCGCGTCCAGGCGAAGATCGAGGCGATCGGGTTCGTGCTGGTCTCGCGGCCCTTCTGGTGTTCGCGATAATGGCGCGTCACCGTGCCGTGCGCCGCCTCGGACTCGACGGTGTTGCCGTCGGGCGAGAGCAGCACCGAGGTCATCAGGCCGAGCGAGCCGAAGCCCTGCGCCACGATGTCCGACTGCACGTCGCCATCGTAGTTCTT
>JAIYDS010000252.1 GCA_027487385.1 Acetobacteraceae bacterium | reverse complement strand
GTGAAGGGCGGCCGCTGCGAGGCCTGCCAGGGCGATGGCGTCATCAAGATCGAGATGCACTTCCTGCCCGATGTCTACGTCACCTGCGACACCTGCAAGGGCAAGCGCTACAACCGCGAGACGCTGGAGGTGAAGTTCCGCGGCAAGTCCATCGCCGATGTGCTGGACATGACGGTGACGGAAGGGCGCGAATTCTTCTCGGCGGTGCCCAGCATCCACGAAAAGCTGCGCATGCTGGAGGAGGTGGGCCTGGGCTACATCCATCTCGGCCAGCAGGCGACGACGCTTTCGGGCGGCGAGGCGCAGCGCATCAAGCTGGCGAAGGAACTCAGCCGCCGCGCCACCGGCCGCACCCTCTATATCCTGGACGAGCCCACCACCGGCCTGCATTTCGAGGATGTGCGCAAGCTGCTCGATGTGCTGCACGCGCTGGTGAACACCGGCAACACCGTGGTGGTGATCGAGCACAATCTGGAGGTCATCAAGACCGCCGATTGGGTGCTGGACCTGGGCCCCGAGGGCGGTGAAGGCGGCGGCCGCGTGGTGGCCTCGGGCACACCGGAAGACATCGCGGCCAACCCCGAGAGCCACACCGGGCGCTTCCTCAAGCCCATCCTGGAGCGGCACGCGCCGGTGGCGGCCAAGGCGAAGCGCGCGCGCAAGGCGTAACCCGCGGAGCGAATCGGGCGAAGGCAGAGGGCCGTTTCAGGACCTCTGCCCATGCTGCGCCTTGCCTTGATCCTTCTCGCCGTCACCCTGCCCGCCCAGGGGCAGATGCTGCACATGATGGAGGCGCGCCCCGCCGCGCAGAGCGTGATGCAGGGCCCGGCACAGGAATTCTTCGTGCGCTTCGACGGGCCGGTGGATCACCAGGCCTCGCGGCTGATCCTCCAGCGGGGCGACGTGGTGGTCCGGGAACTGCGCCCGCGCCTCAGCGCCTCGCCCAACACGCTTTATGCCGTGGCCGGGCAGCTGCCGCCCGGTGATTATGTGCTGCGCTGGGTGGTGGCGCCGCGCGGCGGTGGGGTGCCCAGCATGGGCGGGCTGGATTTCACGCTGCGCTGAGGCCGGAAGCGGCCCTATTCTCGCTCCCTTCGCGTGCCCTGCTGTGCGCCGATGTCACTTCCCCGACACGCGAAGGGGGAACGCCCGATGACCAAGCCCGATGACGGCCGGCTGCGCCGCCGGCTTCTGGTTGTCTCCCTCTCCGGGGCGGGGCTGGCGGCGCCCCTGCCCGCCCGCGCCGCCAGGGACAGCAACCCACGGGACAGGCCGGGCTTTGGCGGCTATCGTTACCGCCCTGAGGAGCGCCGCTGATGCGTTGGACCCTGCTGACCTTCTGCCTGATGGGCGGCGGCGCCCTCGCCGCGGCGCCCGATCCCGCCCGCCTGATGCAGGGCTGGGCCGCCGCCTATGCCACGAATGACGGCGCCCGCGCGGCGGCGCAATACACGGCCGATGCGCGGCTCTGGGGCTCGGTCAGCCGCGAGCAGACCGTGGGCACCGCCGCCATCACCGCCTATTTCGCCCGGGTGCGGCCCGGCGCCACCGGCATTGACGTGCGCTTCGGCGAATTCGCCCTGCGCGAGCTGGCGCCGGGCGTGGCCGTCGCCTCGGGGCATTACACCTTCCTCCGCCGTCTCGCCGATGGCAGCGAAACCCAGGAGCCCTCGCGCTTCAGCATGGTGATGGTGCGGGGCGCGGATGGGCTCTGGCGCATCGCCGACCATCATTCGTCGCGCCTGCCCCGCTGATGCGGCCGCCCGCCGATTCACCCCTCGCCCGGCTGCTCGATGGCCCGGTCGCACCGGGTCGCCTCGCCTGGATCGGCCTGCGGCCGGAGCGACGGGCGCCCGTGCAGGTGGTCGAGGTCGCCATGCTGGAGCCGGGGCGCGGCCTGGTGGGTGATCGCTGGCGCGGCGCCACAACCGGCGCGCGCCAGGTGACGCTGATCGCCGCCGAACACCTGGCCGCCATCGCAGGCTTCCTGGGCCGCGAGGCGGTGCCGCCCGAGCTTCTGCGCCGCAACCTGGTGATTCGCGGCGTGAACCTCCTGGCGCTCAAGGGCCGGCGCTTTCGGCTGGGTGGCGCGCTGCTGGAGCACAGCGGCGAATGCCACCCCTGCTCGCGCATGGAGGAGGTGCTGGGCCCCGGCGGCTACAACGCGGTGCGGGGCCATGGCGGCATCACGGCACGGGTGCTGGAAGGGGGGGCGATCCGGCTGGGGGATGGGCTGGTGCGGGTGGACTGAAAAGAAAACGGGCCTCCGGCGGCTGGGGCCGAGAGGCCCCAGACCTCGGGACGTTAACGCTGCGTTGACCTGACCACGGCATACCGGACAAGGGTGGGCGTGCGGTGTGCGTCAATTCAGGGCGCATCCTTCGCGAAGTGGCATCATACGCGCGTCACCCGACCAAGCCCGCCAGGACGGCGTCGCCCATGGCTTCCGTGCCGATGACCGGCTCGCCCGGCGCCGCGATGTCCCCGGTGCGCGCACCCCGGGCCAGGGCCGCTTCCACCGCCGCTTCCAGATGATCCGCATCGGCCGGGCGCCCGGCACTCCAGCGCAGCAGCATCGCCACCGAGAGAATGGCGCCCAGCGGGTTGGCCATCCCCTTCCCCGCGACATCCGGCGCCGAGCCATGGATCGGCTCATACAACGCCCGCCGCCGCCCGGACGCATCCGCCTCGGACAGCGAGGCCGAGGGCAGCATCCCCAGCGAGCCGATGATGGCACCCGCCGCATCGCTCAGCAGATCGCCAAAGAGATTGTCCGTCACCAGCACATCGAAGCGCGTGGGGGCGCGGGCCAGCTGGATGGCGCAATTATCGGCCAGCATGTTCTCGAAGCCCACATCCGCGAATTCCTCGCGATGGATGCGGCCCACCACCTCGCGCCAGAGGGCGCCGGCCTCCATCACATTGGCCTTGTCCACGGAGGTGACGTGGTTGCGCCGTGTGCGGGCCAGGTTGAAGGCGAAGCGCGCGGCGCGGGCGATCTCGGCCTCGGTGTAGGAATGCGTGTTCACGCCACGCCGGCTTCCATCGGCCAGCGTCTCCACGCCGCGCGGCGTGCCGAAATACATCCCCGCCGTGAGTTCGCGCACGAAGCAGAGATCCACGCCCTGGGTGATGCGCGGCTTGTAGGGGCTGGCCTCGGTGAGGGCCGGCTGCATCCGCACCGGGCGCAGATTGGCAAACAGGTCCAGTGCCTTGCGCATCCGCAGGAGCGAGCCCTTGCGGCGCTCCTCCGGCGGGACCACGCCCTGCTGGTCGATCGAGCCGGTGGCGCCAAACAGGATGGCATCGGCGGCTTCGATCTGCGCCCAGGTCTCATCGGGCATCAGCGTGCCATGCTTGTGCCAGTTCACGATGCCGAAATCGCGCTCGACAAGGGTGAGGTCCAGGCCGCGATGCTCCGCGAACCAGCGCAGCACGCGCACCGCCTGGGCCGTGACCTCGGGCCCGACGCCATCGCCGGGGAGGACCAGAACCTTCACGCGACGGACTCCCAGGCCCAGCCGCGCTCGGCGCTGTCCTTGGCCTTCCAGGCCGCGATGGCGTCGGCGTGCTTCAGCGTCAGCGCGATATCGTCCAGCCCGTGCAGCATGGCCTCGCGCTTGCGCTGGTCCACGGTGAAGGGGATGGCCTCGCCCGAGGGCGTGATGACCACCTGGCGCTCCAGATCCACCGTGGTGCGGGCATTGCCGGGGCTGGCCTCGGTTTCCTCGGCGATGCGGCGCACCACCTCGATGGGGAGCCTCACGGGCAGCAGCCCGTTCTGGAAGCAATTCGAGAAAAAGATGTCGCCGAAGCTCGGCGCGATGACGCAGCGCACGCCCATGCCCATCAGCGCCCAGACCGCCCCTTCGCGCGAGGAGCCGCAGCCGAAGTTTTCGGCCGCCAGCAGGATGGGGCTTTCGCGATAGGGCGGCTTGTTCGGGGTGAAGTCCGGGTTGTCCGCGCCATCCGGCAGATAGCGGCGGCGCTCGAAGGCATGGACCCCGAGCCCCTGGCGGCCGGTGCCGACCAGGCGCTGGATGGGGATGATCACATCCGTGTCCACATTGGCTTCCATCAGCGGGATGGCGCAGCCGGTGACCGACTTGAAATCCTGCATCTCAGAAGCTCCTCACATCCACGATGGCGCCGGCCAGAGCGGCCGCGGCGGCCATGGCGGGAGATGCCAGATGCGTCCGCGCCCCGGTCCCCTGGCGCCCCACGAAGTTCCGGTTGGAGGTGGAAACGCAGCGCGCCCCATCCGGCACGGATTCGCCATTGGCCGCGACGCAAAGCGCGCAGCCGGGCTCGCGCCATTCGAAGCCGGCTTCCTGGAAGCGGAGGTGCAGCCCCTCGGCCTCGGCCTCGGCCTTCACCGTCTCGCTGCCCGGGACCACCCAGGCCGTCACATGCTCGGCCTTCTTGCGGCCCTTCAGCACATCGGCGGCGGCGCGCAGGTCCGAGAGGCGGGAATTGGTGCAGGAGCCGATGAAGACCCAATCCACCCGCGTGCCCTCCAGCTTTTGGCCGGGTTGCAGGCCCATATAATCCAGCGCGGCCTCCCAGGCGGCGCGCTTCGCGTCGCTTGGCGCCGCGCGCGGGTCGGGCACATGGCCGGTGACGGCGGAGACCTGCTCGGGGCTGGTGCCCCAGGTGATCTGCGGCGCGATGTCGCGCATCTCGATCACCTCGTCGCGGGTGAATGTCGCGCCGGGGTCGGAGGGCAGCGCGCGCCAGTCGCGCAGCGCGGCCTCCCAGGCGGCGCCCTTGGGCGCGTATTCGCGGCCGGCCAGGTATTCGAAGGTCACGTCATCCGGCGCCACCATGCCGACCTTGGCGCCCATCTCGATGGAGAGGTTGCACAGCGTCAGCCGCTCCTCCATCGAAAGCGCCCGCACCGCGCTGCCGGCATATTCCATCGCCATGCCGGTGCCGGCCGCCGCGCTGAAGCGGCCGATGGCGGCGAGGATCATGTCCTTCGCCGTCACACCCGCCGGCCGCTCACCCTCGAAGCGGATGCGGAAGGTGCCCGGGCGGCGCTGCGGCAGGGTTTGCGTGGCCAGCGCATGGCCCAACTCGCTGGCGCCGATGCCGAAGGCCATGGCCCCCACGCCACCATTGGTGCAGGTGTGGCTGTCACCGCAGGCCAGCGTCAGGCCGGGCAGCACGATGGCGAGTTCGGGCGCGATGACATGGACGATGCCATTGCCGGGCTTGTTCAGGTCGAACATGCGCACGCCCTCGGCCGCGCAGCGTTCGCGCAGCGAATTCAGCAGGCGCTCGCCCTTGGGATAGGTGGCGGCGGTGCGGCCGGGCAGGGTCGAGACCGCATGGTCGGGCGTGGCGAAGACCTTTTTCGGCTCGGCCACGCGGCGGCCGGCTTCGGCCAGTTCCGCCATGGCGCGCCCGCCGCTCAGATCATGCACGAGGATGCGGTCGAGATAGAGCAGCGACCATCCTTCCCCGAGATCGGCGATGACATGCCGATCCCAGATCTTGTCGAACATCGTGCTGGGCATATTCCCCTCCCGAGGGATGTCAGGCTTGTTCTTGCAAGGCGGTGGTGACGATGGCGTCATCCACGCAATGTGCATAGCCGGGCGCGCGACGGATGGCACCGGCGCTGAGCATGCTGGCCTCCAGCCGGTTCCAGGGCTCGGGCGGGAAATGCGGGTCCGCCGTCCAGATGCCCAGGCCCCGGTAGCGGGCGATGCAGGCGGCGAGCAGGCTCGGGTCCATCCCCGGGAAAGAGCCGGCGATGGTGGCGGCGATCTCCTCCGGCGTGGCCGCCATGAACCAGGCTTGCGTGGCGGCCAGGGCGCGGATCATGGCGCGGAATTCCGGCGCGTATTCCGCGATATTGGCGGCCGTCGAGTAGTAGGTGGTGTAGCTGGTCGGCCCGCGTGAGGCGGCCACGTGCCAGACATGGCCGGTGCCATCCCGCTCCATCTGGCTGGCGAAGGGCTCAAACAGCTGCGCCACATCGAGGCGGCCCTCGGCCACCGCTGCGGCATTCGCCGCCATGGGCTGGTCCGTCACGCGGCGGATGCTGTCGGGGTCGAGGCCCGCGCGGCGAATGTCATCCTGCAAGGTCCACCAGGGGGTGGGCACCTCGCTGACGGTACCGAGCGTCATGCTTGCCAGATCGGTCAGTTGGAAATCCGGGCGCGGCGTGCGGCCGATCAGGAAGAAGGGATCGCCCAGGATGGCCGCGCCGAAATTGCGCAGCGGCGAGGCCGGGTCGGCATCATGCGCCAGCAGGATCCGCATCGGCCCGCCCCAGGCCAGATGCGCATGCCCCTCCAGCACCGCATCCTTGGCGAGCGAGGGCTGCGTGCCGTCCCGCACCGTCACGTTCACGCCCGCCTTCGCATAGGCGTCGCGCGCGAGGGCCGCGTAATAGGGTGCGTAGAACACCGCACGGAAAGGCTCTTGCAGGATGATGTTGCGCATGCGCTCCATGGTGGACCACGCGACCCAAGCCGCCAAGAGAGGCCACACCATGCTGCCACGCCGCCATTTCCTCGCCGCCGGCGCGCTTCTGCCGGCCGCGGCCCCCTCTTCACAGGCCAGCGCTCAATTCAGCCGCCCCTTGCGCATCATCATCCCCGTGGGTGTGGCGGGCGTCACCGATGTGGTGGGGCGCATCCTGGCGGAGGGCATGCAGGCGCAGATCGGCCAACCCATCATCCCCGAGAATGTGGTGGGTGCGGGCAGCACCGTGGGGGCCGCGGCCTTTCATCGCGCGCCGAATGACGGCCAGACGATCTTCATCGGCACCAACAACCATCCGGTGATGCGCGCCGTCTATCCGAATTTCCCGCATGATCCGGTGACGGATTTCGTCCCCGTCGCCGGCATCGGCCGGCAGCCCTTCGTGCTGGCGGTGCATCCCGATGTGCCGGCGAATGACCTGCCCACGCTCATCGCCTGGCTGCGCGCGCAGGGCGATCGCGCCAATTACGGCTCGGCCAATCCGGGTGCCACGAACCACCTGGCGGGCGAATTCTTCAAGCAGCTTTCGGCGACGCAATTCACCATCGTGCCCTATCGCACCGCCGCGGCGGCCGTGCAGGATCTGCTGGCGGGCCGGATGAATTTCTCCATCGACAGCCCGACGCTGATGATGCCGCTGATCCGCGATGGCCGCCTCAAGCCCATCGCCGTGACGAGCGCCGAGGCCTCGGCGCTGGCCCCCGGCCTGCCGCCCATCGCCAGCGCCCTGCCCGGCTATGACCTGACGGCCTGGCAGGTGCTCTTCACCCGGCCCGGCGGGCCGGAGGAGGCGCGGCGGGCGGTGCAGGCGGCCGCACTCGCCGCCGTGGCAGACCCCGCCGTGAAGGCGCGGCTGCTGGCGGCCAATGTCGAAACCTGGGCGGACCCCTCGGCCGAGGCGGCGGCGCGGCATGTGGCCGCCGAGGTCGCGCGCTGGGCGCCGATCGTGGCGCGCATCAGCCCGGGTTGACCATCCAGCCCCCCGCCCCGATCTTCGCGGGCGGAGGGCCAGGGACATGTTTTCACTCAGGGGGCGCAAGGCCTTCATCACCGGGGCTTCCGGGCTGCTGGGCGCGCATTTCGCCCGCGTGCTGCATTCGGCCGGGGCGCATGTCGTGCTCGCCGCGCGGCGGATCGATTCCTGCGAGAAACTGGCGAAGCAGCTGGGGCGTGAGGCGCAGGCCATCCGCCTCGATGTGCAGGATCAGGCGAGCATCGCCGCCGCCTTCGAAGCCGCACCGGATTGCGACATCCTGGTGAACAATGCCGGGATTGCCGCCACCAAGCCATTCCTGGATCACAGCGCGGCGGATTTCGACCAGGTTCTTTCCATCAACCTGCGCGGCGCCTTCCTGGTTGGCCAGGCGGCGGCGCGGCGGATGGTGGCGAACAAGTCGGGCGGCTCCATCATCAACATCGCCTCCGTGCTGGGCGAGCGGATCATCCCCGGTGTCGCCGGCTACACCGCCGCCAAGGCCGGGCTGATCCACATGACGCGGCAGATGGCCGTCGAACTCGCGCGGCATTCGATCCGCGTGAACGCCATCGCGCCGGGCTACATCGCCTCCGACATCAATGCCGAATTCTTCGCCTCCGAGGGCGGCCAGGCGATGATCAAGCGCATCCCGCAGCGCCGCCTGGGCACGCCCGAGGATCTGGATGGCCCGCTGCTGCTGCTGGCCTCCGCCGCTGGCGCGCATATGACGGGCAGCGTCATCACGGTCGATGGCGGCCACAGCATCAATCCCCTTTGAAAGAACGCCAGAATGGACTTCACCCTCGACGCCAAGAGCGAAGCCAAGCGCCAGGGCGTGCGCGCCTTCGTGAATGACCGGCTGATCCCGCTGGAATCCGACCCGAAGAGCTATGACCACCACGAGAACATCAACCCCGAGCTGCTCAAGACGCTGCGCGCCGAGGTGAAGGCGGCCGGCCTCTGGTGCCTGCAAATGCCGGAGGATGTGGGCGGCCAGGGCCTGCCCTTCACCGGCATGGCCGCCTGCTATGAGGAGATGAACCGCTCCATCTTCGGCCCCGTCTGCTTCAATTCGGCGGCGCCGGATGACGGCAACATGATGGTGCTGAACAAGGTCGGCACGGCGGCGCAGAAAGAGTGGTGGATGATGCCCGTCGTGCGCGGCGAGGTGCAGTCCAGCTTCGCCATGACCGAGCCCGAGGGCGCGGGCAGCGACCCCGGCATGACGAAGACCTATGCCGAGCGCGCCAGCAACAACAGCTGGCGCATCCATGGCCGCAAGTGGTTCATCACCGGCGCCGGCGAGAGCAAGCACTTCATCGTCATGGCCCGCACCAGCGATGATCCGCGCAAGGGCCTCACCGCCTTCCTGTTCCATGCCGACCAGCCCGGCTGGAAGATCGAGCGCCGCATCCCGATCATGGGTCCCGAGGAACATGGCGGGCATTGCGAGATCACCTTCGACGGCCTCGAAATCAGCGATGAGAACATCCTGATGGGCGTGGGCGATGGCTTGAAGATGACGCAGATCCGCCTGGGCCCGGCGCGCCTCACCCATTGCATGCGCTGGACCGGCATGGGCCGCCGCGCGCTGGAGATCGCCATGGCGCGCATCGAGCAGCGCCACGCCTTCGGCCAGAAGCTGGCCGAGAAGGAAAGCGTGCAGATGATGGTGGGCGAGGCGGCGATGCAGCTCGACATCTCCCGCCTCGTGACCATGCGCGCGGCTTGGAAGCTCGACCAGGGCGATTTCGCCCGCAAGGAGGTCAGCACGGCCAAGATCATCGCCGCCGATGCGCTGCACCGCGCCGCCGATACGGCGCTGCAATTGCTCGGCGCGCGCGGCTATTCCAAGGACACGCCCGTCGAGTGGATGTACCGCTATGCCCGCCAGGCGCGGCTGGTGGATGGCGCCTCCGAGGTGCACCGCATGGTGATCGCCAATTTCCTGCGTCGCGAGGGCAGCGAGTATTTCGGCTGGCGCACGCATGGATGAGGCGAAGCGCGCGGCGCTGAACGCCTGGCTCGGCGTCGAGATCACGCAGGCCAGCCTGCTCTCGGGCGGCGCGATCCAGCAGAACTGGGCGCTGACGCTGGCCGATGGCCAGGAATGGGTGCTGCGGACCGACAATGCCGCAACACTCGCCGTCTCGCTGCCGCGCTCGGCCGAATATGCGCTGCTGCGCGCGGCCCATGCCGAGGGCGTGACGGTGCCGGAGCCGCTGCGTCTCTGCGAGGATCGGAGCGTGATCGGCACGCCCTTCTTCGTGATGCGGCGCGTGCGCGGCACGGCCACGGCGTTCCGGCTCGCCAAGGCGGCGGCCGCGCAAGGGGGAGATGACGCCCTGGTGCGGGCGCTAGGCGCCGAGCTGGCGCGCATTCATCGTATCACGCCCCCGCGTGCGGACCTGGCTTTCCTGGGCGAGGCGCCCGCTGATGCGGGGGCAGCCTTCATCGCGGCCATGCGCGCGCGGCTGGATGATGCCGGCACCCCGCGCCCGGCGGTGGAATGGGGCCTCGCCGCCATGGAGCGGCATCTGCCCCCGCCTGTGCCGCCCGTGCTGAACCACAATGATTTCCGCACTGGCAACCTCATGGTCGAGGGCCATGCCGTCACCGCCGTGCTGGATTGGGAATTCGCCGCCTGGGGTGACCCGCATGCCGATCTCGGCTGGTTCTGCGCACCCTGCTGGCGTTTCGCCAATCGGGCGCTGGAGGCTGGGGGGCTGGGTTCCCGCGCGGCCTTCCTGGAGGGCTATGGCGCGGGCGCCGATCCCTCCCGCCTGCCCTTCTGGGAACTGGCGGCGACGATCCGCTGGGCCGTCATCGCGGCCGACCAGGGCGCGCGGCATCTCTCGGGCGTGGAGCGCAGCCTGGAACTGGCGCTGACCGCGCAGATCATCCCCGAACTGGAAATGGACATCCTGGGCCAGGTGGAGGCGCTCGATGCTGGAACAGCCTGACGCGGCGGACCTGCTGGCCACGGCGCGGGCCGCGCTGCTGGAAAAGCTGCTGCCCGCCCTGCCCGCGCATCTGCATTACGAGGCGCGGATGGTGGCGAACGCCATGGCCATCGCGGGCCGGGCCGGGGCCGCGGACCCCGCCCCTCTGGAAGCGCGCCTGGCCAATTTCGCGGAGAGCCCCGCGCATTTCGCCGCGCGCATCCGCGCCGGCGCCTATCAGCCGGGCACGCCGGCCTATGCGGGTGCCGCCGCCCTGCTGCGCGAGATGGTGCGGCTGCGCTGCGCCGTGACAAACCCGCGTGCCCTGGGCTAAGCCCGGCCCATCATGGACAACAACACTGCCACCAAACCCCGCAGCACGCTGAAGGGCGATGCCTGGCGCGCCTTCGACGCGCTGCCGCCCGAGGTGCGTGCCGCACTGCGTGAATCGCTGGTGGATTGGTGCCCCCTGCGCGCCCAGGAATGGCATGTGCACCTGCTGAAGCGCGAAAAGCTGAAGCCCGCCAAGGCCGCGCGCGCCCTGGTCCGCACCATCCGCCGGATGGACCATGCGGAGGTCGCGGCCTTCGCCCGCGCCTGGCCCAAGGGGGCCCGCGCCTATCCGCATGTGGCGGCCGAGGCCAGCATCCAGCGCTATGCCGGCGCGGATGGGCTGCCCACGGGCTGAGCCGCCCTCGACGCGGGCGCCCTCCCCGCCTAGCCTTCCTCCCAAACACGGGAGGAACAGATGGGTCCGCTGCACGGCCACAAGATCCTGGAAATCGCCGGAATCGGGCCCGGCCCCTTCTGCGCCATGCTGCTGGCCGATCTCGGCGCCACGGTGATCCGCATCGAGCGCGCGGAGGGCCCGGCCGGCTCGCGCCAGGATGTCTCGCTGCGCAACCGCCGCTCGCTGGCACTCGATCTCAAGAAGCCCGAAGCCATCCAGGCCGTGCTGCGCATGGCCGAGACCTCGGACGCGCTGATCGAGGGGTTTCGCCCCGGCGTGATGGAACGCCTCGGCCTCGGCCCCGAGGCGGTGCGGGCGCGCAACCCGCGCCTCGTCTATGGCCGCATGACGGGCTGGGGCCAGGATGGCCCGATGGCGAAGCTCGCGGGGCACGACATCAACTACATCGCGCTGACCGGCGCGCTGCACGCGATGGGCCGGGGCAGCGAGCCGCCGGCGCCGCCGCTCAACCTGGTGGGCGATTACGGCGGCGGGGGGATGCTGCTGGCCTTCGGCATCCTCGCCGCCCTGCTGGAGCGCGAGAAGAGCGGCCAGGGCCAGGTGGTGGATGCCGCCATGGTGGATGGCGCGGCCCTGCTGATGGCGCCGATCTTCGGCATGAAGGCGCGCGGGCGCTGGGGGGCGGAGCGCGCGGGGAATTTCCTGGACGGCGCGGCCTCCTTCTATGACAGCTATGCCTGCGCCTGCGGCGGCTTCGTCGCCGTCGGGCCCATCGAGCCGCAATTCTTCGACGAGATGGTGGCGAAGATGGGCCTGGACCCGAAGCTCTTCGAAGGCCGGATGGAGCCCGCCCAATGGCCCGCCCACAAGGCGCTGCTGGCCGCCGCCTTCGCCATGAAGACGCGGGATGAATGGGCCGCGATCTTCGAGGGCAGCGATGCCTGCGTCTCGCCCATCCTCTCGATGAGCGAGGCGCCGCACCACCCGCACAATGCCGCGCGCGGTACCTTCGTGGAGCGGGACGGCGCCGTGCAGCCCGCACCGGCCCCACGCTTCTCCCGCACGCCGGGTGGCCTCACCGCGCCGCCCCCGCTGCGCGGCGAGCACAGCCGCGAGGTGCTGGCGGAATTCGGCTTCTCGGAGGCCGAGATCAACGCGCTCGCGCCCGCGGGCGCGAAGGGCTAGCCTCACCCGCAACGCCAGGAGGAACCAAGATGGACACCAATGCCGCCGCGCGCCCCACCCGCCCGCGCAGTCTCTTCACCGCCGAGCACGAGATGTTCCGCGAGCAGATGCGCCGCTTCGTGGAGCGCGAGATCGCGCCCTTCCACCGCGACTGGGAACGCGCCGGCATCGTGCCGCGCGAGTTGTGGCGCAAGGCCGGCGCGCAGGGCTTCCTCTGCACCATGCTGGACCCGGAATATGGCGGCGCTGGCGGGGATTTCGGCCATGCCGCCATCGTCATCGAGGAGCTGGCGCGGGTGAATGCCTCGGGCGTCGCCTTCCAGCTGCATTCCGACATCGTGGTGCCCTATATCGCGGCCTATGCGAGCGAGGCGCGCAAGCGCGAATGGCTGCCCAAGATGGCCGCCGGCGAGATCATCGGCGCCATCGCCATGACCGAGCCCGGCATGGGCAGCGACCTCAAGGCGGTGCGGACCAGCGCCGTGCGCGATGGGGACCATTGGGTCATCAACGGCTCCAAGACCTTCATCTCCTCCGGGCAGAATGCGGGCCTGGTCATCGTGGTCTGCAAGACGGACCCGCAGGCGGGGCGGCGCGGCGTTTCGCTGATCGCGGTCGAGGAAGGCACGCCCGGCTTCACCAAGGGCCGCAAGCTGGAGAAGATCGGCCTGCACGCGCAGGACACCTCGGAACTGTTCTTCGAGGATGTGCGCGTGCCGCTGGACAACCTCATCGGCGAGGAAAATGGCGGCTTCCGGCACCTGATGCACCAATTGCCGCAGGAGCGGCTGGTGATTGCCGTGCGCGCCGCCATCAGCATGGAGACCATGCTGGAATCCACCATCGCCTATACGAAGGAGCGCCAGGTCTTCGGCCATTCGGTCTTCGACTTCCAGGTGCACCGCTTCAAGCTCGCGCAGGCCAAGGCCGAGATTCAGATGTTCCGCGTCTATCTGGATGACTGCATCGCCCGCCATCTGAAGGGCGAGCTTTCGGGCGAGGATGCGGCGGCGGCCAAGCTGCTCGGCACCGAGATGCAGAACCGCCTGCTGGATGATTTCCTGCAGATGCATGGCGGCTATGGCTACATGGCCGAATACGAGATCGGCCGCGCCTGGGCCGATGCGCGCGTGGGCCGCATCTATGGCGGCTCCAGCGAGGTGATGCGCGAGATCATTGCCCGCACGCTCTGACACACGGTAAGGTTGCAGCGGAAGAACGACAGGAGAGCCACCATGGCCAAGTTGAACGTCAACGGACGCGTGGTGGAGGTGAATGCCTCGCCCGATACGCCGCTGCTCTGGGCGATCCGGGACCATGTGGGTCTCACCGGCACGAAATATGGCTGCGGCATTTCGCAATGCGGCGCCTGCACCGTGCATCTGGATGGCGTGCCCACGCGCTCCTGCGGGATCACGCTCGGGTCCGTCACCGAGGCACAGAAGATCGTGACGATCGAAGGCCTCTCGCCCGAGGGCAATCACCCGGTGCAGGTCGCCTGGCGCGCGCTGGACGTGCCGCAATGCGGCTTCTGCCAATCCGGCATGATCATGGCCGCCGCCGCGCTGCTCGCCGAGAAGCCGCGCCCGACCGACGAGGATATTGACGCGGCCATGACCAATATCTGCCGCTGCGGCACCTACAATCGCGTGCGCGAGGGCATTCATCGTGCCGCGCGCGGGCTGTCGGGCTGAGGGGGGCTGCGATCATGAACCATATCCGGACCTCGCGCCGTTCCCTGATGCAGGCGGCGGGCGCGCTTGTCGTCGGCTTCCATGTCGCGCCGCGCGGCGCGCTGGCGCAAGCCGCGGCCGCCAATGCCACCCCCGAGATCAATGCCTGGGTGGTGATCCACCCGGATGACCGCGTGGTGCTGCGCATGGCGCGCAGCGAGATGGGCCAGGGCACGCGCACCGGCCTCTGCCAGATGATCGCCGAGGAGTTGCATTGCGACTGGTCGAAGATCACGACCGAATACGTGACGCCCGGGCAGAGCCTGGCGCGCAACCGCGCCTGGGGGAATTTCCTCACCGCCGGCAGCCAGGGCATTCGCCAGAGCCAGGATTACGTGCGCCGTGGCGGGGCCGTGGCGCGCATCATGCTGATCCAGGCCGCCGCCGCGCGCTGGGGCGTGGAGCCTGCCACCTGCATGGCGAAGGATTCCGTGATCACCCACCGCCCCACCGGCCGGACGCTCACCTATGGCGCCGTGGCCACCGAGGCCGCGCGCCTCTCGCCGCCGGCCGCCGCCCAGGTGCCGCTGAAGCCGCCTTCGGAATGGACGGTGATCGGCCAATCCGTCCCGCGCCTCGACACCGCGGACAAGACCACCGGCAAGCTGATCTATGGCTCGGACCTCAGGATGCCGGGGATGCTGGTGGCGGTGCCCAAGCGCAGCCCGGTCTTTGGCGGCAAGGTGCGCAGCATGGATGCGGCGCGCGTGGCCGGCATGCCCGGCGTGAAGCATGTGCTGCAGGTGGGTGACAGTGCGGTGGCCGTCGTCGCCGACACCTTCTGGCAGGCCAAGACGGCGCTGGATGCCCTGCCCGTGCAATGGGATGGCGGCGAGAATGCGCGCATCCAGCAGGCGGATATCGATGCCCGCCTGACCGAGGGGCTGAACGCTGCCGAAGCCTTCGTGGGCAACAGCAATGGCGATGCCCGCGCCGCCATCGCGGCGGCACCGCGCAAGATCGAGGCGGTCTATTCCTACCCCTTCCAGAACCACGCGCCGATGGAGCCGATGAACGCGACCGTGGTCTGGACGGCCACGCGCTGCGACGTCTGGTGCCCGACGCAGAATGGCGAGGCGGCGCTGGTCGCGACCGCCCAGGCCGCCGGCCTGCCGCAGAACCAGTGCGACGTGCACCGCATGGACCTCGGCGGCGGCTTCGGCCGGCGCACCACCCATGACTGGCTGATCGACGCCGTGCTGATCGCGAAGCAGATCCCCGGCGTGCCGATCAAGACCATGTGGACGCGCGAGGAGGATATGGTGCAGGGGCGCTACCACCCCGTCACCAAGGCCAAGATGACCGCCGGCGTGGATGCGAATGGCGACATCACCGGGCTGCATATGCGCATCTCGGGCCAGTCCATCCTCTCCTTCGTCTTCCCGACGGCGCTGCAGAACGGGCGGGACCCGGTGCAGTTCCAGGGGCTGAATGCGGGGGGTGCGGAGAGCGCCATCGGCTACAGCTTCCCGAACCTGCTGATCGACCACGCGATGCGGAACACGCATGTGCCGCCGCATTTCTGGCGCGGCGTGAACCACAACCAGAACGCGGTCTATCTGGAATGCTTCCTCGATGAGGTGGCGCATGCCACCAACCAGGACCCGCTGGCCCTGCGCCGCAAGCTGATGGCGAACCACCCGAAGCATCTGGCCGTGCTGAACGCGGTGGCCGAGCGCATCGGCTGGGGCACGCCGGCCCCGGCCGGCGTCTTCCGCGGCATCGCGCAGCAGATGGGCTTTGGCAGCTATGTCGCCGCCGCCGCCGAAGTTTCGGTGAATGCGCAGGGGCAGCTCAAGATGCACCGCATCGTGGCGGCCACGGATTGCGGCGTGGCGGTGAACCCGAAGCAGATCGAGATGCAGGTGGAGGGCAGCTTCGTCTATGGCCTCTCCGCCCTGCTCCACAGCGCATGCACGGTGAAGGACGGCGCCATCGAACAATCCAACTTCGACAGCTACCCCGTGCTGCGGCTGGACGAGATGCCGAAGGTCGAGACCATCGTCATGCCCTCCGGCGGGTTCTGGGGCGGCGTGGGCGAGCCCACCATCATGGTGGCGGCCCCCGCCGTGCTGAACGCGATCTTCGCGGCCACCGGCAAGCGCATCCGTGACCTGCCGATCAAGGATCAGGATCTGCGCCGCGCCTGATGCGGGCGGCACTGGCGTTGCTGCTGCTCGCCACGCCCGTTTCGGCGGAAGTGGCGCGCTTCATTGTGACCGGCGATGCGATCGAAGCCCCGCTCACCGCCTCGCCCGCCGATGCGGGGCGGGGCGGGGCCATCCTGCGGAATCGCGAGACGGCGAATTGCCTGATCTGCCATTCCATCCCGGATGCCAGGGAGCGCTTCATGGGCGATATCGGGCCGCCCTTGGCGGGCGTGGGCAGCCGTCTGACGCCCGGGCAGATCCGGCTCCGCTTGGTGGACCCGACCAGGCTCAATCCGGAGGCGATCATGCCCGCCTATCATCGCACGGAAGGCTTGCGGCATGTGGATGCGCGGTATCTCGGCCGGCCCGTGCTGAGTGCCATGGAAATCGAGGATGTGGTGGCCTATCTGGCCGGGCTGAAGGATTGACGTGATGCGCCGCCGAACCCTGCTTGCCTTGCCGCTGATCCCGCTGCCCGCCCGGGCCGAGGGCTTCGCGGCCGAGGAAGCCGCCATCCTCGCCGGCCGCATGCCGCTCGCCGCCGGCATCGCCATCGAGATGCCGGTGCTGTCGGAGAACGGCAATTCGGTGGATATCGCCATCCGCGTGGAAAGCCCCAGCACGCGAGAGGATCATGTGACGGCGATCCATATCCTCTCCGAGAAAAATCCGGTGCCGCGCGTGGCCAGCTTCACGCTCGGGCCGCGCTCGGGCCGGGCGGAGGTGGCGACGCGCATCCGCCTCGCCACCACCCAGACCATCCTCGTGCTGGCCGAGACCAGCCGCGGCCAGGTGCATCGCGCGGCGCGGGAGGTGATCGTCATCCTCGGCGCCTGCGTGGATGGGGGCTGAGATGTCCGACATCATCGCCCGGATCACCCTGCCCGCCTCTGCCCGCCGCGGCGAGGTGGTGCCGGTGCGCGTCATCGTCCGCCACCCGATGGAGCGCGGCTTTGACGGGCCGGGCCTGACGCCCCTGCCCCGCAAGATCCTGCACAGCCTGCGCGTGACCTATGCGGGCGAGGAGGTGTTCCGCATGGCGCTTTCCTCCGGCATCACGGCCAACCCCTATGTCGAATTCACCACCCTCGCGGTGGAGACGGGCGACATGGTGTTTGAATGGCAGGAGGATGGCGGCGCGGTCTATCGGCGCGAGGCGCGGCTGGTCGTCACGTGAAATGGCTGCTCCTCGCGCTGTTGCCGCTCACCGCGCTCGCGCAGGAGATCCGGCCCTCGCAGGAGTTTCTTTCGCCCACGCTCCGGGCCCAGCAGGAGGACCCCTCCCGCCACCCCGGCTGGCTCTGGGTGGATGAGGGCGAGGCGATCTGGCGGCGGGGCGAGAATTCCTGCCAATCCTGCCATGGGGATATCGCGTCCATGCGCGGCGTGGCCACGCGCTACCCGGCCGTGGCGGCCGATGGCGCGCTTCTGAACCTGGAAGCGCGGATCGAGCGCTGCCGGGTGGAGAAGCAAGGCGCGGCACCCTTCGGGTTGGAGAGCGAGGCGCTGCTGGGGCTGACGGCCGCCGTGGCGCAGCGCTCGCGCGGGATGCCCATGTCGGTCCCGGTGGAGGGGCCGGCGGCGGCCTTCCTGGAGGAGGGGCGGGCCTTCTACGCCACGCGGCAGGGGCAGCTCAACCTCTCCTGCGGGCAATGCCATGACGCGAATGCGGGGCGAAGGCTGCGCGGGGATGTGATCTCCAACGGGCTCGGCACCGGCTATCCGGCCTATCGGCTGGAGTGGAACGGCATGGGCTCGCTGCACCGGCGCCTGCGGGCCTGCTCGCTCGGCGTGCGGGCGACGCAGTTTCCGTTGGGCTCGCGCGAGTATCTGACGCTGGAGCTCTATCTCGCGCATCGGGCGCGGGGCATGCCGGTGGAGGCGCCGGGGCTGCGTCGATAGCGTGTGAGCACCTTTGGCGAAGGGCGTGAATCAGCCGCCCATCACGCCGGCCAGTCGGCGACCATCACCGCCCCCGTCGCGGATTCCGTGATGAAGGCCTGCCCGCCGCGCAGCGCCAAATTCGTCACCGTGCTGCCCCGGCAGGAGCGCAGCCGCGCCACGGGCTCGCCCTGCGGGCTCAGCACGATCACGCAGCCGAGCGAGGCATGGGAGACCATCAGCCGCCCCTCCCCGTCCATCGCCAGGCCATCCGGGCCGCTCACGCCATGGAAGCTCGCGAAGCGGCCGACCTTGGCGGTGCTGCCATCGGGCAGCAGGGGCACGCGCCAGATGGAATTGTCGCGCGTCATCGCGACGAAGAGGACCTCCTCATCGGCGGAGAGCACCAGGCCGTTGGGGCTGGGGCCGTTCTGGATCAGCAGGTCCAGCCCGCCATCGGCGCGCCAGCGATAGACGCGGCCGGTCGGGTCATGCAGGCCGGATTGGCCCTGGTCGGTGAAGTAGAGATCGCCATTGCGGGCAAAGACCAGGTCATTCGGGCCCTTGAAGCGCTCGCTGTTGCGGCGGGGCAGCGCGGGCGTGATGCGGCCGGAGGCGAGGTCGAGCGAGAGAATGCCCTGCTTGTAGTCGGCAATGAACATGCGCTCGCCATCCGGGTGCAGCGCCAGGCCATTGGGCTCGCCGTCATATTCGGCGATCAGCAGCCAATCATCGGGCGCTTCGAGGCGGAAGATGCGGCCGTGGGGGATGTCGGTGACGTAGAGGCGGCCTTGCGGGTCGAAGCAGGGGCCTTCGAGGAAGCTCGCCACCGCCTCGCCGCGCTTGTTGGCGCGGGACCAGTCCGTGACGACGGGGCGGCGAAGTGGCAGGGGGATTTCGGCGTAAAGCCGGGTCTGAATGTCCATGGAAGAAGAATAAAGGCCTCCAGCGGCTGGAGCCAAATTCCTGGGGTCTGGGGCCTCGCGGCCCCAGCCGCCGGAGGCCTCTTTTTTCTTCTACCCGAAAAACCCGACCTCCTCCGCGACGGCGGCGGAGCAGAACCGCACCAGCCCGATCAATTGCCGCATCGGCTCGAAGATTTCCGCGTGTTCCCGCGCATAGCTCGCCGCCTCGCCCGGCGCCGAGGGCTCGTGGAAATCCAGCCCTGCGACGGGGTCGGGTGCCGCCGGAAACACCTGCTCCAGCAGGGCGAGCGCGGGTTCCACATCGAGGGCCAGGATGCGGCTGATCACCGTCTCGCGCGTCGCGCCATGGCGGGGCGAGAATTCCGGCACGCTGACGGCCAGCAGCCAGAGGCGATGGATGAGAGCGAGGCGCAGCGCGTGCAGCAGCACCAGGCGCTCGGGCATGACGGGCAAATCGGGCCAGGCGGCACGCAGCGCCAGGTGGTCCGACTGGAAGCGGCGATAGAGCCGGCGCAAAGGCGCCTGGAGGTTGAGTTCGTCGAGCGGCACGGAGACCGCGAGAAGTTTTTGCGCGCGGCCAGGACGCGAGGTGGCGGCGGCGCGGTCCAGCCAGGTGCCAGGATCGAGCGTGCCGATCACCGCCCGCACCACGCCGATATCCGAGCATTCGGCCGCCCGCGCCGCCATGGCCAACGCGCGGGCAAAGCGCGGCGAGCGGGCGCGCAGGTCGTTGAAGGCCTCGGGATTGGCGGCAACCGCCGCCCCCAGCCCATGCATGGTGTTGGCCAGCCACCCCACCTGCTGGAGGATCGCGTTGTTCGGAATGGCCCGCAGCTGCGAGGGGTGGGAGATGCGCGCGGGCCCGCCCATGCCATCGGTCTGGCGTGCGGAGGGGCGGGAGCCGGTGCGCTCCAAGAGGCCCGGCCCGAAGCCACCCAGCAGTGCCGCATAGCCCGGGTCCTCCACCAGCGCCTGCACCTCGCGGCGGAGGGTCGCGAAGAAATCCGCGCCGTAATCGGCCTCGGTGTAGATCGGGTCGCGCTCGCGCGGCGGGCGGGCGAAGGCGTGTTCGGCGATGCGGGCGATGGTGGCCTGGGCCAGGGCCTCCGTGCCGAAGAGGAGGTAGCCATCGCCACCCTGGAAGCTCGATTCCTCGCGCACGGCGAAGCCAGCCTCGGCCAGGGTGAGGCGCGCCTGGGGCGGGAAGAGATATTCCAGCCGGTCGCGCAGGCTCTTGGGATGGGCGCCGCGGCCGATGCTCTCGCCATGCGTGTCGAAGAGCACGAGCTCCACATCGGCCAGGCCGTGCCGGCGCAGCAATTCGGCGAGGCGCAGCTTCAGCCGCTCCACCAGGTAGGAGGCGGCGAGCTGCCCGACATAGCGGCCGGAATCCGAATAGCCGAATTGCAGGCAAAGCCGGCCATGCAGGCGCAGATAGTCCTTGAAATGCGGGCTGCGCAGCGCCTCGTCCAGCACGCGCTCGCCATGCTCCAGCGCGCTGGCGGTCTCGAAGAGGGGCGAGATCTCGACATGCCG
>JAIYDS010000167.1 GCA_027487385.1 Acetobacteraceae bacterium | reverse complement strand
GTGGTGTTGATGCCGAGCGCGCCGACCATGCCCGGATTCACCGCCGCCGCGCGGACGATGCGGCCGAAGCGCGTGCGGCCCATGCCCCAGGCCAGGGCGACCGCGATCAACGCCGTGATGCCGAAGAGGATGGCGTAGAAATAGGGCACGATGCCGCCGCCGATGATGAAGGGCGGATGCAGGAAGGTGGGTGGCACGCCCATGTTCCGGAAATCGGCGCCCCAGATGATCTTCACCGCGTCATCCAGGATCAGGATGATGGCGTAGCAGACCAGAAGCTGCATCAGCACATCCTGGCCGTAGATGCGGCTGAGCAGGAAGCGTTCGAAGAACAGGCCCAGCAGCGCGGCCCCCAGCGTGCCCGCCACCACGGCCAGCGCGAAGCTGCCCGTGGGCTCATAGGCGGCCAGAGCGAAATAGGCGCCCATCATGTAGAGCGAGCCATGGGCGAAATTGGTGATGCCGAGTACGCCGAAGATCAGCGTGAGCCCGGAGGCGACGAGAAACAGCAGCATGCCGATCGTCAGCCCCGCCGCCAGCTGCGTGACCATGCAGGAGACGGAGGTGACGCATTCGACGAGTTCGGTGAGTTCCATCAGGGGCTTCCGCGCAAGGGTGGAATCAAGGGCGGCCGCCCCGGACGAAAGGGCGCGTCAGGTCCAGCCCTTGGCGCGCTTCCACTCGGTCTCCAGCCGGAAGATCGTGCCCCAATCCGCCTTCTGCATGTTCTCGACGAAGGGATCGGCGCTGATCGTCGTGCCCCAGCCGATGGCGTAGCCCACCAGCGTCTGGTCCTCGGCGCGCATGGTCACGCTGCCATCGGCGGCGAAGGGGCTTTCGATGGTCATGCCCTTCAGCTTCGCCGCCACCTCGCGCGGGTTGGTGCCGCCCACCTGGCGCAGCGCCGTGGTGAGAAGCTTGACCGCGGTGGAGGATTGCCAGGACCAGTTGGTCGGGAAGGTGTTGAAGCGGCGGTTGTATTCGTTGGCGAAGGCGAGGTTGCCGGGCACCGGCGGGAAGTTGCGCAGGTAGCGATTGCCCGAATGCACGCCGCGCGGCAGGTTCCGCACCTGCTGCAAGGTCGTGTAGTCGGCCATGTTCACCGCGAAGAGCTGCGACTGCGCAAAGAGCCCGAAGATCGAGGCCTGCTCGACGAAGGTCACCAGATCCCCGGCCCAAAGGCAGGAATAGATGGCCTGCGGGCGGCCCTGGCTCAGGCGGGTGATGTTCTCGGTGTAGTCGGGCTGGAAGAGGCGCGGCCAGGTCTCGCCGGTGATCTGGATGGCGCCATTGAAGCTGCGGGCGAATTCGACGAATTCCGCCGTGGTGTCACGCCCATAGGCGTAGTCGGGCGAGATGGTCATCCAGCGGCGCAGGTTGCGCTGCCTGGCCACCTGGGCCGCGTAATACCCGCCCGCGATGGAATCATGGATGCCCTGCCGCGCCACGCGGAAGGCGTTCCAGAAGCGCTGGCGCGGATCGGCCGTCAGCGAGGAGGTCTCGGCATTGATGTGGAAGGTGACGGTCCCCGTCTCGCGCACCACCTCATGGATGGCGAAGCCGCCGGAGGAGGGCTCGGCGTCAAAGAGGAAATCCACCTGGTCGCTGCTGATCATCTCACGCGCGATGCGCGCGGCCTCGGCCGGCACGCCGCGGCTGTCGCGCACGATCAGCTCGATGGGGCGGCCATCCAGCCCACCGGCCGCGTTGAAGGCATCCACCTCGATCTGCATGGCGTTGCGCGAGGAAATGCCGAGCTGTGCGACGCGGCCCGAGAGGATGGTCGGCACGCCGATCTTGATCGGCTGGCGCGGCTGGGTGAAGCCGATATTGGGGAAGCCGGTGATGGCCACGGCGCCGGCCGCGCCCATCAGGCCGCGGCGTGGGAGGCCCGTGCGGGGTGTGCTGGACATGGTGTGATCTTCCTTCCTGCTCGCGGCTCTTCTGCGCCGCGTTGTTTCCTGGCCGAGGCTTTGCGCATCGGATGATCTCTTGGACGATCAAACGCTAGGCGGGGGCTCCGCCTGCTGTCAATTCATCGGCGCACTGATCGACAGCCGCGCTGGAACTCCTGTTTAATCGCCCCGCCACCCCGGGCCGGAGTTCGCGTCGCATGGAATTCGCGCTGTTCAACCTGATGTCGCTGAACCACGCGGAGGAGACGCCCGGGCAGGTCATGGCGCTGACCGTCCAGGCCGTGCAGCAGGCCGAGGCGCTGGGCTTCGACGCCACCTGGTTCGCCGAGCATCACTTCACCAGCGCCTCGGTCTGCGCCTCGCCGCTGCTGATGGCAGCGCATTGCGCGGCGGTGACGAAGCGCATCCGCCTCGGCCCCGCCGTGGTGGTGCTGCCGCTGCACCACCCGCTGCGCGTGGTGCAGGAGGTGGGGATGCTGAACCTGCTCTCAGGCGGGCGGCTGAACCTGGGCATCGGAACCGGCCACCAGCCGCATGAATTCCGCAGCTTCGGCGTGGACCTCGCCGCGCGCACGGAAATCCTCAGCGAGGGCTGGGACATCCTGGAACAGGGGCTGCGCACGGGCGTCGTCACGCAGGCCGGCACGCATTATCAGATTCCGGAGACGCCGATCTGCATCCCCTGCGCCATGCCGCCCATGTTCCTGGCCGGCGGCAGCCCGGAGCTTCTGGCCCGCGCCGCCCGCTGCGGCGCCACGCCGCTCATCAGCCAGGGCCTGCGCGAGGCCGAGGCGGCGCTGCCGCTCAAGGCCCGCGCCGAAGCCGGCTATCGCGCCGGGGGCTTCACCGGGCGGGACATTCCGCTCGGCATCCAGCGCTACATCTTCGTCACCGAGGATCCGGCCGAGCAGCGCCAGGCCGCTGAAGGGCTGCTCAAGCTCGCGCGCTCCACCCTCTCTCTGCGCGATGAGACGCCGCCGCGCGATGGGGTGATGATGCGCTCCGTCCCCTATCAGGGCGAACCCAGCGTGGAATGGCTGCTGGAGCGCGCGCCCGTCGGTTCTGCCGAGAAGGTGGCGCGCATCCTGGCGCATGACATGCGCGTGCTGCGGCCCTCGCATATGAGCCTCTATATGGGCTTCTCCGGCCTGCCGTCGGGCGCCGTGCTGGCGGCGCTGGAGCGTCTCGGCCGGGACGTGCTGCCGCAGCTGCGGCGCGGCGAGGCGCTGGCGCTCGCCTCCTGAACAACCTTGGGCCTTTGACGGCGCGCGCCGCATGGCGATAGCCTCGCTGTGTTCAATCCCAGGGGGATGCGCGTGGCCCAAGAGACCGCTGCCGGACGCTTCGCCAACCAGACAGGCCTGGTCACCGGGGCCGCCTCCGGCCTGGGCCGCGCCACCGCGATCGGCCTGGCGCGGGAGGGGGCGCGGCTCGTGCTCTTCGACCGCGACGAGGCCGGGCTGCGGCAAACGCAGGCCGCCTGTGCCGGCGCCATCACCGTGGTCGGGGATGTGACCAGCGCGGCCGACCACGCGCGCGCCGCCGAGGCGGCGGCGGGGCTTGGCACCATCTCGCTGCTGGCCACGGCGGCCGGCATCCTGGGCCCGACCAAGCCACTCGCCGAGGTGCAAGAGGCCGAGTGGGACCAGTTGTTCGACATCAATGTGAAGGGCACCTGGCTCGCCATCCGCGCCGTGCTGCCGGTGATGCTGGCGGCGGGGCGTGGGGCCATCGTCACCTTCTCCTCCGGGGCGGGGCTGGCCGGCAACACCACCTTCCCGGCCTATTCCGCCAGCAAGGGTGCCGTGGTGCTGCTGACGCGCAGCCTGGCGGCGAGCCATGCGGGCCAGGGCATCCGCGCCAACACCATCTGCCCGGGGCCGATCGAGACGCCCATGCTGCGCGGCACCTTCGCCGCCGCCGGTGATGAAGCCGCCGCCGCCGAGCGCGAGGCGATTTTCCGCGCGCGCAACCCGATGGGCCGCTTCGGCACGGCGCAAGAGATCGCCGACACGGCGCTCTTCCTGCTGAGCGATACGGCCAGCTACATCAATGGCGTGGCCCTGCCGGTGGATGGAGGAAGGCTTGCCTGACCCCACACGCTTCGCGGGCCAGGCCGCCATCGTCACGGGCGCCGCGCGCGGCATCGGCGCCGCCACGGCCGCGCGGCTGATCAGCGAGGGCGCAAGGGTTCTGCTGGCGGATCGCGAGGAGGCGGTGCTGGAGACGGCGGCGCGGTTGGGCGGCGTGGGGCTGGTGCTGGACGTCACGGCGGCGGATGCGGGCGCGGTGCTGGGTGCGGCCGTGATGCGGCATTTCGGGCGGCTCGACATCCTGGTGAACAATGCGGGCATTGGCGGCTCGCGCCGCCTCGCCGATTCCGATGACGCGCTGCTGGACCGGTTTCTCGAAACCAATTTGAAGGCGGTGCTGCGCGTCAGCCGGGATTTGCTGCCATTCCTGACGAAGCCCGGCGGTGCCGTGGTGAGCATCGCCTCGATCTTCGGCATCGCGGGTTATCCGGGCACCACGGCCTATGCCGTGGCCAAGGCCGGCGTGGCGCAATTCACCCGGCAATGGGCCGGCGAAGTGGGCCCCTTGGGCATTCGGGTGAACGCCGTCGCCCCCGGCCTGATCGACACGGCGATGACCGAGGCCAATCGCGGCAGAGCGAGCTTCACGCGCAACATGGTGGAACCGACGCCGCTCGGCCGCTCCGGGCGCCCTGAGGAAATCGCCGCCGTCGTGGCCTTCCTGGCCTCGGCCGATGCGAGCTTCGTCACGGGCGAGGTGGTGGTGGTGGATGGCGGCTGGCTCGTCGCGCGGCACATGGGTTGAGGGAGGAACAGAATGTTCGACATGAGTGTGAAATGGCCGCATGGCGCGCGCGTCGCGGTCACGCTGACCTTCGATTTCGACGCGGAGACGCTCTGGCTCTCGCGCGACCCCGAGAACGCCAAGCGCCCGGGCACGCTGAGCCAGGGCACCTATGGCGCCAAGGTCGGCGTACCGATGATCCTGCAGACTCTGCGCGAGGCGGATGTGAAGGGCACCTTCTTCATCCCCGGCTGGACCGTGGAAAATCACAGCCAGCGCTCGGAGATGATCCTGCGCGAGGGGCATGAGATCGGCCATCACAGCTATTCGCATCGCTGGTCCGACCCCGCCTTCCCCGACCTTGAGACCGAGGAGATGGAAAAGGGGCTGGATGCGCTAAAGCGCGTGCTGGGCGTGGTGCCGAAGGGCTATCGCTCCCCCGCCGGCGAGACCAGCGACAACACCATCCGGCT
>JAIYDS010000028.1 GCA_027487385.1 Acetobacteraceae bacterium | reverse complement strand
TCCTCGGTCGGGATGATGCGGCCATGCACCTGCAATTGCCGCGCGATCTGCTCGCAGCGCGAGCCCGTGGATTCCAGCGACATGAGCAGCGAGGCGCGCAGCTGCGCCTTGGCGCGGGCCAGCTCATCCTCGGTCACGTCGCCCTGCACGCGGCGCAGCTCCTCGATGGCGACGGGCAGCAGCTCCGCCACCTGGTCCTCACCCGTGCCGGCATAGAGCGCGAAGACGCCCGCATCATCGTAAGGGTGGGCGAAGGAATAGATGGAATAGACCAGCCCCCGCTTCTCGCGGATTTCCTGGAAGAGGCGCGAGGACATGCCGCCGCCCAGCAGGGTGGAGAGGAGCATCACCGGGTAATGATCGGGGTCGGTGTAATGGGTCGAGGGGAAGCCCAGCACCAGATGCACCTGGTCCAGCTCGCGCTCCTCGCGGAACTCCCCGCCGGCATAGCGCGCGGGCTCCGGCGCATGCGGCGTCACCGCCGGCAGGTCGCGGAAATGCTCGCCCACCATCGCCAGCAGCGCGTCATGGTCCAGCGCGCCGGCGGCGGCGACGACCATGCGCGAGGGGCCGTAGTGGCGGGCCATGTAGTTGGTCAGCGCCTCGCGCGGCATCTTCTCGATGATCTCTTCCGTGCCGAGCGTGGGGCGGCCCATCGCCTGGTCCGGGAAGCAGGCATGCTGGAAATGGTCGAAGATGATGTCGTCCGGCGTGTCATTCGCCTGGCCGATCTCCTGCAGGATCACGCCGCGCTCGCGCTCCAGCTCCTCCGGAATCAGGGTGGAATGGCAGAGGATATCGCCGATGATGTCGGCGGCGAGGCCCACATCCTCCTTCAGCACCTTGCAGTAATAGGCGGTCTGCTCGCGCGCCGTGTAGGCGTTGATATGGCCGCCGACATTCTCGATCTCGCGCGCGATGGCGGGCGCGTCACGCCGCGCCGTGCCCTTGAAGGCCATGTGTTCGAGGAAGTGGGAGGCGCCGTTCTCCTCGGCCGTCTCGTTGCGCGTGCCGGCATGCACATAGGCGCCGATGGAGACGGTCTCGACGCGCGGCATATGCTCGCTGACGACGAGAAGCCCGCTGGGCAGGCGCGTGAGGCGGACGGAATCGGTCATGCTGTTTCCAGATTGGCGGCGTTGCGAAGGCTGTGGCGGCGCACAAAGCCCTGCGCGGCGGCGAGGTCATTGGGAAGGACGGTGAAGCGCTCCTCGCGCTCATAAAGATCAGCCAGAGCGGGCGGCAGCGGCGGATGGATGCCGGTGGCGGCTCGCACCGCATCCGGGAATTTCGCCGGATGCGCGGTGGCGGCGATGATGACGGGCATATGCGGATCGGCCGGCGCCAGGGCGCGCGCCGCGGCCGTGCCCACGGCCGTGTGGGGATCGGCCAGGTAATCCGCCACCTGCTTCAAATGCGCGATCTCGGCCAGCGTGCCGGCATCATCCAGCATGAAGCCCTGGAAGTGGCGCGTCGCCTCGCGCCAGGCGGCCTCGGGGATGGGCATGCGGCCGGTGGCGCGGAAGCGCTGCATCTGCGCGGCCGTGGCCTTGGGGTCGCGGCCCAGCAGCTCGAAGAGCAGCCGCTCGAAATTGCTGCTGACCTGGATGTCCATGGAGGGCGAGAGCGAGGGCTCCACCGCCCGCGCGCTCATGTCATTGCTGGCCAGGAAGCGCGTGAGGATGTCGTTGCGGTTGGAGCCCACGATGAACTTCGCAATCGGCAGTCCCATCTGCTTCGCCGCCCAGGCCGCCAGCACATTGCCGAAATTGCCGGTGGGGACGGAGACCGCCACCTCGCGGTCCGGCGCGCCGAGCGCGAGGGCCGAGGCGACGTAATAGGGAATCTGCGCCGCGATGCGTGCCCAGTTGATGGAGTTCACGGCAGCGAGGCGCATCTCGCCGCGGAAGCCCGCATCCACGAACATGGCCTTCACCAGGTCCTGGCAGTCATCAAAGCTGCCCTGGATGGCGATATTGGCGACATTGGCGGACATCACCGTCGTCATCTGCCGGCGCTGCACCTCGCTGGTGCGGCCCTCGGGGTGGAGGATGACGATATCCACCGCGGCGCGGTCCCGGCAGGCCTCGATGGCGGCGGAGCCCGTGTCGCCGCTGGTCGCGCCCACGATGGTGATGCGCTCGCCGCGCTTGGCCAGCACGTGATCGAAGAGGCGGCCGAGCAGCTGCAGCGCCACATCCTTGAAGGCGAGCGTGGGCCCGTGGAACAGCTCCAGCGCGAAATCGCGGGGGCCGAGCTGGACCAGCGGCACCACGGCCGGGTGGCGGAAGCTGGCATAGGCGGCCTCGGTCAGACCGCGCAGCTCCTCCAGCGTCAGCGCATCGCCAACGAAGCGGTGGATGACGCGCGCCGACAATTCGGCATAGGGCAGGCCGCGCAGCTCGCGCCATTCGGAGGGCGAGAGGACCGGCCAGGATTCCGGCATGAAGAGCCCGCCATCCTCGGCGAGGCCGGCGAGCAGGACATCCTCGAAGCCGCGCGGGGCGGCTTCACCACGGGTGGAGACATATCGCATGGGGATCAGGTGTAATCCCGGACCGCGCGCAAGGGTAGCGGCCTTCAGCCCTTCTTCGCGAGCTTGCGGGCGAGCAGATAGCCCAGCCCCCCACCGATCGGCCCGGCGGGCAGGACCAGCAGCCAGCCCATATGCACGCCCTGGGAAATGGCGATCATGCCCAGCCCGAGCATGAGCCCGCCCACCAGGCTGCCCACCACACCGGCCGTGAGGCCCAGGACCAGAATGTCTTCGCGCGTTGCCATGCGCCCGAGTAGGGGTCTCCGGCGCGGTTTGACAAGGCCCGGCCGAGGACTTAGACCCCCGGCATTCCTGGGAAAGAGGACACGCCTTCGGGGCGTGCGCCCGCTTTTCGGCGCAAGCCGTCAAGACTACCGGGACAACCCGCTGGGCTGAGAATGGCCCCGCAACATGAAGAAGGCCGGTTGCCGCAATGGCACCGGGGATACGCGCATGACCAAGCGCCTTGCCAGCAAGTACAAGATCAATCGCCGCCTTGGTGAGAACCTCTGGGGCCGCGCCAAGAGCCCGGTCGTCAAGGCCCGCAAGGGCGAGCAGGGTGCCCGCACCTATGGCCCCGGCCAGCACGGCCAGCGCCGCAAGAACAAGCCGACCGATTTCGGCATCCAGCTGATGGCGAAGCAGAAGCTGAAGGGCTACTACGCCAATATCGGCGAGAAGCAGTTCCGCAAGTATTACGACGAGGCCGTGCGCCGCAAGGGCGACACCTCCGAGAACCTGATCGACCTGCTGGAGCGCCGGCTGGACACCATCATCTACCGCATGAAGTTCGCGGTGACGCCCTTCGCCGCCCGCCAGTTCGTGAACCACGGGCATGTGCTCGTGAACGGCAAGCGCGTGAACATTCCGAGCTACAGCGTGAAGGACACCGACACCATCGAGGTGAAGGAGAAGTCCAAGCAGCTGACCATGGTGCTGGACGCCGCCCAGGAAGCCGGCCGCGACGTGCCGGAATACATCGAGGTGGATCATCGCGCGATGCGCGGCCGCATCCTGCGCACGCCGAAGTTCAGCGATGTGCCCTATCCGGTCCAGATGGAACCGAACCTGGTCGTCGAGTTCTACTCGCGGTAATTGATGTTCTACTCGCGCTGATGAAAACCGGTGCGGGCGCCTCGGCGCCCGCACCGGACCCAAGCCATGCCCAGCGAAAAGCAACGCATGCTTGCGGGCCAGAATTACCGGCCCGATGACCCGGAGTTGCAGGCCGAGATGGCCGCGACCCTCGCCTGGCTCGGCCGCTACAACACCTCCCACAGCCTCACCGCCGAAGCGCGCCACGCGCTTCTGGCCGAGCGCCTGGGCGCCATCGGCCCCGGCTCCGTCATCCGCCCGCCCTTCCATTGCGATTACGGTTTCAACATCCGCATCGGCGCCGGCGCCTTCCTGAATTTCAACGTGGTGATCCTCGACGTGGTCGAGGTCACGATCGGCGATCGCGCGCAGATCGGCCCGGCGGTTCAGATCTACGCGGCCGACCACCCGCGCGATGCCGCGATACGCCGCAGCGGCGTCGAATTCGGCCGCCCGGTGCGGATCGGCGCCGATGCCTGGATCGGCGGCGGCGCCATCCTCCTGCCCGGTGTGACCATCGGCGATGGCGCGGTGGTGGGGGCGGGCAGCGTTGTGACGCGCGATGTGCCGCCCGGCGTCACCGTGCGCGGCAACCCGGCGCGGCCGGGCGGCGGTTGACGCCACCCCCCCTTCCCCGGCACATCGCTGCCCATGCCCATCCCTCCGCAGATCCCGCAGCGCGAAGTCCTGGAGACGGTGGTTCGCGCCACCCATGTCTCCTTCCTTGGGCGCCAGGTGGATTCCACCTGGCTGCTCGCCTTTGTTGATGAACTGACCCGGCGCGGCGCCACCCAGTCGCTGGACGAGGTGGTGACGGATTTCATCCGCATCATCTACACGAGCCCGGAGGCGCAGAACCGCCTCATCGCCAATCTGGGCGGGCGCGGCATCGAGGATGTGATCACGCCCGGCCTGGCGGTCCGCCCCTCGCCGCTCGCCTGCATCGGCGCCGGCTGCTCGCCGCGCGTGGCCGGCATGCTGAAGCGCGGCGGGCTGCGCCGCTGGGCCGGCCCCTTCGACTGGATGACCATCCCGGCCGAGGCGGTGCGCGATGCCATCGTGGATGACTGCGCCGGGCTGCTCATGTCCTCCGAATACGAGACCATCCCGCCGGAGGAGCGGCCGATCGGCAGCGAGGGTCATCTCTGCCGGCATGTGCGCCTCTCGGAGCTTTACGGCCCGACCGTCTTCCACCGCTACGATCCCTCGCAGCCCGCCGGCTATGCCAGCCTGGAGCGCGCCTGCCTGCGCTTCCGAGAGGCGCTGCGCGGCCTGCATGGCAAGCTGATCTTCCAGGTGACGGATGAGACGGATCGCAGCCTGCCGGCTTTCGAAGACACGGCCGATATGCTGGACCGTTCGGCGCGCGGGGCGATCCTGGTGACGGTGGCGCTGCTGCCCGGCCCGCCCACGGGGCCTTTCCCGGAGATGGAGCTGGCGCAGACGCGGGGCGTGCACCGCTATCTGCGGGCGCGCGTCATCTCGGAGCAGGCCGGGATCGGTTTCACCGATCCGCTGGACGAGATCGTGCTGCTGCGCGGCGCGCTGGCCGCGCCGCAGATCGCCAGCATGTAGGCCCTCCCGGGGGGCCTCCCCCGGGAACCCTGGGCCCTGGCTTACGCCTCGGCCTTGGTCGCGATGCCCTTTTCCTTGAGCATCGTCTGCAGCTCGCCCGACTGGAACATCTCCATCACGATGTCGCAGCCGCCGACGAATTCGCCGGAGACATAGAGCTGCGGGATGGTCGGCCAGTTGGTGTAGGCCTTGATGCCCTCGCGGATCTCAGGGTCTTCCAGCACGTTCACGCCCTTGAAGGGCACGCCGACATGGCTGAGGATCTGCACCACGCGGGCGGAGAAGCCGCATTGCGGAAAGACGGGCGTGCCCTTCATGTAGAGCACGACGGGGTTGCCGGTGATCTCGGCCTCGATGCGGGTGGTGACGTCGCTCATCCTGGAATTTCCTTCTCGCGGTTCGTTCAATCGGGGGCGCTGGTCTGCAGCGCCAAGGCATGCAGCACACCGCCCATGCGGCCCTGCAATGCGGCATAGACGATCTGGTGCTGCTTGACGCGGGAGACGCCGCGGAAGCTCTCGGAGATCACCTTCGCGGCGTAATGGTCGCCATCGCCGGCCAGATCCTCGATCGTCACCTGGGCATCGGGCAGGGCCGATTTGATCAGAGCCTCGATTTCGGCCGGTTGCATCGGCATGTGGTTCAGATCCCCTGCATCAAGCGCGGCAGCGTCGCCTCATGCGCCGCCACCAGATTGGAGACCAATATGGTCCCCTTTCCGCTCAGAACCAAGTCCCCGCCGCCCGATTCTCCGAGCCGCCACGCCGGAACACCCGCCGCCTGCGCCGCCGCCAGGAAAGCGGCGCCATCCGGGACCGCGACGACGTAGCGGGACTGGTCCTCGCCGAACCAGAAGCCGTGGTCGCCCGCCCCATCCAGCGTCGCGCCGATGCCCGAGGCCATGCACATCTCGGCCACTGTCACGAGCAGGCCGCCATCGGCGCAGTCATGGCAGGCGCGCACGGCGCCGGCCAGGATCTGGCCGCGCACGAAATCGCCATTGCGGCGCTCGGCAGCGAGATCCACCGGCGGGGGCGCCCCCTCCTCGCGGCCCGCGATCTCGCGCAGCCAGAGCGACTGGCCGAGCCAGCCTTGCGTCTCACCCACCAGGATGATGGCGCAGCCCTGCGGCATGGCGAGGCCGACCGCCTGGGCGACATCCTCCAGCACGCCGACGCCGCCGATGGCCGGCGTGGGCAGGATCGCGCGGCCCTCCGTCTCGTTGTAGAGCGAGACATTGCCGCTGATCACCGGAAAATCCAGCGCGGTGCAGGCGGCGGCCATGCCGCGCACGGCCGAGGCGAATTGTCCCATGATCTCGGGCTTCTCGGGATTGCCGAAATTCATGTTGTCGGTGATGGCGCGCGGCAGGGCGCCGACGGCGGTGATGTTCCGCCAGGCCTCGGCCACCGCCTGCATGCCGCCCGCATGCGGGTCCGCCTGGCAATAGCGCGGCGTGCAATCCGTGGTCATGGCCAGCGCCCGCACATGATCCTCGATGCGCACCACGGCGGCATCGGCCTGGCCCGGGCGCTTGGCGGTCTGCCCGCCCACCTGGGCGTCATACTGGTCCCAGATCCAGCGGCGGCTGCACAAATCCGGGCAGGCCACCAGCTGTTCCAGCGCGGGCAGGATGCCCACGGGGTCCGGCACATCGGTGATGATGGGCAGCTTGGGCGTCTCCGCAATCGGGCGGCGATAGAGCGGTGCTTCGGATTCCAGCGGCGCCAGCGGGATATCGGCCTCGATCTTCCCGTGATGGGTGATGACGATGCGGCCCGTCTCGGTCAGCTTGCCGACCACGGCGAAGTCCAGCTCCCATTTGTGGAAGATGGCCTCGGCCTCGGCCTCGCGCCCGGGCTTGAGCACCATGAGCATGCGCTCCTGGCTTTCGCTCAGCATCATTTCATAGGCGGACATGCCCGCCTCGCGCTGCGGCACGGCGCCCATGTCCATCTCGATGCCCATGCCGCCCTTGCCGGCCATCTCGACGCCGGAGCTGGTCAGGCCGGCCGCGCCCATATCCTGGATTGCGACGATGGCGTCGGTCGCCATCAGTTCCAGGCAGGCCTCGATCAGCAGCTTCTCGGCGAAGGGGTCGCCGATCTGTACCGTCGGGCGCTTTTCCTCGGAATCCGCGGAGAATTCGGTGCTGGACATGGTGGCGCCATGGATGCCGTCCCGCCCCGTCTTGGAGCCGACATAGACCACCGAATTGCCCACGCCCGTGGCAGCGGCGGTGAAGATGCGGTCCTCCTTCAGGATGCCCACCGTCATCGCGTTGACCAGCGGGTTTCCGTTATAGGCCGGGTGGAAATTCACCTCGCCGCCCACGGTCGGCACGCCGACGCAATTGCCGTAGCCGCCAATGCCGCGCACCACGCCATCCAGGATGCGCCGCGTGCGCGGCAGCGACGGATCGCCGAAGCGCAGCGCGTTCAGATTGGCGATGGGCCGTGCGCCCATGGTGAAGACATCGCGCAAAATCCCGCCCACGCCGGTCGCGGCACCATTATAGGGCTCGATGAAGCTCGGGTGGTTGTGGCTTTCCATCTTGAAGACGGCGGCCAGCCCCTCGCCGATCGAGATCACGCCCGCATTTTCGCCGGGCCCGACCAGCACCCACGGCGCCTTGGTCGGCAATTCGCGCAGCCAGACGCGCGACGACTTGTAGGAGCAATGCTCGCTCCACATCACGCTGAAAATCCCCAGCTCCGTCAGCGTCGGGTCCCGCCCGAGAATCGCCAGCGCGCGCTGATATTCATCGGGCTTGAGGCCGAATTCGGCGGCAAGCTGGGCGGCGCGCTCGGGCGCCAAAGGTGCGACGGGGGTCATCCGCTGTTTGTCGGGCGGGGCGGGCGGCTTGTCCAGCGGGGTCACGGCATGGCGAGCCGCACCGCGCGCGGGATAAGCGCCCGCCCACCGGCCAATGTCAGCAGGTTGCGCAGCGTCCTCCCCCAGTCCCGCACCAGGCGGAGAAGGCTGCCCAAGCCCTTTTCAGATTCGCGCCTTTGCCAGTCGAACAGGGTTTTGGACAAATCCGGATCGGGCAGCAGCCAGGAGGGGCCCGGCAAGGCGCCGGTCTGCCCGAGACGCCGCGCCAGCACCAGGATGCGCAAGCCGCGGATGCGATAGGCCCGCCGCGCGGCGCGATGAATCACCCGCCGCAACCCCTGCAAAGGATGCCGGGGGCTGAAATCATGCAGGGCCTGGAGCAGCCTCTCCCACACCCCGGCCTGAGTCAGCCGCCGGAAATGCCGCGCGACGGTGCCAGCCTGGCCATAGTCGCGCGGAACCTCCCGCCAGGGGGCATCGGTGGTGAGGAGCCATAACATGCCGTCCATCCGGTGGCGCAGATCGCCCATGGGGCGGCCCTGGGGGTGGGCGCGTTCGACATAAGGGCGGAGGGCGGCCCATTGGCGGTCTGTGAGGGGGCGGTGGGGGATGCGATGGAACATTTCAGGAACATATGACGGAAACACTCATAAAATCAATCAGAATTGGGGCGCTGCCCCAAGCCCCGCTGGGGAGCCACGGGCTCCCCAGACCCCTGCGGTCAATTTGAGCGGCCGGCGTAGAGAATGCGCATGATGAGGATGCGACCAGGGTCGGGGCGATAGATGATGCTCGCACGGCGCTCGAAGCCCAGGCTGCGAAGGCCGGCACCACGGTCCCGGCCGGCCAGGAGAAACTCCGCGAGTGTCCCGCAGCAACGCTCGATGCGGTCCAGATAGGCGCCCGCCCGCGCGGCATCGGCATCGCGGTAGATCAACTCATAAAGCTCCAAGAGATCAGCCCGCGCCTCGGGGCTGAACTCAACCCTCGGCTCGGCGCCGCGCGTGATGGGCGCGCAACTCGGCAAACACCTGCTCGGCCGGGATCGCGCGGGAAGGGTCGCGCTCCATCGCCTCGATCACCGGGAGGACTTCAGCGCGGAACAACGCCGCCTCCTGCGCCGCCAAGGCCTCCAGCCCCGCGGCCACAACCTCGCTCGCATCGGCGCAGGCGCCGGAGGCGAGCAGGCGCGCGATCTCCTCGGATTGCGCCTCGGTCAAGGGAATGGCGGTGAGCATGGCACGAGAATAGCCGTCAGAGGAGGTGGATTCCAACAAGCGATCACCATCCTTGGCACCCACAAATGAGGGGGCGCGGGGGAACGAGTTCGCCCGCCTCATTTCCCTTGCCTTGCTATCTGTTTCATCATACCTTCTCCTTGAAACACAAATGAGCCCACCCATGTCCGGTTTCGCCGAAGCCCAATCCCCCCTGGCGCTCTCCCCCCCGCCCGGCCTCATCGCCCGCATGGCCGAAGCCATCGCGGCCCAGGCCGGCCTCAACGGCACGGACCTCGCCAATATCGCCGATGTCTCCAAGGCCACCGTCTCGCGCTGGAAGGCCGGCACGGCCCGCCCCACCCCTTCCGCGCAATTGCTGCTGGCCGATCTGCATTACCTCGCCCAGCGCCTTGCCGAGTTCTACACGCCCGAGGAAGCGCGTCTCTGGCTCTACGCCCCTCACCCGCAGTTGGAGGGTCAGCGCGCCATGGACCTGTTGCGGGCCCGCCGCACCGCGGAAATCCTCACCATCCTCGATCGCCTGGAGGCCGAGGCCTATCTGTGAGCCGCCCCCGCGCGCGCGACGCGGCCTTGCTCGATGCGCTGGAGGCCCTGCCCCATGCCCCGCTGGACACCACCGCCTGGCGCATCACGCGCGAGGGGCGGGACCCGCTGGCCTGCTTCAACGCCGGCGGCCGCTGGGATGATGGCAGTTTCGACGTGCTCTATACCTCGCTCCACCCGGAGGGTGCGCGGGCGGAGCTGCATTTCCACCTCTCGGCCGGCCAGCCCGTGGTGCCCTCCAAGCCCGTCTATCGGCTGCATGAGTTGCGGATCCGCCTGGCCGCCTGCCTGACGCTGCCCTCGTTGGAGGCGCTGGCGGCCCTCGGCGTGCAGACCGCCCGCTATGGCCAGCTTTCCTATGCCGAGCGCCAGCGCGAATATCCCCGCACCCAGGATGTGGCCGAGGCCGCGCAATTCCTCGGCCGCGACGGTTTGGTCGTGCCCAGCGCCCGCTCGGCGCATCCCAATCTGGTGGTGTTTTGCGCGGCGGCGGGCGAAGCGGCCCGGGTGCATCTAGCCGATCACGGCCCGGTCCGCTGGCGATAGCGGCCGGACCGAGGGGCCAGCCCCTTCGCCCTGACGCGGACGTGCATTGTTTTTCCACACAAATTGACGGGGTCTGGGGCCTCTCGGCCCCAGCCGCCGGAGGCCCTTTTTTTCTCTGCCCTTCGCAGCCCATATGTGTGACAGCCAGAGAAACCCGCCCTCACACCCCCGGAAACAGCGCGCTCGTCCGCCCCAGCAGCCGATACGCCACCAGCCCGATATACTCCCGCACCGCCCATTCCGCCTGCCCCAGCCGGAAGGAGAAGGGCGGGTCAAACCACCCCTGCCCGCCCGGCGAGGTCGAGTAATTCACCGGCCAGGCCACCACCTCCCACCCCGCCCTGCGAAAGCACCCCACCGAGCGCGGCATATGGCTGGCCGAGGTCACCAGCAGCCAGCGCTCGCCCGGCTTCGGTTGCAGCAGCGCGTGGGTGAGGGTCGCGTTTTCCCAGGTGTTGCGGGCCTGGTCCTCGAAGATCACGCGCGGGCCTTCCAGCCCCATCCCGGCCCAGAGCTCCCGCGCCACATCGGCCTCGGTCTTCTGGCCGGTGATCACGGTGCCCTGGCCCCCGGTGAAGACGATGCGCGCCTCGGGGTGCTGGCGGGCCAGGATCACGGCCTCGGTCATGCGCTCGGCGGCGCCGTTCAGGGCGGGGATGCCGCGGCGCTCGGTGAGAAGCTGCTCGACGGCGCCGCCCAGGATGATCACGCCATCCACGCGCCCGGCTTCGGCCGGTCGGGGGAAGCGGTCCTCCAGCGGCAGGGTGATCCAGGCCGGCAGCGGCGTCAGCAGCACGGCGACGAACCAGCCCAGGCCGAGGAAGAGCGGCCAGCGCCCCCAGCGGGCGCGGAAGCTCAGCGCCACCGCGCCCAGGCAGGCCAGGAAGAGGGCGAAGGTGTTGGGCCGCGCAAAGAGCCAGAAGACCTTGGAGACGACGAACAGGCTGTCCTCGATCATTCCGCCTCCAACCGGCGCCAGAGTTCGACCGTGCCCCGCTCCTCGGCGAAGCTGGCGGCGAGTTCATACCCCTCCTCCAGCGCCTCCGTCAGCATGGACATGGCCGAGGGCCGCATGCCGAACCATTCCGTCCGGTCCAGCACGATGAAGCGCGGCTTGGAGGCGAGGATGCGCGCCACCTCGGCATCCGTGTCCACGCCCGCCAGGTTGGCGAAGCTGCCGGTCAGATGCACCGGGAAGGGGAAGCGCGTGGGCAGCCGCGCCTGCGTCAGGAAATACACCACCGGCTGGTAGTTCGGCACGAAGATGGTGTCGCCGGGTTGCAGCTCGTCATTCATCAGGGCCGCCATGCGGCGCGGCGTATCGGGCGTGCCCATGGAAAAGCCGCGCTGCAGCCGGGGCGTCAGGTCCACCGCCATCATGTCCACCGCCGCGAAGCCGATGATGGCGGCCATCGCCAGCCGCAGCCGCGCCACGCCGATGAAGCGCACGAAGGCATAGGCGCCGATGCCGCCCAGCAGCGCCAGCGGCGGGACCAGGATCAGGAAATAATGCGGGAAGAAGAAGCCGGGCCCCGCCACCGCCAGCGCCCCCGTTGCGAGCCACAACAGGCCGAACCGGGCCAGCCGTCGCAGCACGGGGTCCTGCCGCGCAAAAAGCATCGCGGCCAGGGCCAGCGCCAGCAGCCAGCGCAGCGCCAGCGCCGCCAGGGCGATGCGCCAGAACATGCCCTCGAGCGGAATGCGGCCCGCGGCATATTGCAGCGGCGCGAGGATGGTGCTCTCGACCCAGATGCCGAATTCGCCGCGCAGCGCGTAGATGCCCGCCACCAGCGCGGTGGGCGCCAGGCACAGCGCCGCATAGGCGGCGGCCGTGGCAAATAGCATCCCCCAGCGGCGGGCGCGCAGCAGCGGCCAGGCGAAGATGGCATAGGCGAGGCAGCCTTCGGGCGTCACCACCTGCTTGATCAGCAGCGCGCAGCCGATCAGCACGCCCATCCCGATCAGCCGCGGCCAGAGCGGCCCCCGGGCCAGCGCCAGCGCCAGGCTGGAGACCACCAGCGGCGCAAAGAGGATCTCGGTGTTGGAGGCAAGCCCGCCCAGTTGCAGGCTATGCGCCGCATAAAGCAGCGCCGCCGCATAGCCGAGGCTGCGCGGCCCACCCATGACGCGCACCAGCGCGATCAGCGCATAGCCCGTCGCGATCACGCAGAAAGCGCCCAGGAGGCGCACCGTCCCCAGGCTTTCGCCAAAGATCAGGAAGGCGAGTGCGATGGCGGCCGGCGCGCCCGGCGGATGCATGTCCCAGACGCCGGAAAAGGGCCAGTTCCCCCGCAGCCATTCCCGCGCCTGGAGGAGATAGAGGCTCTCATCCCAATCGATCACCGAGGGCAGGAAGGAGGCCCAGCGGATCGCCAGGACAAGCGCCGGCAAGGCCGCGAGCGCGAGGCTCCAGCGATGGCGGTTCAGCCAGGCGGCGGGATCAGCGGACATCCTCCCCCCTTGGCCCAGCCCCGGCCCGGCCGCAAGCCGCCCTCACCGCTTCAGGCCCAGCTGCACTTCGCGCCACCAGATATACAGGCCGGAGCCCACGAGGATCAGGATGCCCAGGCCATCCCAGCCATCCGGGGCCTCGGCCCAGATCACCGCGCCGAGCAGCGTGGTCCAGATGATGCCGGAATACTCGAAGGGCGCCACCAGCGTGGGCTCGCCCGAGCGATAGGCGTCGGTCATCAAGAGCTGCGCCCCGGCCGAGATGATGCCGATGCCCAGCAGCAGCAGCCATTGCCAGGCGTTGGGCCAGACCCAGCCGGGCAGGCTCAGCAGCACCGAGACGAGCGAGGAGCCGATGGCGAACCAGAGCACGATGGAAACCCCGCTCTCCCCCGCCTCGCCCATGCGGCGGATGGTGATCATGGACATGGCCCAGGCGAGCGCCGCCACCAGCACGGTCAGGCTGGGCAGGATTTCGGCGGCCTCCGCCCCGGTCGGCCGCACCATCAGCAGCACGCCCGCGAAGCCCACCACCACCGCGGTGCCGCGCCGCCAGCCCACGCGCTCGCCCAGCAGCGGCACGGCCAGCAGCGTGAGAAAGAGCGGCATGGTGAAGCCCAGCGCCGTGACCGTGGCGAGCGGCATGGTGGCATAGCCGTAGAAGGCGCCGCCCATGCCCACCAGGCCGAAGAGGGTGCGCCAGACATGGCCCATCGGGTTGCTGGTGCGCAAAGCCGGCCAGCCGCCCGCCTGCTTCAGCAGCGGCAGCAGCACCGGCAGGGCGAAGAGGCTGCGGAACAGCACCACCTGCGCCAGGGGCACGCCCCCCTCCAGCGCCTTCACGCAGCAGGCGGCCAGGGCGAAGAGCAGCGCCGCCATCAGGATGAACAGGATCGCGCGGCGACGGCTGGCCCGCGTCGCGGTCAGGGAGGTGTTTTGCAAGCTTGGGCTCATGGACGGGCGTGAGGCCTGAGGTTACGGTCCCCGCGTCATGAGCGCCATCCCTCCCGAGAAACGGCCCGCCAAGGCCCCGCCCATTCCGCCCCATCCCGGGCTTGAGATTCGCGCCGATGAGGTGGTCTGGGCCGGCCGCTTCCCCTTGCAGCGCGTGCGCTTCACCTATGAGCGCTTCGACGGCACCCGCTCGGCCGAGCTGACCTGGGAGCTGTGGCGCCGCGCCGGCGGTGTCGCCATGCTGCCCTATGATCCCTGGTCGGACCGCCTCGCGCTCATCGAGCAATTCCGCCTGCCGGTGCATGCGGCGGGGCTGCCGCCCATCCACACCGAGTGCATCGCGGGCCTGCTGGAGCCGGGCGAGGAGCCCGAGGCTGCGGCCCGCCGCGAAGCCGTCGAGGAAGGCGGCATCACGCCGGACCTCGTGGAGCATATCGGCCGCTACATGCTGATGCAGGGCGGTTGCGACGAGTTGATGCAGCTCTATTGCGGCCGCGCCCATTTGCCCGATCCCGATTCCGCCGGCACCCACGGCCTGGCGCATGAGGGTGAGGATATCCGCCTGCTCATCATGCCGGCCGCCGAAGCCTTCGCCATGCTGGACCGCAACGCCATCCAGAACGCCACCTGCGCCCTGTGCCTCTTCTGGCTGCGCCAAAATCACGCGCGGCTGCGCGCCGAATGGACCCGAGAATGACTGAAACCCTGTTCCGCGATGACGCCTATCTGCGCGAAGTGACGGCGCGCGTCCTCGCCGCCGATGAAGCGGGCGTCATCACCGACCGCAGCAACTTCTACCCCCGCGCCGGCGGCCAGCCGGGGGATTCCGGCATCCTCCGCTGGCCGGGCGGCGACGCCGTGGTCACCGAGGCCACCAAGGGCGAGGGCGACGCCATCCTGCACAAGCTGGCCGAGAGCAGCGCCCTGCCCCCGCCCGGCACCGAGGTGACGCTGACCCTCGACTGGGAGCGCCGTCACCGCCACATGCGCATGCACACCACGCTGCATCTGCTGTGCAGCCTGATCCCCGGGGCCGGCGTCACCGGCGGGCAGATCGGCGCCGACAAGTCGCGCCTCGATTTCGACCTGGCCGAGCCGCCGACCAAGGAATCGCTGACCGAGCGCCTCAATGCCCTGATCGCGGCGAACCACGCCATCAGCGAAAGCTGGATCACTGAGGCCGAGCTGGACGCGAACCCCTCCCTGGTGCGCACCCTCTCGGTGCAGCCGCCGCGCGACGCGGGCCGCGTGCGGCTGGTGCGGATCGGCCCCATGGAATCGCCCGTGGATTTGCAGCCCTGCGGCGGCACCCATGTGCGCGCGACGGGCGAGATCGGCCGCGTGGAAGTGCTCAAGCTGGAAAACAAGGGGCGGCAAAATCGCCGCATCAGCGTCGCCCTGGTGGGAGAATGAACATGGACAATCTGGTCAGCACGGAATGGCTCGCCGAACATCTCGGCGCGCCCGACCTTCGGGTCTTCGACACCACGAAATACCTGCCGAACGAGCCGCATGACGGCGCCACGAAATTCGCGGAAGCCCATATCCCCGGCGCGCATTTCTTCGACCTCGACGTGGTGGCGGACCCGGACGCGACGCTGCCGCACATGATCCCGAGTGCGGCGCGCTTCGAGAAGCTGATGGGCGCCTTGGGCATCAGTAACACCACGCGCGTGGTCTTCTATGACCAGAAGGGGCTGCAATCCTCGGCGCGCGGCTGGTGGCTCATGCGGCTCTTCGGCCATGCCCATGCGGCGGTGCTGGATGGCGGTTTGCCGAAATGGCTACGCGAAGGCCGCCCCACCGCCACGGGCCAGCCCGCCGCCCCGCACCCCGCCACCTATGTGGCGGATTTCGTTTCCGCCCGCGTCGCCGGCATCGGCGATGTGAAGCGCGTGCTGGCCGACAAGTCCGCCCTCGTCCTTGATGCCCGCGCCGCCGGCCGCTTCAAGGGCGTGGCCCCCGAGCCGCGCCCTGGCCTGCCCTCCGGCCATATGCCCGGCGCCGCCAATATCCCCTTCAACGAGCTCTTCGCCGCCGATGGCACCATGCTGCCGCCGGAGGCACTCCGCGCCCGCTTCGCCGCCGCCGGCGCCGATGCCGCGCCCGCGCTGGTCACCAGCTGCGGCACGGGGGTGACCGCCTGCATCCTCACCCTCGGCGCGCTGCGCGCCGGGCTGCCTGAACCCGCCGTCTATGACGGCTCCTGGACCGAATGGGCCAGCCGTCCCGAAACCGTGAAAGCGACCGCCTGATGACCGACTCCCACGACCCCACTTCCCACGGGCACGGCTTCTCCACCCGCATGAGCCATGCGGGGCGCGCGGGCGTGCGCATCCATGGCTTCGTGAATCCGGGCGTGCATCGCGGCTCCACCGTGCTCTTCCCCACGGCCGAGGCGCGGCGCGACGGCGCGGCCAAGCGCTACGAACAGTTCATGACCTATGGCACGCAGGGGGGCCCCACCCACTACGCGCTGGAGGATGTGATCGCCGAGATCGAGGGCGGCACACGCTGCACCATCGTCGGCACGGGCCTCGCCGCCGTCACCCTGCCGCTGATGGCCTATCTCAAGACCGGCGACCATTGCCTGATGCCCGACAGCGTCTATGGGCCGGCGCGCAACATCGCCAATACGCTGCTGAAGAACTGGGGCATCGAGACCACCTTCTACGATCCCTGCGTGGATGAAGCCGGCATGGCAGCGCTGATCCAGCCCAACACCAAGGTGGTCTATACCGAGAGCCCGGGCTCCCACACCTTCGAGATCCAGGACATCCCGGCCATTGCCCGCGCCGCCCATGCGCGGGGCTGCAAGGTGCTGATGGACAACACCTGGGGCATCCACACCTTCCAGCCCTTCCAGCATGGCGTGGACGTCTCCATCCAGGCGCTGACCAAATATGTCGGCGGGCATTCCGATATCCTGCTCGGCAGCGTCACGGTGAACAGCGAGGAGGATCACCTGATCGTCCGCGCCGCCGCCTCCACCATCGGGCACTATGCCTCGCCGGATGATGTCTGGCTGGCGCTGCGCGGCGTGCGCACCATGGCGGTGCGGTTGAAGACGCAGGAGGCCGCGAGCATCGAGGTCGCGAAGTGGCTGGAAGCCCAGCCGCAGGTCGCGAAGGTGATGCACCCGGCCCTGCCCTCCCACCCGCAACACGCCCTGTTCCGGCGCGACTTCAACGGCGGGTGCAGCCTCTTCGGCATGGTGCTGGACGCGAAATACACGCAGGAGGACATGTTCCGCTTCATCAACGCGCTGAAGCTCTACGGCATCGGCGCGAGCTGGGGCGGGTATGAGAGCCTGGCGCTGCCGACCTCGGGCTTCATCACCCGCACCGCGGGGACGGGCGATTTCGGGGGGCAGATGGTGCGGATCCATATCGGGCTGGAGGATGTGAAGGATCTGATCGCGGATCTTCACCAGGGGCTGCAGGTCCTAAAGTAAGACCAGAGGGCTTTGCCCTCCGGACCTCCCACCAAAGGCCATTGGCCTTTGGAAACCATTACTTTGGGCGGAATGGATCGTCGCGCGGCAAGATATCCCGGATGTAGTCGCGCTGCTTCCATTCGGGCGCCGGCGGCTCGTGGCCAGGCCGGGGCACATGTGGCGAGGGCGTGCCGGTCGCCAAATCCGGGATGTAGCGCGGGCAATTGGGGAAGATTTCCAGGCAGGCCACCCGCACCACATCGCCATGGATGGTGGCCCGCCCGCTGATCCTCAGCCGCCGGCTTTGCCCGTCGAAGCGGAGAAACAGCAGCCCCACATTGGGGTTGCGCGTGATGTTGCCGAGCGTGCGATACATCGAATTGCCGTCATATTCGGGCCATTCCAGCGTCGTGCCGTCCAGGATCTTCACGAAGCCCGGATCGCCCGCGCGGATGCTGCAATCCATGTATTCGCCATCGCCGGTCGCGATGAAGAAGAAGGGCGCGCTGGTGATCAGCGCCCGATCCTCCTCCCAGAATTCCCGATGCAGCCGCCGCTCCTCCAGCGCATCCGCGACGCGCCGCCCATCCCGCGCATCCTGCAGCTCCCGCATGCCTTCATGGTAGAATGGACGTGTCAGTTGGATGCCAATTCCTGGGGTCTGGGGCCTCCCGGCCCCAGCCGCCGGAGGCCATTTTTTTACTCCGCCGGCTGTGGCGCCGTCCTCGGCCGAAACCTGCGCGCGATCCAGCTTTCCACCCGGTCCACATAGATGTAGCAGACCGGCACGAAGATCAGGCTGAGCAGCGTGGAGGTGATCAGCCCGCCGATCACCACCAGCGCCATGGGCGCGCGGAACTCGTTATCGGCGCCGATGCCGGCCGCGATATGCGCCATGCCCGCCACCATGGCGATGGTCGTCATCACGATGGGGCGCGCGCGCTTGCGGGCCGCTTCCATGATCGCGGCCTCGCGCCCCAGCCCGTCGTCGCGTCGGATCATGATGGCGTATTCCACCAGCAGGATGGAGTTCTTGGCGACGATGCCCATCAGCATCAGCACGCCGATCACGGCCGACACGCCGAGCGACTTTTGCGCGATCAGCAGCGCCATCAAGGCCCCGCCGAGCGAGAGCGGCAGCGCGCTCATGATCGTCAGCGGTTGCAGGAAGCCGCCAAACAGCAGGACCAGCACCAGGTAGACCAGCAGCACACCCGTGCCGAGGGCGAGGGCGAAGCCGCCGAAGAGCTCGGCCATCACCTCCTTGTCGCCGGTGGCCTGCTCGCGCACGCCTTCGGGGAGGTTGCGCATGATGGGCAGGGTGTTCACCAGCTTCACCGCCTCGCCCAGCGGCAGGCCGTTGAGTTCGGCCTCCACGGTCGCCTTGCGCTGGCGGCGCAGGCGGTCGATCTGCGCGGGGCCGGCGCCATGGCCGATCTCGGCCACGGCCTCGATGGGCACCATGATCCCGCCGCGGCCTTCCACGCGCAGGCCGCGCAGCGCCTCGGGGTCGGCGCGCGCGCGCTCATCCAGCATGACGCGGATGGGGATTTGCCGGTCCGCCAAAGTGAAGCGCGGCAGCAACTGGTCCACATCGCCGATGGTGGCGATGCGCGCGGTCGCGCCGATCGAGGCGGGCGAGACGCCGAGTTCGGCCGCGCGATCCTCCATCGGCCGGATCTGCAATTCCGGCCGCGCGAGCGAGGCGGTGGAGCGCGCGCCGGCCAGCTGCGGCAGGCCGCGCATCTGGGTTTCCAGGATGCGCGCCGCCTCGGCCAGGGCGTTGGAATCCGCGCCGACCAGCGTGATCTGCAGCCGCGCGCCGCTTTGCCCATCGGCGCCGAAGCGCACCCGGGCGCCGGGGATGTCGTTCAGCGCGGGGCGCACCAGCGCCTCGAACTGCACCTGGCTCATGCCGCGCTCGGCGCGGGGGATCAGCGTGACGGTGAGGTTGGCGGTGCGCGGATCGCCCGCGCGGGTGGTGCTGCCCAGGCCCGGGCCGCCCACGCCGGTATTGGCGGTGCCCATGCTGGCAAAGACCGAGATCACCTCGGGCCGCGCCTTCAGGATGCGCGTCGCCTGCTGCACCACACGCTCGGTATCGGCGATGGAGGCGCCCGGCGCCAGCTCGATGGCGATGGAGGAGCGGCCGCGATCCGCACCCGGCACGAAATCCTGCGGGATATGCGGGATGAGCGCGACGGAGAGCGCGAAGAAGCCCACGCCGCCCGCCAGCGTCGTGAAGCGATGCCGCAGGCACCAGGCCAGCAGCGCGTAGTAGCGCTTGGCGAGCCAGGAATCCGGCGGCTCGGGCGCGTGATGCGGCTTGAGGAAATAGGCGCCAAGCAACGGCGTCAGCAGCCGTGCGACGACAAGCGAGAAGGCGACCGCGGCCGCCACCGTC
>JAIYDS010000101.1 GCA_027487385.1 Acetobacteraceae bacterium | reverse complement strand
TTGTGCGCCGCATCCACGCCGTCAATGTCGAAGGCCGGGTCGGCCTCGGCATAGCCCAGCTCCTGCGCGGTCTTCAGCACCACGTCGAAGGGCAGGCCCTTCACGCGCATCTCGGTCAGGATGTAGTTGCAGGTGCCGTTCAGGATGCCCGCGACCCGGCTGATGCGGTTGCCCGCCAGCCCCTCGCGCAGCGCCTTGATGGCGGGAATGCCGCCCGCGACGGCCGCCTCATAGGCGAGCGGCGTGGCCTTGGCCTCGGAGAGCTGCGCCAGCGCCGCGCCATGGGTGGCGAGCAGCGCCTTGTTGGCGGTGACCACGGGCTTGCCCGCGTTCAGCGCGGCCTCGACCAGCGCGCGCGCCGGGCCTTCGGAGCCGCCGATCAGCTCGACCACCACCTCGACATTCGGATCGGCGGCCAGCGCCACCGCATCCTCATGCCAGGCCAGCCCCGTGACATCCACGCCGCGATCCCGCGTGCGGTCCCGCGCCGAGACGGCGACGACCTCGATCGGCCGGCCGGCACGGGCCGCGATGACATCCGCATTGGCGCGCAGCAGGTTCACGACGCCGGCGCCCACCGTGCCGAGGCCGGCGACACCCAGTTTCAAAGCCTTGCTCATGCCGACTGCACTTCCTCGACCGGCGCCACGTTGTCGCCTTGCAGGAAGCCGCGAATGCCGCGCAGCGCCTGGCGGATGCGGTGATTGTTCTCGACGAGGGCGATGCGCACATGCCCATCGCCATGCTCGCCAAAGCCGATGCCGGGGGCGACGGCGACCTTCGCCTTCTCCAGCAGCAGCTTGGAGAAGCCGACCGAGCCGAGATGGCGGAACTTCTCCGGGATGGGCGCCCAGAGGAACATGGAGCCCTCGGGCGGGGGCACATCCCAGCCGGCCTGTTGCAGCCCCTTGACCAGCACGTCGCGGCGGTCGCGGTAGAGGTCGCGCATCTCGGCCACGCAATCCTGCGGGCCGTTCAGCGCGGCGGCGGCAGCGACCTGAATGGGCGTGAAGGCGCCGTAGTCCAGGTAGCTCTTCACCCGCGCCAGCGCGCCGATCAGCCGCGGATTGCCGGCCGCGAAGCCCATGCGCCAGCCGGGCATGTTGTAGGTCTTGGACAGGCTGGTGAACTCGACGGTGCAGTCCATCGCGCCGGGAATTTCCAGCACGGAGGGCGGCGGATTCGCCGGGTCGAAGTAAAGCTCGGCATAGGCCAGGTCGCTCAGGATGAAGAGCTCATGCTGCCGCGCGATCTTCACCAGTTCCTTGTAGAATTCCCGCGTCGCCAGCAGCGCGGTCGGATTCGAAGGAAAGTTCACGATCAGCGCCGTGGGCTTGGGCACGGAATGCTTCACCGCGCGGACAATCGCCTCCAGCATCGCGTCATCCGGCGTGTAGGGGATGAAGCGCGCCGACGCGCCGGCGATGATGAAGCCGAACTGATGGATCGGGTAGGAGGGATTGGGCACCAGGATGGTGTCACCCGGGCTGGAGATCGCCTGCGCCAGGTTGGCGAGGCCCTCCTTGGAGCCGAGCGTGGCCACCACCTCCGTCTCCGGGTCCAGCTTCACGCCGAAGCGGTTGGCGTAATAGCCGGCCAGCGCCTTGCGCAGGCCGGGGATGCCCTTGGACATGGAGTAGCGATGGGTGCGCGGATCCTGCACCGCCTCGATCATCTTGGCGACGATATGCGGCGGCGTCGGGCTGTCCGGGTTGCCCATGCCGAGATCCACGATGTCCTCGGCATTCGCCCGCGCCTTGGCCTTGGCGGAATTCACCTCGGCGAAGACATAGGGCGGCAGGCGGCGGATGCGGTGGAACTCTTCGGCCATGATGGCCCTCCTGGAACAAGCGAAACCGGGAACAAGCAGGTTGGGGCGGGTTTAGATCACTCCGCCCGCGGCGGCAAAACCCCGCCTCAGCGGCGCGGCGCGAGCACCGAGGGCAAGGGCGGCGGCGCGCCCAGGAGATCGGCCGAGGGCAGCGCCGGCACCTCGCCGGGGGCGATGCCGGGATCGAGCGGCGGCTCGGCGGCGGCCGGGGCCGCCAGCGCGGGGCCGCGCCCGGGGGCCGGGGCACTGGCGGGCGTGGCGGCCTGGATGGTCCAGGGAATCACGGGCGCGCGGGCGAGCACGGGCGGCGCCGGGGGGCGCGCGGGAATCGGCGGCTGCCCCGTCGCGGCCCCTTCCAGCAGCCGGGCATCGGCGCGGCGATCGGGCAGCGGCGTGACCAGAAGATCCCGCTGCGCCTGCAGGCCCTGGGTGATGGCGAGCCGCGTGGCCGGGTTCGGCCGCTCCGGGATGGGCGGCACGGAGGCGAGGTTGGGAAAGGGCCGGTCCAGCCCCGGCGGCGGCAGCCTGGCCTCCTGGGCGGCGCCCGAAATGTCGCGCCCGAGCAGCCGGGCGTTCAATTGCCCCGGCACCTCGCAGGCCGGCAGCAGGAGAAGGGCGAGCCAAAGCAGCGGCCGCGCTTGCCGCGGCCGCATGGGGCCGGTAACCTTGCGGGCAAGCTGGGTGTAGGTCGCGGTTTTTGGAGTCACGCTGGGTCCCCTGGGCTCTTGGCGTCCATAGCGCCTCCAGGCCCGGCCGCGAAGTGAGATGATGCGGGCCAAGCCCGCGTAACGCCACCTCGCGCCAGGACGAACCCGTTGGACCTCGCAGGACATAGCAGCACATGACGGCACCCTCAGGCGGCAAGCCTCCGGAATTCCAACTGCCGGACCCGGCGCTGGTCTCGCGCACCATGGCCGAGGTGGCCGAGCGCGGGCAGCGGATCGTGCAGGATTTCCTGAAGCGCCAGGCGGATGAGACGGGCAATCCGGACCCGCTGAACATCGGCGGCGCCTTCATGGAAATGACGACGAAGCTGATGAGCAACCCCGCGCGCCTCGTCCAGGCGCAGATGGGCTTCTGGCAGGACTACCTCACCCTCTGGTCCAACACCGCCCGGCGCATGATGGGCGAGAATGTGGACGCGGTGATCGAGGAACCCAAGGGCGACCGCCGCTTCAAGGACGAGGCCTGGCGCGAGAACGAGGTCTTCGACTTCATCCGCCAATCCTATCTGCTCTCCGCGCGCTACTTCACCTCCGCCGTCAACAGCGCCGATGGGCTCGACCCCAAGACGTCGCAGAAGGTGGATTTCTACATGCGGCAATTCGTGGATGCGATGAGCCCCGCGAATTTCGTGATGACCAACCCCGAGGTGCTGCGCAAGACGGCCGAGACCGGCGGGACGAACCTGCTCAAGGGCCTGTCCAACCTGCTGTTCGACCTGGAGCGCGGCAAGGGCAAGCTGCGCATCCGCATGACGGATGACAGCAAGTTCAAGGTGGGCGAGAACATCGCCGTCACCCCGGGCAAGGTGGTGTTCCAGACACCGCTGATGCAGCTGATCCAGTACAGCCCCACCACCGAGAAGGTGCTGAAGCGCCCGCTCGTGATCTTCCCGCCCTGGATCAACAAGTTCTACATCCTGGACCTTCGCCCCAAGAACAGCTTCATCCGCTGGGCGGTGGACCAGGGCCACACCGTCTTCGTCGCAAGCTGGGTGAACCCGGATGAGGCGCTCGCCGAGAAGGGCTTCGACGACTACATGACCGAGGGCGTGCTGGCGGCACTCGACGCCATCGAGCAGGCGACGGGCGTGCGCGAGGTGAATGCCATCGGCTATTGCCTGGGCGGCACGCTGCTCGCCACGACCCTCGCCTACATGGCCACCAAGCGCGACAACCGCATCAAGTCGGCCACCTATTTCGTGACCATGACCGATTTCGAGGAAGCGGGCGAACTCGGCGTCTTCATTGACGAGGAGCAGCTGAAGGCCCTGGAAGAGAAGATGGGCAAGCGCGGCTTCCTCGATGGCCGCGAGATGGCGACGACCTTCAACATGCTGCGCGCCAATGACCTCATCTGGTCCTTCGTGGTGAACAACTACCTGCTCGGCCAGGACCCCTTCCCCTTCGACCTGCTCTATTGGAACGACGACAGCACGCGCATGCCCGCGCGCATGCACAGCTTCTACCTGCGCCGGATGTACCAGCAGAACGACCTCTGCAAGCCGGGCTCGATCGAGCTGCTGGGCGCCAAGATCGACCTCCGCAAGATCAAGGTGCCGAGCTACCTGATCTCGACGCGCGAGGATCACATCGCGCCCTGGAAGAGCACCTATCGCGGGACGCAGCTCTACAAGGGGCCGGTGCGCTTCGTGCTCGCCGCCTCGGGCCATATCGCCGGCGTGGTGAACCCGCCGGATTCCGGCAAGTACAGCCATTGGGTGAATGAGGAACTGCCGGAGAGCCCGGATGACTGGTTCGCCGGCGCCACGGAACTCGCGGGCAGCTGGTGGCCGGATTGGCACCGCTGGGTCTCGGCGCTGGACCGCACCGAGGTGCCGGCCCGCCAGCCGGGCGATGGCAAGCTGACGCCGATCGAGAATGCGCCGGGGAGCTATGTGCGCGTGATGGTGAACGACTGAGGAAAAAGGGGCCTCCGGCGGCTGGGACCGATAGGCCCCAGCCGCCGGAGGCCTTTTCTCCTCAATACCCCGTCGCCGGCCCCAGCCCGGTGGTGCTCACGCCAATCTCCGGCGTGTCGAAGATGGGCAGCCGGCTGGCCTGCCCTGATGCGATGAGCCGGCCGATCTCCTCGCGGATCGCCACCAGCGCAAGGGAAGCATTGGGGAAGGCGCCCGGCTCGCGCAGCCGGCTCATCAGCGGCCGCCCTTCGCCCAGGAAGACCGGCGCGGCCAGCGCCGTGGCGATCGCCGCCTGATTTCCCCGCGCCAGGGCGCGCGAAGCCGCCAGCAGCGCCGCCACCGCGGCCTCCGGCGTGGCATCCGGTGCGATGCCCAGTATGCCGCGCGCCTCGGCCACCGCGGCCTGGCTGCCGAAGCGGAAGGAATCCGGCAGGCCCGCCAGGCGCCGGCCCGGGCGGAATTCGCCGCCGATCCATTCGAGCCGCGCCACGGCCAGCGCCGTCGCCGCCGGGCGCCCGGCGAGACCGGCGCCGGCCTGGTCGAAATCCCGCACGGCGGCATCCAGGATCAACGGCAAGGGTGCCGCCGAAATCCGGCCGGCCAGCTCCACCGGCGGTTCGGGCGGCCGCGGCGTGGTCAGTTCGGCACAGGCGCCCAGCAGCAGCAGCCCGGCCAGCAGCGCGCCCCTCAACGCCGCGGCCGCCCGACCGGAACCTGCACCTCCGACTGCACGCGCGACGCGGCTGCGGCGGCCTGCGCCGTTTGTGGCAGGGCGGGCAGATCCTCCAGCCGTGCCAGGCCGCCGGTGGTGAAGACGCCCTCCGGCAAGGTCAGCGGCTGGCCTTGCGCCGAGGCGCGGGCCACGGCGTAAAGCCCGTCAATCACCGGCTGGGCCGGCTGCTCGGGCGCGATGCCCAGCGCGCCGCGCCATTCCGCCCGCGCCAGCGCCAGGCGTTGCGGCAGCAGCGGGTCGCGCTGCTGGTAGCGCGGGTCGAAGGGCAAGGCGGCGGCCAGGAATTCCATGTCGGCGATGGCGCGCGCCGCCTCGCCCGGCCGGCCCGCCAGCGTCTCGGGCCGGGCGAAGGCATAGGCGGTGCGGGAGACGGCGGCGCGGGTCGGATCCCCTGCCCCATCCACCGAATCGCGCGGCAGGCGCACGGGATCGGGCATCACCACCCCCGCGCAGCCGGCCAGCAGGATCAGCGGAAGGAGCAGGGCGCGCATCACAGCGCGAAGGGTCCGCTCGAGAAGCGCTGCAGGCTCTGTTGCGCGGTGGCCGCGGCCACCGCCGTGTTGGGCAGGCGCGGCAGGCTGGAGAGCTGGGCCAGCGTGGCCGTGCCACCCTTGCGGAAGATGTCGTTGGGCAGGGCGGCGGCGGCGGCGGTGGGCTGGCCCGCATCCAGCGCCCGGCTGGCGGCGAAGAGCGCGTTGATCACCGGCTGCGCCGGCGCCTCGGGCGCGATGTCGAGCACGCGGCGCCATTCCCGCCGCGCGGCCACCAGCTCCGGCACCAGCGTGGCCGAGGGGGAGCTGAGGTTGTTGTTGCGCGGCAGGTCCACCGCCAGGAATTCCATCTGCGCGATGGCGCGGGCGGCCTCGGCCGGGTCGCCCATCGCGGGGTGGGCCTGGGCGAAGATCGAATTGGTGGTGAACACTGCGCTGCGCGTCGGATCACCCGCGCCCTGCACCGCATCACGCGGCAGTTGCGCCGTCTCGGAGGGGGGGATGCTGGCGCAGGCGGCCAGCAGGGGCAGGGCCAGGAGGGTCAGACGGAACATCGAAGTGATCCTTGAATGAAAGGGAAGTGTCATGGATGGGCGCCGCTCCCCACACCGCCCGCGCCGCTCGCGCTCTGGCGCTCGCTCTCGACGCGATAAAGTTCGCGCTCGGCCAGCGCCGTGGCATGGCGGGTGACGGGAAGATCGGGCGGGGTGGCGAGCCGCGGGAGCGAGCGGCCCGGCTCGCTGAACAGGCCGGGGGGCAGGAAGATCTCATTCCCCCGCTCCAGCGCGCGCGAGGCGCCGAAGAGACCATCGGCCACCGCCTGCGGGCTCGCACCCGGCGCGATGCCGAAGGCCTCACGGATTTCCTGCCGTGCCGCCTCCAGCGCCGGGCCGGTGGTGGGCGAATACTCGCTCCAGCGGATGTCCCAGCGCGAATCCGCCGCCATGAACTCGACCAGCGCCGCGGCATGCAGCTTGGCCGAGGGGGCGCTGGGCTGGTTGAAGGCGAAGGCGGTGCTCAGGATGGCCGAGCGCATCGGGTCCGCCGCCACCGGGACGGCATCCGGCGGCAGCCGCACCGAGGGCGGCAATGTGCCACCGGCACAGGCTGCCAGAGGCAGCAGCAGGGCGAGCACGAGCGGCTTGTTCAGCATTGGTTCTGCTTACCCCGCATGGCAGGCCTTCACCAAGTTACGAAATGGAACGGTGCCGTCCCGCCAGCTCGACATAATGTGGCGCGGTGCGATCGAAACCCGCCCGCGCCTCTTCCGTCAGCACGCGGACGAGCTTGGCGGGGTTGCCCATCCAGAGCTCCAGCGCCGCGATCCGCTTGCCCGGCGGCAGCACCGAGCCCGCGGCCAGCACGCCGCCGGCCTCGATCACCGCATCATCCAGCACGGTCGCCCCCATGCCGACAAAGGCGCGGTCCTCCAGCTTGCAGGCATGGATGATGGCGGCATGCCCCACCGTCACATCGGCGCCGATGATGGTGGATTGGCGGCCGGCATTCACATGGATGATGGTGCCGTCCTGGATGTTGGTGCGCGGGCCGATGCGGATGATGTTGGTGTCGCCGCGCAGGACGCAGTGATACCAGATATTGGCTTCCTCGCCGATTTCGACATCGCCGATCACGGCGGCGGTCGGCGCCACCCAGGCCTTGGGATGCACGAGCGGCGTCTTGCCCTCGAAGGTGTAGAGCGGGCCCATCAGGCGGCCACCCCTTGAATCGGATTTTGCACGGTCTTGTCCTCCCTCGTCTGGGCCGGAGGGAAGGATAAGCCTGGGGCGGGCCGTGCGATAGGCGGGGAAGGAAAAGGGCCGCCGGCGGCCGGGGCCGAGAGGCCCCGGACCCCGATCACATCGGGTCCAGGCCATGCGCCTTGAGGCGCGCCGGCGTCAGCGCTGCCGCCAGCTCCCTCAGAAGCGTCGCTGCCTCGGGCGCGGCACCGGCAAACAGCGCGGCGGAGAAGACGGCGTAGGTGTTCGCGCCCTCCGGCAGCTTGCCGACGATCTCCACGCCGGGCACCGCCATCAGCTCGCTCACCTGCTGGATGGCCAGCGCCGCCTCGCCCCGCGCGGCCACCTCGGCGGTGAAGCCCTGGGGGATGATGATGGCCTTGGCATTCACCTCGGCCTCGATGCCCAGGCGCCCGATCAGCTCGGCGAAGAAGATGCCGCTCGCTCCGGCGCGGGAATAGACGAGGCTGGGCGCCGCCAGCAGCGTGGCGCGCAGGGCGGCCAGGCTGGAAATGTCCGGATGCGCGGCCCCCGGCGGCACCGCCATGCCAATGGCCGAGCGCGTAAGGTCCACCCGCGTTCCCGCCGCCAGCACGCCGCTGGCGGTGAGTTCCTCGATCCCAGCTTCGGTCAGGATGGCGATGTCACCGCGCGCGCCCTCGGCGATGCGCGCCAGGAGGCGTGCCGTCGGGTTGAACTCCACCTCGGGGGCCGTGCCGCCGGCCTCGGCCAGCCATTCGCGCAGCAGGGCCATGACGGCCAGGGTGGAGAGGATTCGCAAAGGCTGGGGCACGGGATTCTCCTGGGGCGGCGCCACTCTAGCCTCCTGCGGAAACTCCTCTAGCCTTCGCCCCGCACATTGAAGGAATCCTCCATGTCCGCCCTCAGCTTCGACCACATCCACCTGCGCTGCCCGAGCCCGGAGGCCACCGCCCTCTGGTTCGAGGAGATGCTGGGCGCCGAGATCATCCGCTCCATGCAGCAGGGCGCCCCGCGCTTCGACCTCAAGCTTGGCGGCATCAACATCTTCCTGCTGCCCGAGGGCCAGGGCGCGGCCCCCGCCCCCTCCGCCCCCTATCTCGGCATTGACCATTTCGGCTTCGCGGTGACCGGGCTCGATGCCTATATCGCCGGGCTCAAGGCCAAGGGCGTGACGGTGACGATGGAGCCGAACACGCCGCGCCCGGGCATCCGCATCGCCTTCATCCGCGGGCCTGAGAACATCTCCATCGAGATCCTGGAGCGTTTCCCGGTCTGAGGCGCGGCGCTTCGGCGGTCAGGTCTTGGGTGGGGCGGGCGGGAAGCCGAAATTGACGGCGCCACGATTGGCGCCCGTCTCCGGATTCAGGTCCAGCTCGACATCGGCGTCGTAATCCGCCTGGTCGAAGTAATCATCCGCAATCCGGGGGTCTTCGCCCATGGCGGCCCAGGTCGGACCCGCATTCACGCCATCACGATTGGTCAGGATGTCGGTCCGGCTCTGCTCCTCCGCCACGCCTTCGACGAAGTCGCCGGTGAAGCGCTGGTGCTTGAAGGCGTATTTCACCAGGCGCCGCCACAGGAACCCGTCGCTCCAGAATCGCGCCTTGAGCGAGATGCTGCCCTTGGCGGTGGCGGCCAGTTCCGAAAGGTCGGTCAAGGGGCGGCTGAAGCCCCAGATGTGGCTGGCAATGCCGACATAGCGGATCTTCCCCTTGTCGGTGACCACCAGATAGCCATCCCGCACCCGCCCGCCCTGGATGGCGGCATGGCGGTGGGTGAATTGCAGGTTCTTGTCCTGCACCCGCTGGAAGGCCTTGGGCGAGAGCGGCTGGAAGCCGGTATTGCCGCGGCAGGCTGCGAAAAGCAGGTCCTGTGCGTTGAAAACATTGAAATTCACGCCACGCTTGCTGGTGAAGAACATTGGGGGGGTTCCCTGATGAGGAGGTCCACCTCTTAAAGTTGTATTCAGGAATGGCATACTCTTTTTCGGACGCGCTCGCGCTCCGACCGCCGGGGTGCTTCCCGCCCCGGCCCTGGCCGCCCTACAAGACCCGCATGCTCGATCTCTCCGGACGCCGGATCATCTGCCTCGGCGATGTCATGCTGGACCGCTTCCTCTATGGCGATGCCAGCCGGCTCTCGCCGGAGGCGCCGGTGCCCGTGGTGCGCCTCTCCCGCACGCAATCCATGGCGGGCGGCGCGGGCAATGTGGCGCGCAACATCACGGCGCTCGGCGGCTTGGCCGGGCTGATCGGCCTGGTGGGCGAGGATTCGGAGGGCACGGAAATCGCCCTCCTGCTGGGCGAGGCCGCGCATCTGCTGCGCAGTCCCGCCCGCCGCACCACGGTGAAGCTGCGCGTCATCGCCGCCCGCCAGCAGGTGGTTCGGGTGGATGAGGAGGAGCGGCGCGAGGCCGATGTCGCCGAGAAAGCGGCCATCGCCGCCCGCCTCGAAGCCCTGCTGCCCGGCGCCGATGCGCTGATCCTCTCCGACTATGGCAAGGGTGTGCTGACACCCGCCGTGCTGGAGGCCGCCATCGCCACCGCACGGGCGCATGGCATTCCCGTGCTGGCCGACCCCAAGGGGCGCGATTTCAGTCGCTATGCCGGCGCCACCTGCCTGACCCCCAATGCGATTGAGCTGGCCGAGGCCACGGGAATGCCGGTCGGCACGGATGCGGAATGCGAGACCGCGGCCCGCGCCGTGCTGGCCGCCGTGCCGCTCGATGCCGTGCTCGCCACCCGCAGCGAGAAGGGGATGATGCTGGTCCGCCGGGACGCGCCGGCCATCACCGTCCCCGCCATGGCGCGGGAGGTCTTCGACGTCTCGGGCGCGGGCGATACCGTCATCGCCACACTGGCGCTCGGCGTGGCCGCCGGCCTGCCGCTGGAGGGCGCCATGCGCGCGGCCAATGCGGCCGCCGGCGTCGTCGTCGGCAAGCTCGGCACCGCCACCTGCTCGGCGGCCGAGCTGGACCACGCGCTGCGCGAGCAGGAAGGCGCGACGGGCGAGGTGCTGAGCTGGGAGGCGGCGCGGCGCCTGGTGGAATCCTGGCATGCGCAGGGGCTGCGCGTCGGCTTCGCCAATGGCTGCTTCGATATTCTCCATGCCGGCCACACCCGCATGCTGCGCGCCGCCCGCGCCGAATGCGACCGGCTGGTGGTGGCTTTGAACGATGATGCCTCGGTGACGAGGCTCAAGGGCGCGCCCCGCCCGATCAACCCGCTGGAGGATCGCGCCGCGGTGATCGCGGCCCTGGCCAGCGTGGATGCCGTCATCGCCTTCCCACAGGACACGCCGCTGGAGGCCATCCTGGCGCTGCGCCCGGACCGGCTGTTCAAGGGCAGCGATTACACGCTGGACCAGGTGGTGGGCGCGCCGGAAATCGCCGCCTGGGGCGGGCGGACCATCCTGCTGGACCTGCTGCCGGGCCGCTCCACCACCGGCATCCTGGCGCGCGGGCGTTGAAGCGCTGGCTGCTGGCCCTGCTGGTGCTGCTGGCACCCGCCGCGCAGGCCCAGCCGGCCAGCGCCTGGGCGCAGGCCGCCACCCCCGCGCCCGGCCCGGCGCGCGTCATTGGCGCCACCACACTGGGCTGCCTCGCCGGCGCCGTGCCGCTGCCCCCCGAGGGACCGGGCTACCAGGCTGTGCGGATCTCGCGGAACCGGCATTGGGGCCACCCGGATCTGATCCGCTTCACCCGGGACCTCGCCCAGCGCTCCCGCGCCATGGGCAACCCCGATCTCTGGATCGGCGACCTCGCCCAGCCGCGCGGCGGGCCCATGCCGAGCCTGCACGCCAGCCACCAGACCGGGCTGGATGTGGATATCTGGCTCGACCTCACGCCCAAGCCGGCCATGAGCCGGGCGCAGCGGGAGGAGATTGATGTTCCCTCGCTGGTCCTGCCGGATCAGTCGGGCGTGAATGCCCGCTTCACACCCGCCCATGCCCGGCTGATCCGCCTGGCCGCCGAGCAGTCCGGCGTGCATCTCGTCCTGGTCAACCACGGCATCAAGCGCAGCCTCTGCGAGATGCACCGGGGCGAGGCCTGGCTGCACCGGGTGCGGCCCTGGCGCGGACATGACAGCCACATGCATATCCGCATCCGCTGCCCCCAGGGTTCGCCCGATTGCCGCGAGGCGAACCCGATCCCGCCCGGCGATGGCTGCGACGCCAGCCTGGAATGGTGGCTCTCGGAGGAGGCGCGCCGCCCACCCCCGCGCCCAAGGCCCCCCGGCCCGCCCCCTTCCCTGCCCGCGGCCTGCACGGCCATCCTGCGCGCCCCCTGAGTCCCGGGGTCTGGGGCCTCTCGGCCCCAGCCCCCGGAGGCCCTGTTTTCTGCCATGCCGTGACTTGCCGGCATGTCCGGGCTAGGCATCCCGCCATGCTCGAATTTCCGCAGATTGATCCGATTGCGCTGCAGATCGGCCCCATCGCCATCCGCTGGTATGCGCTGGCCTACATCGCCGGCATCGTGCTGGGCTGGCGGCTGCTGCGGCGCCTGGCCCAGGCCGAACCCCAGGCCGCCACCCCGCAGCAGGTCGATGACTACATCACCTGGGCGACGCTCGGCATCATCCTGGGCGGGCGGCTGGGCTATGTGCTCTTCTACCGGCCGGGCCACTACATCTTCCATCCGCTGGAAGCGCTGATGGTCTGGCAGGGCGGCATGGCCTTCCATGGCGGCGCGCTGGGCGTGATCATCGCGACCCTGTTGTTTGCGCGCGGTCAGAAGCTCGATCCGCTGCGCCTGGGCGACCGCGTGGCGGTGGTGGTGCCCATCGGCCTCTTCTTCGGGCGGCTGGCGAATTTCATCAATGGCGAGCTCTGGGGCCGCGCCGCGGATGTCCCCTGGGCCATGATCTTCCCGGCCGACCGGCTGCAAATCCCCCGCCACCCGAGCCAGCTCTACCAGGCGGGTCTGGAGGGGATCGCCCTCTTCGCCCTGATGCTGATCCTTTGGAGCAACGCCGCCAACCGCGCCCGCACCGGGCTGCTGACCGGCGCGCTGCTGGCGGGCTATGGCGTGGCGCGGCTGGTGGGCGAGTTTTTCCGCGAGCCGGATGCGCATCTGGGCTTCCTGCTGGCGGGTGCGACCATGGGGCAATTGCTCAGCCTGCCCATGGTGCTGGTGGGCGGCTTCCTGATCTGGCGGGCGCGCCGCGCCTGATGCAGCGGCTCGACGCCTTCATGGCCGAGGCCGCCGCCGCCTATTACGCCCGCGGCACCGGCATCGGGCGCGATTTCACCACGGCGCCGGAGATGAGCCAGGCCTTTGGCGAATGCCTGGGGCTTTGGGCCGCGCTCACCTGGCAGGCCATGGGCGCGCCGGGGCGCGTGATCCTGGCCGAGCTCGGCCCCGGGCGCGGCACGCTGATGGCCGATGCGCTGCGCGCGGTGGACCAGATGGTGCCGGAATTCGGCCGGGCGCTCGAACTGCATCTGGTCGAGACCTCGCTTGCGCTGCGGGCGGCGCAGGCGGCGAAGCTGGGGGACCGTGTGGCGGGCTGGCATGCGGCGGTGGAGGCCATACCGCCCGGCCCCGCGGTGATCCTCGCCAATGAATTCTTCGATGCCCTGCCCATCCGGCAATTCATCCGGCGCGGCGATGGCTGGCGGGAGCGCTTCGTGGCGGCGGGCGCCTTCGTCGAGCAGCCCAGCGACCACACCGAAGACGCGCCCGAAGGCAGCATCCGCGAAATCAGCGAGGCCAGCCGCGCCGTCGCGGCCGCGCTGGGCGCGCGGATCGCGGCCCAGGGCGGCGCGCTGCTGGCGCTGGATTACGGCCCGGCCGAGAGCGGCCTGGGCGAGACGCTCCAGGCGCTGCGGGACAATGCCCCCTGCGACCCGCTGGCCGCGCCGGGCCAGGCCGACATCACCGCCCATGTGGATTTCGCCGCCCTCGCCACCGCCGCGCGCGCCGTGGGCGCCGCCGCGCATGGCCCGATCCCGATGGGCGTCTTCCTCCAGCGCCTCGGCCTGATCGCCCGCAGCGCCATGCTGGCGCAATCGGCACCACGCCAGGCCGGCGCCATCCTGGGCGCCGCCCAGCGCCTTGTCGCCCCCGAGGGGATGGGCCGGCTGTTCAAGGCGCTGTGCATCGCGCACCCTGCCCTTCCCACCCCCCTTGGATTCGACGCCTGATGGCCGAGTTCCTCACCCATGCCGGCCTCTCCGCGCGGCATGGCTTCTTCACGCGGCGCGGCGGCGTCTCCACCGGCGCCTATGCCGCGCTGAATTGCGGCCTGCGCGGCGAGGATGATCCGGCCAACGTGGCCGAGAACCGCGCCCGCGCGGCCCGCGCCATCGGTGCCGCGCCCGAGGCGCTGCGCAGCCTGCGCCAGGTGCATGGTGCCGCCGTCGTCGAGGCCGGCGCCCCCTGGGATGCCCTGCCGGAAGCCGACGCGATGGTGACGCGCACCCCGGGCGTGGCACTCGGCATCATCACCGCCGATTGCGCCCCCGTGCTCTTCCAGGATGAGGAGGCCGGCGTGATCGGCGCCGCCCATGCCGGCTGGAAGGGCGCCGTGCTCGGCGTGCTGGAGGCGACCCTCGCCGCCATGGAGGCGCTGGGGGCGGATCGCGCGCGCATCACCGCCGCCATCGGCCCCTGCATCGCCCAGGCGAGCTACGAGGTCCGCGCCGATCTGCGCGGTGCGGTGGGCGATCCGCGCTTCTTCGCCCCCGGCCGGGATGGCGCGCATTTCCAGTTCGACCTGGCCGGCTATTGCGCCGCCCGGCTCGCCGCCGCCGGGGCCAGCCCCCATATCCTGGGCGCCGATACGCTCAGTGACGAAGCCCGCTTCTTCAGCCACCGGCGCCGCACCCTGGCCGGCGGTGGGCCGCTCGGGCACCAGATCTCCGCCATCATGCTATGAGCCAGCCATGCCCTACGTGATCATGTTCCTCCTGCTCTTCGTGGTGACGATGATGGTCTCCTGTGTTTTCGCGTAGGTTCGCCCCGAGGGCGCTCCTTGCGGCGCTGCTGGCGCTGCCGGGCTGCGGCGGCCTGCCGCAGCCGCATCGCGGCAATCCGGGCGGGCTGGCGCAAGGCCTGCGCATCCCGCTCGCCGTGCGCCTGGCCATCCCGCCCCCGCCCGAAGCCCTGCTGCCCGACGAGGCCGCCCGCCGCTATGCCGAGGCGATGAGCGAGGCGCTGCAGGCCGCCGATGTGCCGGCGACCGCCACCAGCACGCCCCTGCCGCTCGATTGGCGGCTGATCATCACGGTGCAGAACACCGGCGCCACCGTCATCCCGCGCTATGTGATCACCAATGCCGATGGGGCCGAGCAGGGCGCGGTCGTCGGCCCGCCCGTGCCGACGCGGCTCTGGGCCGAGGCCAGCACGCCCACCCTTCAGGCCGTGGCGCAGCAGGCCAATCCGCGCGTGACGCAGCTGCTGCTCTCCATCCAGGCGGCCCGCGCTTCGGCCGATCCGGCCGCGATCCAGGCCGGCCCGCCGCGGCTGCGCCTCATCCCGGTGCGCGGCGCGCCGGGCGATGGCAATGCGGCGCTGACGGCCCGGCTGCGCGAATTCCTCGCCAATCGCGGCTATGTGGTGCAGGAGCTGGCCGATGGCGCCGCCTTCGCCGTGACCGCCGAGGTCAGTGTCGTGGCCGCCGGGCCGGGGCAGCAGCGGGTGGAAATCCAGTGGATCGTCTCGCGCCGGGACGGCTACGAACTCGGCCGCGTGCTCCAGTTGAACGAGGTGCCGGCGGGTGCCTTGAACCGCGCCTGGGGCGATATCGCCTATGTTGCGGCGGAAGAGGCGGCGGGCGGGGTGCAGACCATCATCCGCAATGCCAGCGCGCCAGGATGAGGCACATGCGTCCGGTCAAGTTTACAGTAGGGCGCGCGGGCGCTATCGCTGCGGCGCCAGCCAACAGGGGTGACAGGGCTCGATGAAGATCGTCGCGTGCAACAGCAACCTGCCCCTGGCGCAGGCGGTGGCCGACAAGCTCGGCATCCCCCTGACCAATGCCTCGATCCGTCGCTTCGCCGACATGGAGATCTTCGTCGAGATCCATGAGAATATCCGCGGCGAGGATGTCTTCGTCATCCAATCCACCAGCTTCCCCGCCAATGACCACCTGATGGAGCTGCTGATCACGCTGGACGCCCTGCGCCGCTCCTCGGCGCGGCGCGTGACGGCCGTGATGCCCTATTTCGGCTATGCCCGGCAGGACCGGAAGAGCAGCCCGCGCTCGCCCATCTCGGCCAAGCTGGTCGCGAACCTGATCACCCAGGCGGGGGCCGACCGCGTGCTGACGATGGACCTGCATGCGGGGCAGATCCAGGGCTTTTTCGACATCCCGGTGGACAATCTCTACGCCGCCCCCCTCTTCGCCCGCGACATCGCCGAGCGCTTCAAGGGGCGCGAGCTCATGGTGGTCAGCCCCGATGTCGGCGGCGTGGTGCGCGCGCGGGCCATCGCGCAGCAGCTGCATTGCGACCTCGCCATCATCGACAAGCGGCGTCCGCAGGCCGGCGTCTCGGAAGTCATGAACGTGATCGGCGACGTGACGGGCCGCGACTGCATCATCGTGGATGACATCATCGACAGCGGCGGCACGCATTGCAACGCGGCCGAGGCGCTGATGAAGAACGGCGCGAAATCCGCCAGCGTCTATGTGACGCATGGCGTCTTCTCGGGGGCCGCGGTCGAGCGCGTGGGGAAATCCCCCATCGAGATGATGATCGTGACCGACAGCATCGCCGCAACCCCGGCCGTGCGGGATGCCAAGAATATCCGCCAATTGCCCATCGCGCCGCTGCTGGCCGAAGCGATGCGGCGCATCAGCGAGGAACGCTCGGTCTCGTCGCTGTTCTGTTAGGAAAGGCCTTGCCCATGAAGCTCTTCTATTCGCCCGGTGCCTGCTCCATTGGCATCCACGTGATCCTGGAGGAGATCGGCAAGCCCTTCGAGACCCAGGTGGTCTCGACCCGCGACGGCTCCAACAAGAAGCCCGAATACCTGGCCATCAACCCCAAGGCGAAGGTGCCCGCGCTGCTGCGCGATGACGGCACGGTGCTGACGGAATTCCCCGTGATCGCCTGGTGGCTGGCCAAGGCGAACCCGATGTCCAACCTCATCGCCGTGGAGTTCGAGGCCGAGGCGCGGACACTGGAATGGATGGATTACCTGTGCGGCACGGTGCATCCGCAGGCCTTCACCCGGCAATTCCGCCCCGCCAATTTCGCGAAGGATGCCGAGGATGAGCCCCGCGTGGTGGCGCAGGGCAAGGCGCTGGCGCAGGACTACCTGGCCGTCATCGAAAGCCGCGTGGCGGGTGAGCCCTGGCTGCTGGCCTCGGGCTTCAGCGTGGCGGATTGCGCGCTGTTCTTCATCAATCATTGGGCCAGCGGGCGGGCGGGCATGACCCTGCCGCCCAAGCTGGCTTCCCACCACGCCGCCATGCTGGCGCGCCCGGCCGTGCAACGCGCCATGGCGCGCGAAGCCAAGGCCGCCTGACCCCCCCACCGGAGATCGAACCATGAAGCTCTTCTACGCCCCCGGCGCCTGCTCGCTCGGCATCCATGTGCTGCTGGAGGAAAGCGGCCAGGCCTTCGAACCCACCGTGCTGAACCTGCGCGAAGGCGCCCAGTTCAAGCCGGAATTCACCAGCATCAACGCCAAGTCCAAGGTGCCGACGCTGGTCCGCGATGACGGCTCGGTGCTCACGGAATTCACCGCCATCGCCTATTGGATCGCGGCCAAATATCCGGCGGCGAAGCTGATGCCCGCCACCGCCGAAGCCCAGGCGACGGCGCTGGAAGCGACCGATTACGCGGTGGCCACCATGCACATGCAGGGCTTCTCCCGCATGTTCCGCCCCTCCAACTTCGCCCCCAGCGAGGGCGATGCGGAAGCGGTGAAGGCGCGCGGCCTGGAAATCTATACCAAGGGCCTGGCCTGGCTGGACCGCGCCCTGGAAGGCCGCGACTACATCTGCGGTGATTTCAGCTTCGGCGACGCCGCGCCCTTCTACGTCACCTTCTGGGCCGCGGCCCGCCTCAAGCTCGACCTGCCGAAGAACGTCGCGGCGCATTACGCCCGCATGCTGGCGCGACCCGCCGTGCAGGCCGTGATGGCGCGCGAGGGTCTCGCTTGATCCTCCTCGTCTCCGCGCGGACATCGAGCCTGGCCTGCCGGCTCGCCTTCGCCCTCTCCGGCCTGGCCGGGGAGGTGAAGGATCTCAGCCTGCGCGGGGGCGAGCACCTGACGCCCGAGATGCTGGCCCTGAACCCCAAGGGCCAGGTGCCGGCCCTGGTGCTGGACAGCGGCGAGACCATCACCGAGACGCCCGCCATCCTGCTCGCCATCGGCGAGATGGCCCCCGATAGCGGGCTGATTCCAGCGGAGGGCGTGGCCCGCTGGCAGGTGATGGAATGGCTCGCCTGGTATGCCTATCAGTTTCCGCGCGCCTTCCAGCCGGCCTTCCGCCCCGCCATCTTCGGCCCGCCCCCGGCCGAGAACCAGATCCGCGAAGGCGGGTTGAAGCGCGTGGGCGAGGCGCTGGAATTCCTGGAATCGCGCCTGGGCGCGCGGGATTGGCTGGTGGGCGATGCCCTCACCGCCGCCGACCTCTCCGCCGCCATGATGACCACCTTTGCGGGCTTTGTCGGCGTCGCACCCCCCGATGCGCTGATGGCGCATCGCAAGCGCGTCTTCGCCCTGCCCGCCCTTGCCGAAACCCTGAAGGCCGAAGGCTTCGCCGCATGACCCTCAACCCCATTCCCTTCTGGTTCCTCCGCCATGGCGAGACCGATTGGAACGCGCAGCGGCTGAGCCAGGGCAAGACCGACATCCCCCTGAACGCCAATGGCCTGCGCCAGGCCGAGCGCGCGGCCCGCACCCTCGCCGGCACCACCATCACCACCATCGTGGCGAGCCCCCTCAGCCGCGCGCGCGTGACGGCGGAGACCGTGGCGGCGAAGCTCGGCCTGCCGGTGCAGCTGGATGACGAGCTGCGCGAGGTGAATTTCGGCGAGCAGGAAGGCCACCCGATGGGCGATTGGTATGATGACTGGATCGCCGACACCTACACGCCCCCGGGCGCCGAGCCCTTCGCCGAGCTGCGTGCCCGCGCCGTGCGCGCCATCAACCGCGCGACCGCCCTGCCCGGCCCGGTGCTGGTGGTGGCGCATGGCGCGCTGTGGCGCGCCTTCCGCTACGAGGCGGGGCTGCCCTCCAATGTCAGCACGCCCAATGCGCTGCCCCTCCTGGCCCGGCCCGGTGCCCCGGCCTGGACGCTGGAGCCGCTCGAACTCGCGCCGGAGGCCTGAGCCATGGCCCAGGCGGAACCTGGCTGGCAGCTCATCCAGGGCGGCCGCCTGACCGACCCCGCGCTTCGCCGCGCGGCCGTCACCGACATCCTGATCCAGGATGGCGTGATCCGCGCCGTGGGCGATGGGCTGACGGCGCCGCCCGGCACGCGCCTCGTGGATGCCAGCCAGATGCTGCTGCATCCCGGCCTGATCAACGCCCACACCCATGGCCATGGCGGCCTGGCCCGCGGCCAGGGCGACCGGATGAGCCTGGAGACGCTGCTGGCCGCCGCCCCCTGGATCGGCGGCGGGCGCACGCTGGAGGATAAGCGCCTCTCCACCCTGCTTTGCGCGGCCGAGATGGTCGCGAAGGGCTGCACCGCCGCCTATGACCTGACGATGGAAGTGCCGCTGCCCACAACCGAGGGGCTGGACGCCATCGCCGATGCCTATGCCACGGTCGGCATGCGCGCGATGATCGCGCCGATGGTGGCGGATCGCTCGCTCTATGAGGCGATCCCCGGGCTGATGGATGCCCTGCCGGACAAGCTCCGCGCCGAGGCCGAGAAGGTCAGGTTCCGTCCCTGGCAGGAGACCATCGCGGCGATGGACGCGGCCTTCCGCGGCTGGCGCTGGGCGAGCCAGGACATCCGCTTCGCCGTCGGCCCCACCATTCCGCATCATTGCAGCCAGGAATTCCTCTGCGGCTGCCGCGACCTGGCGCGCAAGCATGGCGTGGGGCTGCACAGCCATGTCGGCGAGAGCAAGGTGCAGGCCGTGGTGGGCATGCAGAAATACGGCATGACGCTGGTCCACTACATGGACAGCCTGGGGCTGATCGGGCCCGATTTCACCGTGGCGCATGGCGTCTGGCTGGATGATGATGATTTCCGCCTGCTGGCGGATCGCGGCGCTTCCATCGCGCACAACCCGGCCTCCAATATGAAGCTCGGCAATGGGATGTTCCGGCTGAAGCGCGCGCTGGAGCTGGGCGTGAACATCGGCATCGGCACCGATGGCGTCTCCAGCGGCGACAATGGCAACATGTATGAGGCGATGCGGCTCGCCGCCCACACCTCCCATGTGCAGAAGCCCGACCCTTATGAATGGGCGACGGCGGAGCAGGTCTATCGCGCCGGCACCATCGGCTCGGCCAAGGCGCTGGGCATCGAGGGCATCGGCGCCATCGCGCCGGGGATGAAGGCGGACATCGTCTTCCTCGACCTGCACAAGACGCAGTGGATGCCGCACAACGCGACCATCAACCAGATGATCCACGCCGAGGATGCGACCGGCGTGCGCCATGTGATGATCGGCGGGCGCTTCGTCTATCGCGATGGCCGGCACACCATGCTGGACATGGCGAAGCTGGCTGATGAGGCCGAGGCGGCGCGGGCGCGGCTGGAGGCGGCGGCCCAGGGGGCCAAGGCGCTGTTCGAGGCGCTGGAGCCGGTGGTGGCAAGCTTCTGCTCCGGGCTGGCGGCGCGGCCCTACCACCTCAGCCGCTACATGTGCGACGCGCCGAATTCGGGGCTCTGAGGGGCGCGTCCTATTGCAGGCGCAAGGGGCGGTAGCCGGTGAAGGTGAAGCCCTTTTCCGCCATGCAGCCGGTGCGCACCGCCTCGCGGCGGCTGGTGTTCAGGTCCACCTGCTCCCAGCGTTCCGGAATATAGCGTTCCCGGAAGGTGCACCGCTCCTGCCCACCCTCGCGCCGGCAATTCCGCTCGCGTTCCACACGCGCCGGCGCGGCGAGGCGGGTGACGATGTAGGGCGGTATGGCGGCCGCGGCCACGGCCCGGCATTGGGCATTCATGGCGTCGGCCTGCGCCTCGGTGGCGCCGGGGCGCTCCCACCGCTCGGCGCAGGCGGCGAGAAGCAATGGCACGACAAGGCCGAGATAACGCATGCGTCCCCCTGATTCGTCTTCGGGGCATAGTGCCGCCAAATCCTGCCTTTTTTGCGACGATGATCCACCGCAGGGGTGATCGCGCCGCGGCGGAGCGCACCCCCCTGGCCCGGAGGCATCTCAGGCCGGGGCCAAGGCCCGATCCCCTGATGAAACGACCACGAGGCGGTTCTTGAGACCGACCAAGGATCTGAGGTCTGGGGCCCCTCGGCCCCAGCCGCCGGAGGCCTCTTTTTTCCCCCTGCCTCATGCTTCGCAGCTCTCGGCGTGAGGCCCAACATGACGGCACGGTAATTGCTGACCTCCTGGCTCAACCATCACCAGCCGGGAATTCCGCATGTTTCGCCGTTCGCTCTTGCCGCTTTTCGCGGCAACTGCCCTGCCTCTGTCCGCACGGGCGCAAGCCTGGACGCCCGACCGCCCCATCCGCCTTGTCGCCCCCTTCGCCGCCGGCGGGGCCGCCGACATCATCTCCCGCATCGCCGCCGAGGAACTCTCGCCGATTCTGGGCCAGCAGGTGGTGGTGGAAAACCGCACCGGGGCGGGTGGTGCCATCGGCACGGAATTCGTGGCACGCGCGCGGCCGGATGGCACCACCCTGCTCACCGCCAGCCAGGCGACGCATGGCATCACCCCCGTCCTCACCCGGCTGAATTTCGACCCGGGCACGGACACCACGCCGATCGCGAATTTCGCGGGCGTGCCCGCCGTCCTGATCGTCAACAATGACCTGCCGGTTCGGAGCTTGCCGGAATTCCTGGCCCTGGTGCGGGCGCGGCCGGGGCAATTGGCCTATGGCTCGGCCGGCATCGGTTCCTCGACGCATATGACGCTGGCCCTGCTGGCGCATAAGGCGCGGCTCGATCTCACGCATATCCCCTATCGCGGCTCGGCGCTCGCCATGCCCGACCTCATCAGCGGGCGGCTTGCCGCCATGACGGACACGATCAGCAGCGCCCTGCCCTTCATCCGCGACGGGCGGGTGCGGGCCATCGCCGTCTCCACCACGGCGCGCCTGGCCGTGCTGCCGGATGTGCCCAGCGTCTCGGACACCATCCCGGGCTATGAGGTGCTGAACTGGTACGGCATTTCCGGCCCCGCCGGCCTGCCTGCGCCCATCGTCACCACCATCCACGCCGCGGTGCAGACGATCCTGGCCCGCCCCGCCTTCCGGCAGCGCCTGGCCAGCCAGGGCATGGAGCCGCTGCCGATGAGCACGGCGGACTACGCCGCCTATATCGCGCGGGACCGCGCCCAATGGGCGGAATTGCAGCGCGCGACCGGGCTCAGGGCCGATTGAAGATAATTTGATCTCGGAACGTTTTGCGCTGGCGAAACCCGCCAGCAAGGACCATATCCAACTCAACCAGTAGGATTTCTTCCCATGCAGTTGTCCAACCGGGGTATCGCCCTCGCCACCGCCGCCCTCCAGGTCGCCGCGATGAACCGGGCGGCCCGCGCCGAAGTGCTGCCCGCGCCGCGCAGCGCCACCCAGCGCCGGGGCCGCCGCGGCGCCACGTCCACCCAGCGCCGCGCGGCCGAGACCAGCAAGGCCTGAGGGCGCCTCAGTAGAAGAAGCGCTCTTCGACGACCTTGCCCTCATGCACCGTGTAGAGCGCCACCTCCAGCATCTCCATCCGCTGGCCGGTGGCGCGGATGGTCACGTCGATCGTCATGTAGAGCGCGAACTGGTCGTCATTGAGGAAGGGGCCGGTGACGCTGAAGCCGTGCACCTCATGCGCCTCGCCCCATGCCTGCATCTTGGCGGCGACAGCGGCACGGCCATGCAGCGCGGCGGGTTCGCCCATCGCCTCGATGCTGGAGACATCCTCATGCCAGAAGCGCTGCCCGGCGCCGGCGAAATCGCCGGCCTTGAGCATGGCGGTGAAGGCTTCGGCGGTTTCGCGGATACTCATCTTCGGCTCCTGTTGCGGTGGCGGAACGCTAACCCGCAGCCGGCCGGCATGTGCGTGAATTTTTCGCAGCAGCGGCGCTGGATCACGATCCTGCCGCGCTGCGAGGAGGCTTGACCGCTTCGGTGATGCCACCTCAGCGGATCAGGCCCTACAGCAACCCGCCCAGGACCTGGCCGCCCGTCATCGGCTGCGGCGCCCCGGTGGTCTCGGGGAAGCTGATCGGCAGGCCGCGCGCGGTGCGGGCGGCCAGCACGGCGAAGCATTGCGCCTCCAGCGCATCGCCATTCCAGCCGGCGACCTCCACCGCGCGCACCGGCTCGCTCAGCGTGGCCGTGAGTGCGCGCATCATGGCCGGGTTGCGCCGCCCGCCGCCGGCCACCAGCCATTGCATCGGCGGCTCGGGGAAGTGGCGCGCGGCCGCCGCCACGCAGACGGCGCAGAAGGCCACCAGCGTCGCCGCGCCATCCTGCGGCGAGAGAAGATGCGCCCCCGCCTCGCGCAGGGCGCGGTCGAAATCCAGCCGGTCGAGGGATTTGGGCGGGGTCAGCGCCAGATAGGGGTGGGCCATCAGGCGGCCGAGCACCGCGCCATCCGCCTGGCCGGCCAGGGCCAGATGGCCGTCCTTGTCATAGTCGCGGCCCAGCGAGCGCTTGGCCCAGTCATCCAGCGGGCCATTGGCCGGGCCGGTGTCGAAGGCCATCAGCGCACCATCGAGGCCAAGCCAGGTGACATTCGCCACGCCCCCCAAATTCAGCACGGCCAGCGGCTTGGGCAGGGCATGCGCCAGCGCCGCATGGGCGATCGGCACCAAGGGAGCCCCCTGCCCGCCCGCCGCCACATCGGCGCTGCGGAAATCAAAGGCGACGGACAGGCCGGTGCCACGCGCCAGCGCCCGCGCATCGCCGATCTGCCAGGTGTGGCCGCGCGCATTGCGCGAATCGCCCGGCCGCAGCGGGCGGTGCAGGATGGTCTGGCCGTGGAAGCCGATCAGTTCCGCCTCCGGCAGCCCGGCGCGCACGGCCTCCTGCTGAATCCGCGCCACGGCGGCGGCGTGGCGCTCGGTCAGCCGCGCCTCGCAATCGCGCAGGAAGGGGTCCTCCGGGCCGAGGCCCGGCGCCAGCTCCAGCAGCCGGCGCAAATCCCGCCGGAGCGCCGGGTCATAGGGGATGGTCAGCGTGGGGCCGAGCGTGCCCACGCGCTCCCCATCCGTCTCCACCCAGGCCGCGTCCACGCCATCGAGCGAGGTGCCGCTCATCAGGCCAATGATTCTCAACATGGGGCGATTGTGCTACGGCGCCACGCGAAACGCCATTCGGGTCCCCATTGCATGTCAGCGTCAGATTTCCTCTCCGTCATTCGCGAGCGCGGCTTCGTCCACCAGGTCACGGATGAGCCGGCGCTGGCCGCGCATTTCGCCAAGGGCCCGGTCACCGGCTATATCGGCTTCGACGCGACGGCGGACAGCCTGCATGTCGGCCACCTGGTGCAGATCATGCTCCTGCGGTGGCTGGCGCGCACCGGCAATCGCCCCGTGGTGCTGATGGGCGGCGGGACGACCAAGATCGGTGATCCCTCGGGGCGGGACGAGACGCGCCAAATCCTCACCGAGGAGCGAATCGAGCAGAACAAGGCCGGCATCCGCAGCGCCTTCGCCAATTTCCTCACCTTCGGCGATGGCCCCGGCACCGCCATCATGCTCGACAATGACGAGTGGCTGTCGCCGCTGCGCTACATCCCCTTCCTGCGTGAGGTGGGCCGGCATTTCAGCGTGAACCGCATGCTGAGCATGGACAGCGTCAAGCTGCGCCTCGATCGTGACCAGCCGCTGACCTTCATCGAGTTCAACTACATGCTGCTGCAGAGCTACGACTTCGTGGAGCTGCGCCGCCGCCATGGCGTGACGCTGCAGATGGGCGGCAGCGACCAATGGGGCAACATCGTCATGGGCGCCGATCTGGTGCGCCGGATGGATCAGCAGGACGCCTTCGGCATCACCGCGCCGCTCATCACCACCGCCTCCGGCGCCAAGATGGGCAAGACCGCGGCGGGGGCCGTCTGGCTCAATGCCGACCGCGTCAGCCCCTATGACTACTGGCAGTTCTGGCGCAACGCGGAGGATGCGGATGTGGGCAAGTTCCTCGCCCTCTTCACCGACATGCCCATGGATGAGGTGCGGCGCCTGGGTGGCTTGCAGGGCTCGGAGGTGAATGAGGCGAAGAAGATCCTCGCCACCGAGGCCTGCGCGCTGCTGCATGGCCG
>JAIYDS010000175.1 GCA_027487385.1 Acetobacteraceae bacterium | reverse complement strand
TGCGGGCAGCTCAGCGCGGCATTGGCGAAGTTGCGCGCACCGGCGGCGACGCGCGCGCCGGGCGCCAGGCTGGAACTGGGCGAGATCTGCCGCAGCGCGGCGCTATAGGCGCCCTCGCCTCCCGCATCGGCGGTGTTGCCGAGCAGCGCGAAGAGCGGGCCAAGGCCGGTGCCGCCCGCATCCCAGGCCGCTTGCAGATGGCCGGCGACGGCGGCCACGTTGCGGTTGAGGTTGTAGCTGGCCGGCGTGAAATCCGCATTGGCGGCCACCGAGAAGGTGTTCCCCTTGCGGTTGACGGCATAGCTGAAGATCTCGGTCTGCCCGCCGGCCACGGTCCCGGTTACCGCGCCGGCCACGGTCAGGAAGGACAGTTCCACATTCGGCAGGACCGAGCTGATCAGCGGCCGCACGATGCCCGCCAGGTTCGCGTCCCCCGCCACGACCAGCTGGTCCGACCGGCGATTGCTGAAATCCGCGTCCACCAGCAGCCGCCCTGCGCCGCGCTGGACGAAATCTCCCGTGACGCGTGAGATGCCGTGCGGCACATGCGCGCCGACGCGCAGGGTCCCGCTGTTGTCCAGCTGCAGCGCATCAAGCGAGGCGCCGGCATTGAGCGTGCCCTGGTTGATGAAGCTGCCATTGTGCAACGCGTAGGAACCGGTGACGGAGCCCTGGTTCGTGACATTGCCCGCCGTCATGCGGATGGCGAGGCCGGAGGGCCCGAGCACGGTCGAGATCGAGCCGCTGGGCAGGACCAGGACGCTGCTGGCCGTGTTGATGCTGTCCACCCAGACGCCGACGCCCGAGCCGGAGCCGCCCTGCACCGCGGAGGCGACCTGCACAAAACCGCCCAGGGAGCCGCTGACGCCCACGGATTGCGCGAAGACGCCCACCGAATTGGTGCCGGTGGCCGTCACCGGCGAATTCACCCGCACCGAGACGGGCCCGCCCACGCCCGTCGGCACCGCCGGCGCGAGGCCGGTGCCGGTGACGCCCGCGATCACCAGGTTGCCCTGCGCGAAAAGCCCGCCGCCGCCGCCGATGCTTTGCGCCAGGATGCCATAGGCGAAGGCGCCGGTGGTGGCGACCAAGCCGATCGTCTCGATCGTCACCGCATTGCCGTTGCCCGAGGCGGAGGCCACGCCGGCGGAGGGGATGTAGCCCAGCATGTTCAGGCTCGGTGTGCCGGTCGGCAGGCCCGCGATTCCGCCGCCTCCACCGATGCTCTGCGCCACGATTCCGTGCGCGCCGACGCCCGAGGTCCGGATGTCGCCGGAGGAGGTGATCTGCACCGGGCCGCCATCGGTCGCGATCGGCGTGCCCGAGACCACGCCTGTGCCCACCGCATTGGTGGTGCTGCTGGACAGGTTGGCCGCGAAGCCGAAGCCGCCGCCGCCGCCGATGCTCTGCGCCAGGATGCCATAGGCATGCGCGCCCGAGGTCGTGATGTTCAGGACGATGTTGTTCATCAGCACCGAGCCGCCATTCCCCGCGGCATTGCCCGTGCTGCCCACGCGGATGGTGATGGGCGCGTCCATCACGCCCGCAGCAGCGGAGAGGTGGTTGCCGGCCGCCGCCACGCCCCCGCCCGCGCCGATGGATTGCAGCACCATGCCGACGCCGACATCACCGCGCGTGGTGATGGAGAAGTTGCCGCCATTCACGGTGATCGCCCCGCCATTGCCGCTGGCGCCGCTGCTGGTCCCGCCCAGTCGCATGGTGATGCCCGAATTGGTGGAGCCATCCACGCCGGTGCCGCCGCCGCCGCCAATGCTCTGCGCCAGCACGCCGAAGGCGCCGAGGCCTGTCACGCTCGTGCCGTTCACGAGGCCGGTGGAGATGCTGCCGCCCGGGTTGAGCCCGAGCGTGATCGCCCCGCCGGTCCCGGCCCGGCCGCCGAGGTTGAAGGTGCTGTTGGCGCCGATCGGGCTGGAAAGCGAAGTGGCCGCGCCGCCCATGCCACCGCCGCCGCCGATGGATTGCAGGAGAACGCCGTGCGACCAGTCGCCCTGCGTCGTGATGCTGCCCGTCTGCGCGTAGCCGACGGCCCCGCCATTGCCGCCGCTGCCGGCCGTGCCGCCGATGTTCAGCGTGTAGGTAAATTCGCGCGGGATGTCCTTGTTGACCACAGCGCTGATCGTCGAGCGTAGGCCGGTGAGCAGCGAGACCGGGTTGTCGGAGGAGGCCTCGGCCCCGGCCGAGCCGCCGATGCCGCCGCCGCCGCCGATGGACTGCACCACCATGCCGGCGGAATCGCTGCCCGCGGTGCGGATGCGGCCCGCCATGAGGAGGTTGGTGATGTCCCCGCCCTTGCCGCCGCTGCCGCCCGCCGTGCCGAGATTGACCGTGAGCGAGCCGGTCGGCGTCACCGTCACGCCGGCGCCCAGCGTGTAGGTCGCGCCGAGGTTCAGCGTGCCGCCCTGCGAGGTGCCGCCGCCACCGCCGATGCTCTGCACCAGCGCGCCGAGCGCGCTCGCGCCATAGGTCTGGACCTGTGCGCCGCCGCCCAGGCTGATGCCGTCCAGCGCGCCGCCATCGCCGCCACTGCCGCCCAGCGCGCCGAGGTTGACCGCGGCGTCGATGTTGCGCGTGCTGCCGAAGGCCTGGGTGGTGCTGGAGCCGATGCCCGCATTGCCTCCGCCGCCGCCCAGGCTCTGCGCCAGGAAGCCATGGGCATAGTCGCCCGCGGTGAGAATGGTGGAACTGTCGAGATTGGCCTGGATGACGCCGCCCTTGCCGCCCGATCCCGCATTGCCGCCGAGCGTCATGGTGATCTGCGTGGTGAAGACGTTGGTGTCGGCCTGCGTCGCCCCGCGGCCGAAGGCGGTGGTGGTCGCCATCGCGGAGGAATCGCCGCCCGCGCCGCCGCCGCCGCCCACCGCCTGCAGCAGGATCGCGTGCGCGCCCTGGCCCTGGGTGGTGATGCCGCTGTTGCGCAAGGTCAGCGCGACGGTTCCGGCTGCACCACCCGCCCCGCCCGTGCCGCCCAGCGCGGCGGTGACGCTCCCCCCCACGCTGCTGCCGGTGTTGGCCGCGATCGGCATCGCCACAGCCAGCGCGCGCGCCGACGAAGAACCGCCCAGGCCGCCGCCGCCGCCCAGGGACTGGCCAAGGATGCCGTAGGAATCCACCGGGTTCTGGTTGGTCCCGCCCCGCACCGCGCCGCCGGTCGCGACGGTGAGGCTTGAGAGGTTCAGCGTCACCGTGCCCGTGTTGCCGCCCGAGCCCCCCGTCCCGCCGATCGCCATCGCGGCGGAGAAGTTCACGCCGCCCGTCACCGAATAGGCGCTGCCGCCCGCGCCGCCGCCGCCGGCGATGCTTTGCGCCACCAGGCCCGCGGCGTTGCTGCCATTGGTCACGATGCTGCCGCCTGTCGCGGTGGCATTGACCGTGCCCCCACCGCCGCCGGCGCCGCCACTGCCGCCGATGGAGAGGGTGAGGAGGGTGCTGGCCGAGGTGGCGTCCCCGCCGATGCCGCCGCCGCCGCCGACGGATTGCACCACCGCGCCATGCGCGAGTCGCCCGCTGGTCGTGATGCCGCCGCCATTGATGTTGAGGGAGCCCGCGCCACCCGCGCCGCCCCCGCCGCCCGTCCCGCCGATCGAGGTGAAGACGCCGCTTGCGCTGCCCGCATCACCACCGCCCCCGCCCAGGGATTGCGCCAGGATTCCGAGCGCAAAGTCGCCTCGCGTGGTAATGCTGCCGGCATTCTGGTTGACGGTCACGCTCCCGCCCGTCGCCGCCGCCGTGGCCGAGCCACCGAAGCTGAGCACGCTGCCCGAGGCGCTGCCCCCCGTGCCCGATCCGCCGCCCACCGATTGCGCCTGGATGCCGAAGGCCGAGGTGCCCGAGGTGGAGATCACGCCCGTGTTGGTCACGCTGACGCTGCCCGTGAAGCCGGTCCGCCCGGCATCGCCGGCGGGGCCATAGAGCCCGCCCGTGCCATTGCTGCCATTGCCGCTGACCCCGCTGCGGGATTGCGCGGAGATGCCGTGCGCCGCCATCCCGACGGTGGTGAGCGTGCCGGCGCTCTCGACGGTGACGGTGCCGCTGCTGCCGCTGTCACCGCCCTTCGCGGCCACGCCGATCAGGCCGCCCGCGCTGTCGTCATCGGCCGAGCCGCCATTGCCGCCGAGGCTGAAGGCCGCGATGGCGCTGGCGCCCACCCCGCTGGTGGAGATGGTGCCGGCATTCACCGTCACCTTCACGTCATAGCCGCCCCCGCCATAGCCGCCGGCCCCCGCGGCACCGCCTGCATCCGTGTTGAGCGCCCCGCCCGCCCCGCCCTGACCGCCGAGCGAGGCGGCGTAGATGCCATAGGCCGGGTTGCTGTTGTCCGCCGCCGAGGCACCGCTGGTGGTGATGACCGTGCCGCTGTTGATGGTGACGGTGACGGGCGCGCCCTGGCCGCCGGACCCGCCCGCCCCGGCGAAGCCGCCCAGGGAGTTCACCTGCCCGCCGCTGCCGCCCAGGCCGCCCTGGGCGAGGGCGACCACGCCCGGGGATTGCGGGCCCAGCGTGGTGATGGCGCCGCCGGTGATCGTGATCGTGACCGGCCCGCTATTGCCGCCGCCGCCGGCCACGCCGGCCTTGGCATCCGGATTGAAGCTCGAGCCGATCCCCGTATCCTCATACGGCAGGCCCGTGCCCCCCAGCCCCCCCCGCGTGGTGGCCATCACGCCGGTGGAAAGCAGGCCGGAGGTCGAGACCACCGTGTTCGTCATCGTGATGTTGGCGTAGTCCGTCGTGTCGCTGGGCCGGCCCGCGCTGCCGCCATTGGCCGCCGTGCTGTTGCTCTGCTTCAGCCCGCTATCGCCGCCATTGCCGCCCTGGCCGAGGGCGAGGATGCCCAGGGTGCGGTCGCCCGTGGCGCGAATCGTCAGCGAGTCGAGCGTGGTGACGCTCGCCAGCCCGGTCACGCCGCCTTGCCCGCCATGGGTCTTGTGGTAGCCCGCGCCGCCATCGCCGCCGCGCGAGATCGCCGCGACGGCCGCCGAAAGCGGCGTGATGGAGAGGTTGCCCGGGTTGGAGGTGGCCAGCGAGATCGTCACCGGCGTGCCGGCCTGCCCGACCGTCACCGTCGCCCGGCCGGCATCGCCGCCGGTGCCGCCATTCTTGTCGCTGTCCGTCGAGAGCATGCCGAAGCCGGCCTGGCTTTGCGCCAGCACCGCGAAGGCGCCCTGCGTGACGGGGATCGCGGCGGCGGTGCCGCTGGCCGCGCCGAACCCCACGGTGACCGAGACATTGGCCGTGTTCGTGACGGTCGCCTGGGCGGAGGGTCCGCCGGAGGGGCCATTCGAGCCCTTGCCGGCATGGCCGCCGAGCGAACGCGCGCCCACCCCCACTAAGCCCTGCGACACATAGGGCCCGCCGGTCAGTGCGGCGGTGACCTGGCCGTGATTCGTCACCGTCACGGCCGCGCCATAGGCGCCGTTGGAGCCACGGCCATCATTTTCATAATAAGGGTTGCCATCGCCATCGAGGGAGTTGGAGGCGATGTTGCCGCCATTGCCGCCCCGGCTATCGGCCAGGAGCACGCCCCCGAAGGCGATGCTGCTGGGCACGCCACCGGTCTGGCTGTTGGTCATCAGCAGGTTGGCGTTGTTGGTGACGGTGACGATGTTGCTCTGGCCCGCGGCGCCGGCATCGTGCTTGGCGTTCAGGTTCGTGTAGTTGCCGCCATCGCCGCCCACCGAGGCGGAATAGAGCGTGACCGCGCTGCTGCGGGTGTTCAGCACATTGGCGATGGTCTGGGTGATCACCCCGTTGTTGATGACGGTCAGCGTGCCGCCGGGGCTGGCGTTGCCGGCGTCGTCGCTCGAGCTGTTGCTGCCATTGCCGCCCGGCAGTTCCACTTGCAGCGCGCCCAGGAACGTCGCGCTGGTGGGCGTGGAGATGTTGAAATTGCCGTTGTTCGTCAGGGTCCAGGTCGTGGAGCCCTGGATGAAATTGAAGAATTGCGTGTAGTTGCCGGCCGCGATGGTGCAGCTGCCGCCCGTCGAGGAGGTGCAGGCGGCAGTTTGCGCCCGGGCCGGGCCGGGCTGCGGCGCCAGCCAGAGGGCCACGCCGGCCAGGAGGATGCGGCGCAGGCCCATCCGGCGTTGAGGGGTCGCACCCGACAGTCGCTGCATCGCGGTCACCCAATCCTTGCGCTGATATGTCCGCCGTCTTTAAGGTGGAAGATTGCCGGGCGGCAGTATCGCGCGCAACCGGGTAATGGGGCTGGCGGGGTGGAGGGCCCCCCATCAAACCGGACACGTGGCTTGGTGGACGGACGGCTGCTGGAAGAACTCAAGCGGAGACGGGAGACGCAATCCGCTTTGATGGTGGATGGTGTTGTCATCCTCGAAACATTCGCTGAGGCGCTGGAGCACGGAAATGGCATCAGGGCGGGGGGTCACGGCGGCGTAGTCGCGCTTGAACGTCGTCACGCAAGCTTCGCGGACGCCATGGCTCTCGGGGCTTCGCACGGGGGTAAAGCAGGCCACGAGGTTCAGTGCGGTGCCGAACTCGATGGTCTCGGCGGCGGTGTAGGGCGAGCCATGATCGGCCAGCCACTGCACAGGGTGGGCGCACCACGAAGATCCACGTGGTCTGCGACGCACAGGGCCGACCGCACGCCATCGTGCTGACTGGCGGCAACATCGCCGACATCACCGCCGCCGCGAGCCTGGTTTCGGCTACGGTGGCATCCGCCGAGTTGAACCACCTACGCCGCTTCCTCGCCGAATGCGGCCCGGCAGCCTTCATCCCCAGCACCGCAACGCGCAAGGTCCCGATCCGGCACGATGCCACGCGCCACAAGCTGCGCAACGTCATCGCCGCCGTCTGCCTCGTCTCAGCCACCACCCACTGGGCGTGACTGAGCCCAGGCCCTAGGCCCTCAGGGTTGTGCCGCCTGTGCGGTCGAAATGGGGGCCGCTCCAAGCCGGAAGCTTCAAAGCCAGATGCTCGCCGCAGTCAGCGAAACCCCGCCGGCAAGGCCGATCTGGAAATCTGCAACGCCATCGCCATCCACATCTCCTTCCAGCGCGCCGCCTTGGAAGCGCAACTGCCCGCCCACATTGCCAAAGCTCGCATCGCCAATCCAGGCAAAGCCCTGATCGCCTTCAAGAGACCCATCGGCATCGATGGCACGCAGATCAATCCTGTCGCCCTGTGCCACGCTGAAGTCGCCAATCACATCCCCTGCCGCTTCCGCCGCACTCCCGAAGTAAAAGCGGTCTGCACCAAATCCCCCCTCCAGTTGGTCGGAGCCAATGCCGCCATCCAGGTAGTCCGCACCCGCGCCACCCACCAGCGTGTCATTGCCGGCATTGCCGGTCAGCGTATTGCCCTGCGCATCGCCAATCAGGCTGTCATCGCCATTGCCGCCAAAGGCGCCCTCGATCCCAGACAGCG
>JAIYDS010000043.1 GCA_027487385.1 Acetobacteraceae bacterium | reverse complement strand
GGATATCGAGTTCAACCCCAAGGCCGGCCAGTTCGGCGTGGTCGGCACCGATCGCGGCGTGGACATCCTGAGCCTCGCCGCCCGCCAGCGGCAGCGCGTGGCGGCGGGCGAGGACACCATCCTGCTCGACGCGCTGGAGACGGCGAAGATCGAGTTCCACACCTTCCCCAATGGCTGCCACGTGGCCGAGGTGGAGGTGGACCCGGAGACGGGGATGATCGCCATCCCGCGCTACATCGTGGTGGATGATGTGGGCCATGCGCTGAACCCGCTGATCGTGCGCGGCCAGGTGCATGGCGGCGTGGCGCAGGGCATCGGCCAGGCCTTCCTGGAGCGCACCTCCTACGACCCCGAGAGCGGCCAGCTGCTCAGCGCCAGCTTCATGGACTACGCCCTGCCGCGCGCCGAGGATCTGCCGGACATCGAAGTGGATCTGATCGAGGTGGTCTGCGAAACCAACCCCCTCGGCGTGAAGGGCGCGGGCGAGGCGGGTGCGGTCGGTTCGCCGCCCGCCGTGGTGAATGCGCTGGTGGATGCCCTGGCCGATGCGGGGGTCACCAGCATCGACATGCCGGCCACGCCGGAAGTGGTCTGGAAGGCGCTGCACGCGGCGTGAATTTCCGCCGCGACATGCGCCGCGCCAAAGGGGCGCTGGCGCTGGTCCTGGCGGCCGCGCTCTTCGCGGTCGTCAGCCAGCCAGGCTGAGTTCGGGCAGCCGGGCCGGCAGGGCGTCCGCCATCTCGGCGGCTGATTGGAAGCGGGCCTCGGGTGCTTTCGCCAGCGCGCGGGAGAGCAGCCCGTCCCAGCGCGGATCAAGCCCCGGGCGCAGCCGGCTGGGCGGCACCGGCTCTTCGCCCAGGATGCGCGTCAGCAGGCCGGGCATCTGGCCGGCAAAGGGCCGTTCGCCGGTCAGGCATTGATAGATCACCACGCCCGCGGCCCAGAGATCGGTCCGGTGGTCTGCCGCTTCGCCGCGCACCTGCTCGGGCGCCATCCAGGCGGGGGTTCCGAGCATCTGCCCGGCCTCGGAGGCATCGGGCGGGCCCAGCTGCGCCAGGCCGAAATCCCCCAGCCGGATGTCGCCCGGGCCTTCGCGCTCATCCACCGCCAGCAGGATATTGGCGGGCTTCACGTCGCGATGGACGACGCCGCGCCCATGCGCATGGTGAAGCGCCGCGAGCAATTGCTGGCCCAGCCGCGCGGCATCGGCTTCCGGCAGCGCGCCCTGGCGCGCGAGCAGGGCGGAAAGCGGCTCGCCGATCACCAGATCCATGGCGATCCAGGCGAAATCCCGCCCCTCGCCCGCGTCATGCACGGCGATGATGTGGGGATGCACGAGGCGAGCGGCCGCATGCGCCTCCGCCGCGATGCGGGAGGGTTCCTCGCCGCCCTGGCGGATGAGTTTCAGCGCGACGAGGCGGCGCAGGCGCAGATCCATCGCCTCCAGCACCGTGCCGCAGGCGCCCTGGCCGATCATGTCCCGCGCGGCGTAGCGGCCGGCGATGAGTGGTTCCTGCATGAGACGCGTCCCGTGGCTGATCACGGTGTGCAGCCTATGGGACGAGCATGAACAGCGGGTTTACGGCCCAAGGATCGGGGTCTGGGGCCTTTCGGCCCCAGCCGCCGGAGGCCTGTTTTTTTCAAGCCCCTTTGACGCCGCCAGCGGTCAGCCCCGCCACAATCTGTTTCTGCGCCAGCAAGGTCAGGATCAGCACAGGTGCGGTGACGAGCAGGGCCGCGGCGGAGAGCGGCCCCCAGGAGATCTGCTCGAAGGTGAGCATGTTGTTCACGGCCACGGGCAGGGTTCGCGTCTCGCGCCCCGCCAGCACCACGGCGAAGATGAAATTGTTCCAGGAGAAGATGAAGCTGAGGATGCAGGCCACCGTGATGCCGGGCCGGGCCAGCGGCATCGCGACATGGCGGAAGGCCTGCCAGATGGTGGCGCCATCCACCAACGCCGCTTCCTCCAGCTCGGGCGGCAGGCCCTCGAAGAAGGAGATCATCACCCAGACCACGATGGGCAGGGTGATCACCAGATGCGTGATCACGATGGGCACCAGCGTCCCGGTCAGCCCCAGCCATTGGAACAGCAGGAAGAGCGGGATGAGGTAGGAAAGCCCCGGCGTGATGCGCGCGATCAGGATCAGCCCCGCGAGCCGCGTCGCCCGCATCTTCGCGATGCCATAGCCCGCCGGCACGCCCAGCAGCAGCGCGATGAAGGTGGCCGAAAAGCTGACGATGACCGAGTTCCAGGCGTAGAGCAGGAAATCGTTGCGCGCGAAGACCTCGGCGTAATTGTCCCAGGTGATCGGGTTCGGGATGAAGACGGGCGGGAATGCGGTGTTGTCCAGCTCGTTCTTCATGGAGAGCGAGAGCATCCAGAGAAACACCAGGATGGCGGGCGAGATCAGCACGAAGACCGCGAAGGCAAAGCCGATCTTTTCCAGGATGCGCTTCATATCTTCACCCGGTTGCGCGTCCACATCAGCAGGGCCGCCAGCGTCAGGATCAGCGCGAAGAAGACCACCACCACCGCACTCGCATAGCCCATGTTGTAGAAGGCGAAGGCCTGCAGATAGAGGAAGATGTTGATCGTCTCCGAGGCGCTGCCAGGCCCGCCCTGGGTGATGACGTAGATGGTGTCGAAGGCCTTCAGCGCGTCGATCGTGCGGATGATCAGCGCCACGACGATATAGGGCGCCAGCAGCGGCAGGGTGATGTGCCAGAAGGTCTGCAGCGCCGTCGCCCCATCAATCTTCGCGGCCTCATAAGGGTCGGTCGGCAGGGCGGCGAGGCCGCCGAGGATCAGCAGCATCACCAGCGGCGTCCAATGCCAGACCTCGACGAGGACGAGGGTGGGGATCACCGTATCGGGGCTATAGACCCACATGCTCGGCGGGATGCCCACCTGCGCCAGCAGCCAGTTCAGCACGCCAAGCTGCGGGTGGAACATCATGGTCCAGACCAGCGCCACCGCCACGGGGGTCGCCATCATCGGCAGGATGAAGATGGTGCGCGCCAGGCCGCGCAGCGGGAATTTCTTGTTGAAGACCAGCGCCGCCGCCAGGCCCAGGATCAGTGGAAACACCACCGCCAGCAGCGTGTAGAACAGCGTGCGCAGCATGGCCCAGCCGAAGCGCTCATCGGTGAAGAGCTTCTGGTAATTCGCAAAGCCCACCCATTCCCGCGCGCCGCCCAGCCGCCAGTCGAAAGCGCTGACATAGATGGTGAAGAGCCAGGGAAAGAGGATGGTGCCCACCACCGCGACAGCCGCCGGCACGACGAACCAGAGATACCGGCGCGCGTAGTTGCGGCGTGTGCTCATGGGGGTGGCGCTGGGTGCCGTTGGGAGGGCTCCGCCCTCCCAAACCCTCCCGCAAAGGGCCGAGAGGCCCTTTGAACCCGGGTACAGGAGGTTGGGCGAGGGGGCCGTCGCGGTTGGCTCGACGGCGCGGGCGCGCCATGGCCCCCTCGCCCAACCTCCTGAAAGCTCAAGGAGGTCAAGGAGCCACTGGCTCCTTGCGGGGGAGTTTGAGGGGGCAGAGCCCCCTCAAGGTCAGCCAGCGTCACCCTCAAGTCTCGCGCTCGCTCCGCTCCAGGATCGGCCGGAAGGCGGCGGTGGCGGCGCGCATTTCGGCCGCGGGGTCGTTGCCGCCGATGGTGTTGGTCAGCGCGGTGCCGATCACGTCGCGGAATTCCGTCACCGGGAGGATTTCCGGCAGGCCGGCGCGGGCGATGCGGCCGCTGGCCGAGAGGGTCGAGAAGAATTCGCGCGGGAAGCGGCTCTGGCCGATCACCTCCTCGTTCGAGAAGGGGCTGCTGCGCGCGGGCACGCCGGCGCCGGCGGCGAGCATGCGCAGCTGCATCTGCTTGCCCAGTGCCCATTGCAGGTAGAGCCAGGCGGGCCCCTTCTTGCGGCTGGCTTCGGGAATGCCGTAGCCGGCACCAAACAGCGCGCAATGGTGGTTCACCGGGCCGCGTGGCACCAGCGCGTAGCCGACCTTGCCGGCGACGCGGGAGCGCTGCGGGTCCTCCAGCGGGGCGGCGAAGCCGATGCCATCCACCCACATGGCCGCGCGGCCCTGCATGAAGGTGGTCTGGCACTCATTCCAGTTGAAGCCGATGGAGCCGGGCGGCGAGGCATCGCGCAGGAAGCGCTGGTATTGCCGCGTCGCCCAGATGGCGTCATCCGTGTCGGTGATGAGCTGGCGCTGCGCGTTGATCATGTCGCGCTGCTGCGTGCCGAGCAGATAGCTGGACCAGAGCACCACATTGGCGTTCTTCAGCCCGCGCCCGACATGGCCAAAGATCTGCCGGCTGCGATCCTCGATGCGCTTGGCGGCCTCGAACATCTCATCCCAGGTGGTGGGCACGGCGATGTTGCGCGCCGCCAGCAATTCCTTGTTGTAGTAGAGGATGAAGTAGTCGGCGAAGGCCGGCAGCGTGTCCATCCGGCCATCGGCCTGGGTGGCGTATTCGCGCATCCCCTGGCCGAAATCGGCGAAGTCGAAATCCGGCGCCGTCAGGCTGCGATCGGCGATCAGCGCGTTGATGTCGGTGTTCCAGCGGGCGCGGCCCACCTGGCGCTTGTTCACATGCAGGCTCACCTCGCCCACATCGAAGCTGGGGCGGCCCGACGCATATTCGATGATGATCTTCTGGCGGTGCTGCTGCTCGGGCACCACCTCCACGCCGGCGCGGATGCCGGTCAGCTCCTCAAATTCCCGGTTGTTCTGGACCAGGAGATTGCCGCGCGGCGAGAGCTGCACCGACACCTCGATGCGTTCGCCGCGGAACCGCCGCCAGTCGAAATTGCCTTGTGCGCCGACCGATTCGACGATCATCGGCGCGGCCAATGTGCCCAGCAACGCGCCCCTGCGGGTGATGCCCTGCATGCTCGATCCTCCCTGGAAACCTTGTTGTTGGGGGGATGGTCGCGCCGAACCGGGCCGCTTGGCAAGCCTCAGAAATCGTAGAGCCGTGCCGGGTTGTCCACCAGGATGGCCTGCCGCAGCGCCGCATCCGGCGCCCAATCGGCCAGCAGGTCGAGCAGGGCCAGCTCATCGGGCTTGGGCTCGGGTGCATTCGGGTGCGGCCAGTTGGAGCCCCAGACCATGCGTTCGGGGGCGGCGGCGATGAGGGCGCGCGCGATGGCCGCGACATCGGCGTAATCGGGCGGGCCGGCGCGCGAGACGCCATAGGGCGAGGAGGCCTTCACCCAGACGCGCCCGCTTTCCAGCAGCCGCAGCAGCGCCTGCATGGCGGGCGCGCCGGGCGGCACGGGGTCATGGAAGCGGCCCAGATGATCCACCACCACGTCGCAGGGCAGGCGGGCGATGAGCGGCGCGCGCGCTTCCATCTCGCCGCCGTCGAATTGCAGCTGCACATGCCAGCCCAGCGGGGCCACATGCGCGGCCAGCGCCGGCAATTCCTCCCAGGAGACGGGTCCGCCCTTGAGCATGAAGGCGCGCGCGCCCCGCGCGCCCGCCGCATGCAGGCGTTGCAGCTCCGCCATCGGCGTCTGCGGCGTCACCGCCACCACGGCGCGTGCCCGATCGAGGCCGAGTGCGGCCACCGCATCCATCGTGCAGGCATTGTCGAGCCCATAGGCTGTGGGCTGCACCACCACCGTGCGGCCCAGCCCGAGCCGGGCCTGCACCGCCCGGTAAGCGGGCAGATCGCGCGTGAAGGGCACGGGCGAGGGGTTGGTCGGCGCGACGGGATAGCGCGCGGCCGGTCCGTAGATGTGCATGTGGCAGTCGGTGGCGCCGGGAGGGGTCATGCGCCCAGCATGGCGCGGGGCAACGGTCGCCGCTATCCTCCCCGCAAAACACAAGGGAGGATCACATGTTCCAACGCAGGGCATTCCTGGGCGGTGCAACCGCGCTCGCCACCACACCCGCGCTGGCCTGGGAGCCGGCGCGCCCCATCCAGCTCATCGTCGGCTTCGCGCCGGGCGGCGGCGCCGATCTCTGCGCCCGCGCCATCGCCGAGGCGGCCTCCCGGCTCTTCCCCACGCCAATCATCGTGGTGAACCGGCCGGGCGCCGGCGGCGCCATCGCGGCGCAGCAGGTGGCCGGCATGGCGCCGGACGGGCTGAACCTGCTGGTGGGCGGCGGCAGCGAGAGCATCTCGCTCCCGGCCTTCCGGGACGTGCCCTATGACCCCAAGCGGTCCTTCCGCGCCATCATCCGGCTGACGCGCCAGCCCATGCTGATCGTGGCGCGGCGCGGTGGCACCTACACCGATCTCCGCACGGCGGTGGAAGCGGCGCGCCGCGCGCCTGGCACCATCCCGCATGCCTCCTCCGGCCAGGGCTCGATCTACCACGCGGTCTTCGTGTTGCTGCAGCAGGCGGCGGGCGTGGAATTCCTGCACGTCCCCTTCACCGGCGGCGCCCCCTCGCTCCAGGCGCTCCTGGCCGGCACGGTGGAACTGGCCGTGCTGGCGCCGGAGGAAATGGCGGGCCTGGCCCAGGCCGGCGATGTCCGCCCGCTCGCGGTCTGCTCGGCCGAGCGCCTTGCCGCCTTCCGCGAGGTGCCGACACTGCGCGAACTCGGCTGGAATGTGGTGGCGGAGAACATGAAGGGGCTGAACGCCCCGGCCGGCCTGCCGGACGACATCGCCGCCACCCTGCATGACCGCTTCCGTCGCGCCCGCGAAATGCCCGCCTGGCAGAATTTCCTGGAGCGAACGGGCGCCATGGATGGCTATCTGGACGGGCCGGGCTACCAGGCGGCGATGGATTCCGTGCTGGAGGCGCTGCGCGGCGCGGTGCGGCGGGGGTAGATCGCCGCCGCGAAAGGTTGAAGTTTCGCAACATTTGGCCCAAATGCCGGAGGATGCGTTCCTTCCTCCGGCTTCTGGCCTGCCTCCTCCTGCTCGCGCCGCTGGCGGCGCGGGCCGATTCCCAGCTTCTCGCCGCGCTGCGCGAGGGCGGGCTGGTGATCTTCCTGCGCCATGCCGAGACCGGTGGCGCCTGGCCCGACCAGGCCCTGGCCGTGCTCGGCGAATGCGAGAGCCAGCGGGACCTGGACGCCACGGGCCGCGCCCAATCCGTCGAGATCGGCGAGTCCTTTCGCCGCCTGGGCATCCCCGTCTCCCGCGTCATGGCCAGCCCCTTCTGCCGGAGCATGGAAACCGCCGCCCTTGCCTTCGGCCAGGTGGAGCCCGAGCCGGCCCTGTCCCTGCCGCGCCATGTGGATGCGGCGGCCCGCGCGGCGATGGGCGAGGCCCTGTTGGCCCTGCTGCCCACGGCGCCGCCCGTCGGGAATTGGGTGATGGTGGGTCATTCCTACCACATCATCGCCGCCGGCGGCCCGCCGCCCCAGCCGCAGGGGGCCGCCGTGATCCTCCGCCCGCTGGGCGAGCGGCGCTTCACCGTGCTGGGGATGATCCCACCCCAAGGTTGGCGTGAGCTGGAACGGCTGCGCCTGGCAGGGAGCCCGTGATGCCCGCAACCGCCCCCTACGCGGCCCTGCTGCTGCGCGTGACCATGGGTCTGCTCTTCCTGGCGCATGCCTTCATCTGGAAGATCTGGACGGCTGGTATGGTGCATGTCGTCCCCTGGTTCGTCTCCCAGGGCTATCCGGCCTGGTTCGCCTGGTTCGTGACGGGGCTGGAGGCGGCGGGCGGCATCGCGCTCATCCTCGGCTGGCGCACCCGCTGGGTGGCGCTGGTGCTCGCCCTGCTGATGGCGGGCATCGTCCGCCAGCAATTCGGCAATGGCTGGATCTACACCTCCACCCATGGCGGCTGGGAATACCCGGCCTTCTGGACCGTGGCGCTGGTCGCGCAGGCCATGCTTGGTCCGGGCGCCCTGGCCTGGAAGCCGCGCACCCGCCCCGCAGGGTAGGGCCGCGCGGCTTCGGTGGCGCCACCCGGCAAGCGCTTGAACGCCGAGCCGATGGCGCCGTGAACGCGGTTGAGCCCGTCAGGCGGCCTTCCGCGCTTCATATCGCCAGGTGCAGGGTTGGCTGAAATTCGGGTCCTGGGTGCTGAGATTGAGGGTCACCCGGCCATCGGTGATCTGGCCGCTCCCCGATGAATGGCCCACCCATGCCGCCGAGGAAAAACTGGCATCGGAAATGACCCCGCCCGGGTTCACCTTGGCCGTGACCAGGCCGGTCCCGCCCAGGACTGGCATGGAAACGGCGCCATTCGTCACCTGCATCACAATTCTGCCGCCTGGTCGCCCGCAGCTCCCGGGTGCGACGAGGGAAACGGTCCCGACATACCTGCCATCGAAGGATGCATCCCCCGTGGGCGGGGGGGCCGCCGCGCAGCCCCCCAGGATCATGCAGGCCAGGATGGTTTTCTTCATGGACGTTCTCGTGATGACCGAAGGATGAAACACGTCATTTGCTGGCGTGTATATGCTTTCTGCCGTCCCGGCCTTCTTCCTGCGTCCCGCGGCCGCATCGCCACCGGCGGCCGCCGCGCTTTACGTCTTCGCAGCCATTGGCCTCGGCGCGTCGTCACCCGGCTCCGGGGCGGCCTGCGTGGCATGAAGATCGAGGAAACGCTCGAAATCGCGCGGGATGATCCGGAACTCGCGCCCGACATCTATGGCGCGCAACTCGCCCTGCTTGATCCAGTGACGCACGGTCGCCTCGCCCACCTGGGCGAGCTCGGCCACTTCGCGGACCGTCATGAATTTCCGTGTGAGCATGGCATCTCAACTTCATGGGCGTTGACCGGGGTTGAGATGATTTGAGCACGCCTGAGGCGATCTTGACAAAGATCAAGGCGGTTCACCGCGGCCTGCCTCATCCTGCCGGTGCTGGATGCGTCAAGCCGCCGCGATGTGGTGGAACGGCCCTCCTGCAGGATCGGCCATGCCGGGCGTGAGACCCGCAGGGGCCAACAAAAGGTCGGGAGATGGAGATGTCCTTCACAACCCTCGTTTGTCAGGTCGAGCCTGCCCAGGGTGCGGCGCTGGATGCTTCGGTGAGGACGCCCCTTGCCCTGGCCGAGGCCTTCGGCGCGCATCTGACGGCGCTGGTCTTTCCCATCGAGACGGAACAATCGGCGGCAACGACGCCGGGCGCCGATCTGGCCACCGCCGAGGAGCAGGCCGCGCGGCTGCTGCGCGCAACCGTCGAGCGCCGTGCCATCTCCTGTGACATCCGGTCGCGCAGCAGCTTTGCCTATGGTGTCGGGGATGTCTTTGCGGATCATCTGCGCGTCTCCGACCTGGGCGTCGTGGTTGTGCGGGCCGACCGGGGGATGGGGCAGCGCCTCCTGCTCGGCGCCGCGATCTTCGACAGCGGCCGCCCCGTCCTGGCCGTGCCGGAGGACCAGCCGCTCCAGGCCCCGCCCTCCCGCGTGGTGATCGCCTGGGACGCGACGCCCGCCTCCGTGCGGGCCGTGCAAGGCGCCATGCCCTTTATCCAGCGGGCGGAGGAGACGCTCATCGTCACCGTTGCCGATGACAAAGAATTGCGCGCGGGGCAATCGGGCATCGAGCTGGCACGCCTGCTCGCCCGGCATGGGGCGACGGCCCGCTTCAGCGCCCAGCGGCGCGGCCCTGGGGCGGTGCTGGACGCCATCATGGGCGCCGCGCAGGACGCGCAGGCGGAGATGCTCGTGATGGGGGCGATGCGCCATGCGCCGCTGCGCAACATCGTGTTCGGCAGCGCCACGCAGGACCTGCTGGACCGCGGCCCCCGGCTCCCCACCCTCCTCGCGGCCTGAGGCCCGGGTCGGCCCGCCTAGAGCTGCTCCTCCACCGGCAGCAGCCGCACCAGCCCGGCCAGCCAGCGGCGCCATGGCCCGGCCTCGGGCTCGTGCCGCAGGCAGGCCGTGCCGTCGCGCCAGCCGATCCGGCCTGCCTCCCACACCACCTGCCAGCTCACCGCGGGGTCGGCGAGGCGCGCATGCTCGGCTGCCACTTCGCCGGCGATGCTGGGGTTGCGCACGAAGGCCCCCATCTCGGTGTTCAGGGCGGCGGAGCGTGGATCGAGGTTGAAGGAGCCGACAAAGCTCAGCAGCCCGTCCACCGCCAGGGCCTTGGTGTGCAGCGCCGCGCCGCGGGCGCCGATCAGGCTGGCCTTGCCCTCGGCCGCATGCGGCTTCAGCTCGAACAGCGTGACCCCCGCCGCCAGCAGCCGCGCGCGGTATTTGGCGTAGCCGCCATGCACCGCCACCACATCGGTGGCCGCCAGGGAATTGGTGACGACCGAGACGCGCACGCCTCGCGCGCGGAGATCGCAGAGCAGCGCCAGCCCGGCGCGGCCAGGCACGAAATAGGGCGAGATCAGCAACGCCTCATGCCGGGCGCCGCGCAGTGCATCGGCGATTTCGGCGGCGATCCCGCCGGCGGCGCGGGCTGCCTTGCGCGCGCGCAGACCGCGCCGGGCCTTGGCCGGCGGATCGGCCACCACCTCGATGGCGCCCTCGGCCAGCGGCGTCAGCCCGCGCTTGAGCTGCGCCAGGACCGGCCGGGCGATCCGCGCCAGCAGGGCATCGGCGGCCGGGCGATCCTCGGCGCAGGCCAGCACCTGGCGCAGCGCCGGCAGCCCGCCCGCGCGCTCGGCCGTGGCGGCGGTCAGCCGGGCGGGGCGGGCCAGGGGGCTCGACCAATAGCGATCGAAGATGCGCGTCGCCTGCCGCGCGGCGGGGCCGGCGATCAGCAGATCGAGGTCGCGGAAGCGCACCGCATCGCGCGTGCCCAGGCCGAAATAGGCATCGCCCAGGTTGCGCCCGCCCACCACGGCCAGGCAGCCATCCGCGATCCAGGATTTGTTGTGCATGCGCCGGTTCAGGTGCCGCCCGCCCAGCACCAGCTCCAGCAGGAAGCCGAGCCGCCCGAAGCGCCGCCAGCGCGTGCCGTTGAACAGACGCACCTCGATCAGCGGATGCGTGTCCAGCGCGGCCAGCGTGCGCTCCCGCCCCAGCGCATAGACGTCATCCAGCAGCAGCCGCACGGTGACGCCGCGATCGGCGGCCTCCAGCACCTCCTGCGCCAGGAGCTGGCCGGTCACGTCGCCGCGCCACATGTAGTATTGCAGATCCAGGCTGCGGCCGGCCGCGCGCGCGCTGGCGGCGCGCACGGCGAAGGCGGTGCCGGAATCGGGCATCAGGGCCACGCCGCTCATTGGCCCGGGCAGGGCGGCGGCGACGCTGCGTTGCAGGCTGGTGGGGCTCATCGCGATGCGCTCGGCTGGATCATCCAGCCCATAGCAGGAAGCGGAGCCCAGGGGATGGCCGGCGCGGGAGGCTTGCCGCAGGATCGCGCAAATCAAGGAGGATTTCGCCATGCATCGCCGCCACCTGCTCCAGGCCCTGCCGCTGCTGCTGCCCGCCGCCCCCGCCCTGGCCCAGGCCGATTGGCCCAGCCGCGCCGTGACCATCATCGTGCCTTTCGCGCCCGGCTCCTCCTCCGACATCATCGCCCGCGCCATGGCCCAGGCCATGCAGGGCGCGACCGGCCGGCCGGTGACGGTGGAGAACCGCCCCGGCGCGACCGGCGAGGTCGGCGCGCGGCAGGTGATCCGCGCCGCGCCCGATGGCTATACGCTGATGCACGCGCCGATCAGCACCTGGGCCATCAACGTGGCCTTGCGTCCGAACCTGGCCTATGACCCCGTCACGCAGCTCACGCGCCTGATGCAGACGGTGCGCACGCCCAATGTCCTGGTGATCAACAGCGCTGCCCTGCCGGCGACGGACCTGGCCGGTGTGCTCGCCTGGCTGCGGGCGCCGGGCCGCAATGCCAGCTATTCCACCAGCGGTGCCGGCTCCTCCGACCACCTCACCATGGAGATGTTCCGCCAGGCGACGGGCACCGACATCACGCATATCCCCTTCCAGGGCGGCGCGCCGGCGACGACGGCGCTGCTCCAGGGCACGGTGCAGCTCTCCTTCCAGAATCTTGGCTCGATCATGCCGCATATCGCGGAAGGCCGGGTCCGCCCCATCCTTATCACCTCCGAGGCGCGCAGCCCCCTGCTGCCCCAGGTTCCGACGGGCGCCGAGCTCGGGCTCAGCGATTTCGTGGTCTATTCCTGGCAGGGCTTCGGCGGCCCGCCCGCCATGCCGCCCGCCCTGGCCGAGCGCGTGCATGCGGTGGCTGCGGCCGCGCTGCGCTCCCCCGCCGTGGCCGCGCGCCTCACCGAGCTGGGCTTCGACATCGTGGTGAGCCAGCCCGCAGCTTTCGCCGCCTTCCAGGAGGGCGAGATCGCCCGCTGGCAGCGCGTGGTGCGCGCCGGGCGCATCACGGTGGATTGAGCGGCGGTGATCCTCGCGCTGCATCTTCTGGCCCAGGGGCTGGTCCTCATCCGGGTGATGCTGCGGCCGCAGCGCGACCCGGCCTCGCGCATCGCCTGGGTCGTGGTGGTGCTGGTCCTGCCTGTGCTGGGCATGCTGGCCTATCTGGTGCTGGGCGAGACCAATATTGGGCGCCGCCGCGCCGCGCGCATGCAGCGCGTTCTGGCGGCGCTGCCCGAGCCCGCCGATATGGGAGTCGCCGGCCCCCCGCCCGCCCTGCCGGAGCGGCTGGAGGGCGTCTTCCGCGTCGGCCAGTCGCTCAGCGGCTATCTGCCGGTGGGCGGCAACACGGCGCGGCTGAGCGGCGATTCCAACGCCTCCATCGCCGGCATGATCGCCGATATCGACGCCGCCGAGCGCCATGTCCATTTGCTTTTCTACATCTGGCTGCCGGATGGCAACGGCCTGAAGGTCGCCGAGGCCCTGCAGCGTGCGGCCGCGCGTGGCGTGACCTGCCGCGCCATCGCCGATGATATCGGCTCCCGCGCCATGATCCGCAGCCCGCATTGGGCGGCGATGCGCCAAGCGGGCGTGCGCCTGGCGCGCGCGCTGCCGGTGGGCATGCCGGTGCTGCGCGCGCTGGATGGGCGCATTGACCTGCGCAACCACCGCAAGATCCTCGTCGTGGACAATCGCATCACCTGGTGCGGCAGCCAGAATTGCGCCGATCCGGAATTCCTCCCCAAGGCGAAATTCGCCCCCTGGGTGGATGCGGTGATGCGCTTCGAGGGCCCCATCGCGCGGCAGAACCAGCACCTCTTCGCCACAGATTGGATGAGCTGGGGCGATGACGACCTGCGCGAGATCCTGGCCGAACCTCTGGAGCCCGGCACCGGCCCCATCACCGCCCAGGTGGTGGCCAGCGGCCCGACCGAGCGCCATTCCGCCATGCCCGAGATGTTCCAGACGCTGATCTATGCCGCCCGGCGCGAGTTGGTGATCTCCACCCCCTACTACGTCCCGGACGAGGCGATGCAGGCGGCGCTGCGCGCGGCCGGCAATCGCGGCGTGGCGGTGCGGATCATCTTCCCCGCGCGCAACGACAACCCCGCCGTCGCCGCCGCCAGCCGCAGCCATTACGCCGATCTGTTGGCCGCCGGCGTGCGCATCTTCGAATATGAGGGCGGGCTGCTGCACACCAAGTCGCTCACGCTGGATGGTGAGGTGACGCTGATCGGCTCCGCCAACATGGACCGCCGCAGCTTCGACCTGAACTACGAGAACAACATCCTGCTGCACGACGCCGAGGCCACGGCCGCGATGCGGGCGCTGCAGGAGCGTTACATCGCCCACAGCCATGAAGTGACCGCGGCCGATGTCGCCGCCTGGCCGCTGCATCGGCAGCTCTGGAACAACACCGCGGCGCTGCTGAGTCCGGTGTTGTAGGAGAAAAGAAGAGCCTCCGGCGGCTGGGGCCACGGGCCCCAGACCCCTTCCCTTGGGGTCGCGCGGCCCCACGCAAGTCACGGAAATTCCCAAAGAAAATGGGGTCTGGGGCCCCGGCCCCAGCCGCCGGAGGCCCCTTTTTTCTCCCCCGCTCGACACCAACCCAAATCAGCGCCAGCCTCCCTCACAGACAAGAGGAACGCCCGAATGACCCCGCCCGATCGCCTGCGCGCCCATCTCGCCGAGCCCGGCATCATCACCATGCCCGCCGTCTGGGATGGCTTGAGCGCCAAGCTTGCCGCCGGCGCCGGCTACAAGACCGCCTTCCTCTCCGGCTCCTGCGTGGCGGCCAGCCGCCTGGGCGGGCCGGATCTCGACCTCATCTCCTTCGGCGAGATGTTCGACAGCTTCAACATGGTGCGCGGCGCCGCGCCCGAGACGCTGGTGCTGGCCGATGGCGACCATGGCTATGGCAATCCGCTGAACGTGCAGCGCACCGTGCGCGCCTATGGCCGCGCCGGTGCGGCCGCGATCCTGATCGAGGACAAGATCACGCCGCGCCAGCTCACCTCCGCCGGCAAGCCCTGCCTGCCGCGCGAGGAAGCGCGCATGAAGATCCGCGCCGCCGTGCAGGCCGCGAAGGAATCCGGAATCCTGATCCTCGCCCGCACGGATTGCCGGCCGACCCAGGGCATTGACGAAGCCGTGGCGCGCATCGAGATCTTCGTGGAGGAGGGCGCCGATATCCTCTTCCTCGACAGCCCGGCGGATGACGAGGAATTCCGCCGCGCCGTCGCGGCGGCCCAGGGCAAGCCCAGCTTCGCCGTGCTCTCGCCCGGGCCGGGGCGGCGCATCCCTTCCCTCACCGAGGCGGAGGCGCTGGGCATCAAGATCGGCACCTACCCGACGGCGATGCTCTCACCCGCCATCGCTGGCATGCAGGCGGGGCTGGCCGCGCTGCTGGCGGGCGAGGCGGAAAGCGCGGCCGCGCTGGCGCCGGCCGTGCTGCGGACGACGCTGGGCTATCCGGATTATGACGTGCAGGGGGCGCCGTTCATCGTGAAGGGATGAGCGCGGCCCTATCGTTTGAAGCCAATGCCGACCTGATGGCCGGTCGCGGTCGTGATCTGGACCGAGAATTCCTTCTCGGTGATGACGACGTCATGCGCGCGGCCGCCGAACATCAGGTGCTGCGCGAATGCGGCCGCGACGAAATCCTTGCGGTCCTGGACGGGAATGCTTTCGTCCGTGGCGATGCGCCACAGGCGGCGGCCCATGAACAGGTTCATGTCGGCAAGCGTCAGGACGACATCGGGCGGGTCGCCAAAGGGCAGGGAGGGCAGGGTCGGCTGGATGTGGCGCGTTCCATCGGCCAGCGTGACGGTGATGTCCTGGGGTTCCAAACGGGGGCTCCTTGGATGGATGCTTCGGGCCTTTGGAGACTGGCACCAGGCATGCACCCAAGCCTAGACCGTGATCCGCGCTGATAGCAGCGCGGATCACGGTCTAGGCTTGGGCTCCGAGGATGATTCACCGCTTCGGTGATTCCACCTCAGCGGATCATGCTCTCAGCATTTCCGTCAGGCGCGACGCGCCGCGATCAGGAATTCCCGGTTCCCCTCGGGACCGAGCAAGGGGCTCGGCTCCACGCCCAGCACGGTCCAGCCGGGCAGCGCGGCCCACCAGGCGCTGATCTCCTCGCAGACGCGCTCATGCACCGCGGCGTCCCGCACCACTCCACCCTTGGCGATGGCGGGGCCGACCTCGAATTGCGGCTTGATCAATGCGATCGCCCAGGCGCCGGGCCTGCACAGCGCCAGGCAGGCCGGCAGCACCACGCGCAACCCGATGAAGCTCGCATCGCAGACGAGGACATCCAGGGGCGGGGCGTCGCCCGCCTCCGCCGGCAGCGGCCCTTGGGCCGCGCGAGGCGGCAAGCTCACGAGGTGGCGGGCGTTCACGCGCTCCATCACCGTCACGCGCGGATCATGGCGCAGCTTCCAGGCCAGCTGCCCATGGCCCACATCCACCGCATAGACATGCGCGGCGCCGTGATGCAGCAGCACATCGGTGAAGCCGCCGGTGGAGGCGCCCAGGTCCATGCAGACCAACCCCTCCGGCGAGAGCCCGAAATGCGCGATGCCATGCGCCAGCTTCACCCCGCCGCGTGACACCCAGGGGTGATCCTGCCCGCGCAATTCCAGCGCGCGGCCCTCGGCGATGATCTCGCCGGGCTTGTTGATCCGGGTCTCGCCGGAATAGACCAGCCCCGCCATGATCAGCGCCTGCGCGCGCGTGCGGGATTCCGCGAGCCCGCGCTCCACCAGCGCCAGGTCGGCGCGCTGCTTGGCCGCCACGCGCGTGGCTCAGGCGCGCGCCGGCTCCACCAGCGCCTCGCGGCCCAGGGCGGCCAGCGCCATCGCCGTGATCTGCGGCGCGTTCAGCCCGGCCAGGTCGTACTGCTTCTTCGGGCTGTCCTGGTCGATGTAGATGTCGGGCAGGGTCATCGGGCGGAATTTCAGCCCGTGATCCAGCAGGCCGCGCAGCGCCAAGTGGTGCATGACGAGGCCGCCGAAGCCGTTCACGCTGCCTTCCTCGATGGTGATCAGCACCTCATGGTGGCGCGCCAGCTGCTCGACCAGGGCGGTGTCCAGCGGCTTGGCGAAGCGCGCATCGGCCACGGTGGTGGAGAGGCCGAAGGCGGCCAGCTCCTCGGCGGCCTTCAGGCATTCCTGCAACCGCGCGCCATAGCTGAGGATGGCGATCTTGCTGCCCTCGCGCAGGATGCGCCCCTTGCCGATCGGCAGGACGGTGCCGCGTGCGGGCAAGGGCTCCAGCGCGAAGCCCTCGCCGCGCGGATAGCGCACGCCGGACGGCGCGTCATCAATCTGCGCCATGGTGGCGATCATATGCGCGAGTTCGACCTCGCAGGACGGCGCCATCAGCACCATCCCGGGCAGGCAGCCCAGATAGGCGATGTCGAAGCTGCCCGCATGCGTGGCGCCATCGGCGCCGACCAGGCCGGCGCGGTCCATGGCGAAGCGCACGGGCAGGCCCTGCAGCGCCACGTCATGCACCACCTGGTCATAGCCGCGCTGGAGGAAGGTCGAGTAGATGGCGCAGAAGGGCCGGAACCCCTCG
>JAIYDS010000131.1 GCA_027487385.1 Acetobacteraceae bacterium | reverse complement strand
GAGCGGGACCTGCTGCTGCGCGATGGCATCAGCACCTTCCGGGTGGATGATGGCGGGAACGTGCTGATCGAGCGCGTGGTCACCACCTATCAGACCAGCGCGACCGGCGCCGAGGACATCAGCTACCTCGACGTCGAGACCATGAAGACGCTGGCCTTCCTGCGCTACGACCTGCGGCAGATGATCGCGCTGCGCTACCCGCGCCACAAGCTGGCGGATGACGGCACGAACTTCGCGCGCGGCCAGGCGGTGGCGACGCCCGGCCTGATCCGCGCCGAGATCGTGGCGCGCGCCATCCAGTGGGAAAGCGCCGGCCTGGTCGAGGGCATCGACGCCTTCAAGCGGGACATCATCGTGGTCCGCAGCACCACCGACCCGAACCGGGTGGACGCGCTGCTGCCGCCCGACATCGTCAATCAGCTCCGCGTGGTCGCGGCGCAGATCCAGTTCCTGCTGTAAGGGGAGGCCGAGATGCCGCAGTTTTTGGGCCGCGCGACCATCCGCGTGAATGGCGATGTGATCGAGACGGCGAAGGGCGCCATGCTGGACATCGGCGGCGTCAAGCGCACCAGCGTCGTCGTCGGCCGCGTCGTCGGCTATGCCGAGGAGACGGTGCCCGCCGTGCTGGAGTGTGAGACGGCGCTGCGCCCTGGCATGTCCGTGGCCCGCCTCGGCCGGCTGACCGGCGCCGTGGTGGTGTTCGAATGCGACACCGGCCAGCGCTACGTCATCAATGACGCCTTCACCACCGACACGCCGACGCTGAAGGATGGCGAGGGCGGGAACGTCACGCTGAAGATGGAAGGCCCCGGCGCGGAGGAAGTGCTGTGAGCGCCGCCGGCAGCGACGAAGGAGCGCGAGGCGGCAGCAGTGGCCAGGCGCGCCTGGTGCTGCGCGAGCCCATCCAGCGCGTCTCGAAGCAGACGGGCCAGGTGGTGGACAGCATCACGGAAATCACGCTGCGCCGCCCCAAGCTGGGCGACCTGGTGGCCGCGATGGAGGCCGCCGGCGCCGGCGCATCCGCGGGCAGCATGACGCTGCACCTGGCGGCCCGCCTTTCCGGCATTCCGGCCGCCGAGCTGAGCGAGCTGAACATGGAGGACGGCGCGGCGCTGCTGGAACTCGTCGCGGGTTTTATGCCGGCTGGCCTCAAGACTGGGACGGGTGGCTTGCCCTCGCCGCGGGGAGCTTCGGCATCCCCGCCGACTGGCGAGACTGGGGACCAGCCGAACTCCGATTTTGGGGTGCTCGTGCCGCTCAGTGGCAAGCCAAACTGAACCCGGAGCGGTGATCCGCCATGCTGCGCCTCCAGATCCTGCTGCAAGCCGTGGACCGCCTCACCGCGCCGATGCGCGCGGTGGAAGCGCGCCTGGCCGCCGTGGGGGCGGCGGCGCAGCGGATCGGCCGGGAGAGCGGGGCGACCAGGCTGGCGGGGGCGATGGGGCGTGTGGCCAGCAGCGCGGGGAACGCCGCGCTGGCCATCGGCCGCGTCTCGGCCACCGCTGCGGGGCTGGGGGCGGGTGCGGCGATTGCGGGCGGCATCGCCTTCAACCGCACCTTCGTCAGGACGGCGGCGGATTTCGAAGATCTTCAGGACGCGCTTGAACTATCTATGCCCAGCACAGAGGCCGCCGCCAACGCCCTGCGCTACATTGACGAATGGGCAGGCCGCACGCCCTACAGCATCGGTGAGGCGGCCACGGCTTTTCGCCGCCTGACGAGCGCCGGGCACAATGCCCAGGAGACTTTGGACAGCATCGGAGAGGGCGCGGCCGGCAACAAGGTGCCGCTGATGCAGGTGACCGAGGCCTACCTGGACGCGGTGACCGGGCAGTTCGAGCGGCTGCGGGAATTGGGCATCACTGCCCAACGCGATGGCGACAAGGTGCGCCTGAGCTACATGCGGAACGGCCGCCAGATGGCGGAGGTGGTCAACGCCAACAACCAGGCGCAGGTCGGAAGCACCCTGCGCGCCATCTGGAACCGGCAGTATCAAGGGGCTATGGCCCGGCAAGCGCAATCCTGGCGCGGCATGCTCTCCATGCTCTCCGATGCCTGGACGCGGTTTGAGCTTGCGGTGATGCGCGCTGGTGTCTTCGACTGGATGAAGGGCCAGCTTCGGGACCTGCTGAAGCGGATTGATGAACTGGCCGCCGATGGCACGATCCAGCGCTGGGCCGAGCAGACGGCCGGCGCGATCATGCGGGCCTTCACCGGCATGGAGCAGTTCCTTTTCGGCTACGCCCGCGTGGGGGATGCCGGTCCGGAGCGCGTGCCGGGCTTGTTCGAGCGCCTGCCCGGCATCCTGACCAGCATTCAGGATGCGGTCACCGACATCATCGGGGTGTTCGAGCGGGTGCGGGCCGCTGTCGAGCGCTTTACCGGCCCGCTCTCCACAGCGGAGTTCTATCTGGGCGGCCTCGCTCTCGCGGTGGCCGCCCCCCTGGCTGTGCCGCTGCTGGCGCTGGCAGCAGCTATCGCGAAGGTCGTCGCGGCGCTGCTTCCGTTCACGGTTGCCTTCGCGGCTTCGCCGCTTGGATTGTTCCTGACAGCACTGGGCGCCTCCCTTCTCCTGATCGTGACCTATTGGGATGACATCGCCGAAGCTGCCCGGGTCGCCTTTGCCGCCATTTCCAGGGGCCTCGGCGCGGGCCGCGCGGGGCAGGAAAGGTTGGATGCCGCGCCGCCCGCGCTGGGCAATGTCCAGGCCCGTCAGCGCGCCGCCAATCCAGGCATCGGCTTCTACGGCAATGACGGCTTCTGGAACCAGGTGACGGGCGAAGGCGGTGCCGCGCCCGCGCCGGGCAGCGCCGCCGCCCCACGCCCGGCCGCTTCCGGCCCGCGCCCCGTCCAGGTGCAGACCGGCGGCCAGCTCAACATCCGTATCGAGGATGGCCGCCCACCCCAGGTGACCGGCCGCCCCGCCAACCCGGATGAGCGCTGGACCATCAACCAGGGCCCGCGGATGGTGACGCCGTGAGCGGCTTCCTCGGCGACGCGGCCGCCACGCTCGGCCAGGTGAACGCGGCCGGCCAGCAGGTGCTGGCCTTCCTGGACCCCACCTTCCGCCAGGCCACGCTGCGCGGCCTGCCCTTTTTCGTCCGCATCGGCACGGATCAGCCCGGCCGCCGCTGGGTCACGCATGAATTCCCCGGCCGCGATGACCCCTGGCACGAGGATCTGGGCGAGAAGACCCGCCGCATTGACGTCGAAGGCCTGCTGATCGGCGATGACGTGCAGCTCCAGGCCGAGGACTTCCTGGAGGCCATCGCCGCCCCCGGCACCGCCAGCTTCACCCACCCCTGGTTCGGCCAGGTGGAGGTGGCCATCCTGGAAGGCCGGGTGGTGCAGAGCGAGGTAGAGCGCCGCGTGGCGCAGGTCAGCCTCCGTCTCGAACGCGCGGGCCGCCGCCCGGCGCCGCTGATCGCCGAGGACGGGTTGGCCGGCATCCTGAACCGCCTCGGCCGCCTGCGCCTGGCTGTGCTGCGGGTGCTTTCCCGCCTGCGGCAATTGCTGGCCCTGCCGCGCCTGCTGCTGGGCGCCCTGCGGACCTTCGTGAACGGCGTGGTGGATCAGTTCACCGGGCTCTACAACGCGCTCGGCCGCCCGTTTGACCGGCTGGGCCGCCCGGCGGGCAGCGCGCTGGCCAGCGTGAGCGACGCGGATCTCCGCAACCCGGAAGCCTTCGGCCCGGTGCTGCTGGATGCCTATCGCGGCGCCTCGCTCCTCGCCGCACCGCCCGCGCGGGGTGAGGCGCCGGCGCTGGAGGGGCTTTGGCCCGCCGGTGCCGCCGTGCCCGGCCGCGATGTGCTGCCCCGCCTGCTGGCGCTGACCGCAGCGCCCGCCCTGCCGGTGGAACTCGCCGCCTGGCGCGCCGTGGCCCAATGCGCGGCGGCGTCCGAGGCCGCGCGCGTGCTGGCCCTGATGCCCTTTGACAGCCGGCCCGATGCCATCGCGGCGCGGGATGCGGTGGCCGATGCCATGGCCGCCGCCGCCGATGCCCTGGCCGAGGCCGGGCTGCACGATGCCTGGACCGAGATGCTGGGCCTGCGCGCCGCCCTGGTGCAGGACACTTCCGCCCGCGCGGCCCTGCTGCCGGCGCTGCGGCGGATCCAGCTGCCCACCAGCCTGCCGGCCGCGCTGGTGGCCTATCGGCTGGATGGGGATGATCTCAACGGCCTCTTTGGCCGCGCTCAGGCGCTCACCGCGCGCAACCGGGTGCGGCACCCGCTCTTCGTGCCTGGTGGCCGCGTGCTGGAAGTCGCCCGATGAGCCAATTCCCCGCCGCCTCTGCCGGCCAGGTCACCCTCACGGTGGACGGCCTGGTGCATTCCGGCTGGCTCTCCCTGCGCCTGGCCCATTCGATTGAGGCCGCCGCCAGCAAGTTCACGCTGGAGCTGACCGAGCGCTGGAGTGGCGATAGCCGCGCTGGCGGCGGAGCCGCCGTCAGTAAATCAGGCGGCTCCGCCGCCGAGCGCCGCATCCGCCCGGCCGAGCGCTGCACCGTCGCCCTCGATGGCGAGGAGGTCCTCTCCGGCCATATCGACGGCGTGGACGCGGATTACGACGCGACGCGCCACACCCTTTCCGTCACCGGCCGGGACCTGGTGGGGGATCTGGTGGATGCCGCCGCCGCGATTGACCCGCCCTTCGAATGGCGCGGCATCAAGCTGGATGAGCTGGCCCGCCGCGTCTGCGCGCCCTTCAACATCGAGGTGGTGGCCAGCGTGGATTGCGGCGCGCCCTTCCAGCGCGCGGCCATCCAGCCGGGCGAGACGGCGTGGGAGGTGATCGAGCGCGGCTGCCGCCAGCGCGGGCTGATCGCCACCGGGGATGGGCGGGGCCGCCTGCTCATCACCAAGGCCGGCGCCGGGGGTGAGGCGGCCGGCATGCTCCGCCTGGGGGGTGAGGACGGCAACATCCTCTCGGCCCAGGGGCGGTTTGATTGGTCCGGCCGGCATGACCTGGTGGTGGTGCGCGGCCAGGGTGAGGGCGGCCGCGCCGGCCAGGGCGAGGCCCGCTGCCGCGATGCCGAGGTGACGCGCCACCGCCCCAAGCTGCTGCTGGCTGAGGCGGCGGGCGAGGGCGTGAGCTTCCAGCGCCGCGCCGATTGGGAGGTCATCACCTGCGCCGCGCGCTCCCGCCGGCTGACCTATCGCGTGCCGGGCTGGCGCGGCGGCACGGGGCGCCTCTGGCGGCCCAACACCATGGTCCGCGTCCAGGATGCCTATCTGGAGCTGGAGCGCGAGATGCTGATCGTCTCCGTCGCCTGGACGCTGGATGACCAGGGCACCGTCACCGAGATCGAGGTCGCCCCGCGCGAGGCCTTCGAGATCCTGCCTGAGCCGGAACAGCGCGGCGGTGGGCGCAGCGGCTGGATTGTCGGCTCCTATGTCGGGCAGGAAGGCGCCCGCAACCAGGGCGCCGGCGATGGCTTCGTGAAGCGCACCGATGTGCCGCCCCTGCCCGGTGCCGGCCGATGACCGATTTCTCCGCCCTCTCCCGCCTGCTGGAGCCGCTGCGCCGCCGCGTGATGCTCACCGTGGGCCGCGCCGTGCTGCGCGCCGTCTCGGATGGGCCGGGGCTTCAAACCCTCCAGCTCACGCTCCTGGCGGGCGAGACGCGCGATGGGGTGGAGCGCGTGCAGCCCTATGGCCTCACCTCGGTGCCGCAGGCCGGCGCCGAGGCCGTGGTGCTCTGCATCGGCGGCAACCGGGACCATCCGGTGGCCATCGTGGTGGGGGATGCGGGCGGCCGCCCCTCCGGCCTCGGCCCCGGTGAGGTCTGCCTCTATTCCTCGCTGGACGCCGGCGGTGGCCATCGCGTGCTGCTGCGCGCGGACCGCACCATCGTCATCCAGGGGCTGCGCGTGCGCATCGAGGCCGAGAGCCTGGATGTGGTGGGCAATATCCGCGCCTCGGGCAGCATCACGCCGGGGGTGGCGCTGTGATCGCGCTTGATTGGGGCCAGACGCGCCTCACCCCTGACCTGGCCCTCGCCCCCTCCGGCGCCGTCGCGCGCGAGGACGGGCTGCGCACCGCCATCCTGCTGAGCCTCTTCCTCGACGCCCGCGCCGGCGCCGAGGATCCGCTGCCCGACCCGCTGAACCGGGACCGGCGCGGCTGGGTGGGCGATGCCCTGGCGCCGGCGGCGGGGGACCGCATCGGCTCCCGCCTTTGGCTGCTGGCCCGCGAAAAGCAGAACGAGGCCACGCGCCTGCGCGCCGAGATCTACGCGCGGGAAGCCCTGGCCTGGCTGGTCGAGGAAGGGCTGGCCCGCGCCGTCTCCGTCTCGGCCGCCTGGGCATCCCGCGGCCAGCTCGCCCTGCGCGTCCAGGTCGCGGAACTCAGCTATGACGAGACCTTCGGGGTGCTGATCTGATGCCCTTCGCCCGCCCCACCCCCTTCGAGCTGCGTGAGCGCCTGGCGGCCGAGATCCAGGCGGCCCTGCCGGGCGCCGATGCGCGGCAGCGCCGCTCGGTCGAGGAGGTGATGGTCCGCCTCACCGCCATCGCCGCCAATGACCTGCACGGCCATCTCGGCTGGGCGGCCGAGCAGCTGCTGCCCGACACGGCCGAGACCGAGCTGCTGGACCGCCACGGCGCCATCTGGGGCATCGGCCGCCGCCCGGCCGCCCCCGCGCGCGGACCGCTGAGCCTGGTGGGCACGGCCGGCACCATCATCCCGGCCGGGACGGAATTCCGCCGCGCGGATGACGCGCGCTACACGCTGGATGCGGCCGTGAACCTGGTGGCGGGCCTCGGCACCGGCCAGGTGACGGCGGTGGCGGGCGGCCTGGCCGGCAATGCGGCGGCGGCGCAGAGCCTTTCGCCCATCGCGCCGGTCATCGGCCTCACCTCGGCCAGCATCGCGGCACCCGGCCTCACGGGCGGGCTCGATGTCGAGGATGACGCGACGCTGCGCGGCCGCATCATCGCCCGCATCCAGACGCCGCCCTCGGGCGGCACGCGGGAGGATTACCTGGCCTGGGCGCTGGCCGTGCCGGGCGTGGAACGCGCCTTCGTCTTCGCGCCGCATGTGGGCCTTGGCACCGTCGGCGTCGTCATCCTCGCACCAGGTGGGGCGCTGCCCAGCGCGGGCCTGGTGGCGGCGGTGCAGGCCGCCCTGGATGCGCGGCGGCCCGTCACCGCCCTGGTGACGGCCTTCGCGCCGCCCACCCTTTCCGTGCCCGTCACCCTCACCCTCTCGCCCGACACGGCCGAGCTGCGGGCCGCCGTGACGGCCGGCCTGGCCAGCTTCTTCGCGACCGAGGCCGCGCCGGGCGAGACCCTGCGCCGCTCCCGCCTTTCGGAGGCGATCTCCGGCGTGGCGGGTGAGGCCTGGCACGGGCTCACCGCGCCGTCCGCCGATGTGGTGCCCGGCGCCACGCAGCTGCCCATCCTGGGCACGGTGACCTTCGCATGACGCCGGCAGCGCACGTCGTGCCGGAGGCGCGCATTCTGCGCGACGCGCGCGAGGCGCAACAATGATGCGCGACGAGCAGCTCGCCCAGCTCATGGCACTCCTGCCGCCCGGGGCCGCCCTGCCGCGTGAGCCGGGGAGCCGGCTGGAGCGCCTGCTCTGGCCCATGGCTGAGGAATTCGCCCGGCTCGATGCCCGCGCCGAGGATCTGATCCGCCAGGCCGACCCGCGTGAGGCGGATGAGATGCTGGCCGATTATGAGCGCGTGCTGGGCGATGACCCCTGCATCGGCCCCGCCGCCCGCCTGCCCATCGAGACGCGCCGCGCCCTGGCCCACCAGCGCTGGACGGCGCGCGGCGGGGCCACGCCGGCCTATTTCATCGGCATCGCGGCGGCACTCGGCATCGCCATCACCATCACCGAAAGCCGCCCCTTCGAATGCGGCGTCAGCGCCTGCGATGACGAGCTGATCGCCGAGGACGGCCGCTTCGAATGGATCGTCACCATCACAGCCCCCACGCTGCTGACCGAATTCGAGGTGGGCGTGGCCGATGTCAGCACGCCGCTCGGCGATTTCGCGCGCAGCCCCGTGGAGTGCCTCATCCGCCGCGCCGCACCCGCCCACACCACCGTCTATTTCAGCTACGTCTAGAGGAGCCTCAGAGCATGGACCGCATCACAGGCGCCACGGTGGATCTCGGCTCCGGCCGTCGAGGCTTTCGGGACCGGAACCTCGGCCTCAACTTGGCGGGCACCATCCCCGGCGCGACCTGGTTCAACGGCGCGCAGGAGGAAATCGTCCGCGCCATCGAGACCTTGGGCCTGACGCCGAGTGATGCGAACCGTGAGCAGCTGATCCAGGCCATGCGCCGGCTGACGGGTGGCTTCGTGCGCACCATCAGCACGGGCGGCGTGACGCTGACGGCCGATGATGCCGGGCTCGTGCTCGTGAATGCCTCGGGCAGCTTTGGCCTGACCTTGCCGGCCGCGAATGCGGCGGGCGGCCTGCCGCAGCGGCTGACCTTCGCGCGGACGGACAGCTCGGCCGGGGTGGTCACCATCCAGCGCGCGGGCAGCGACACGATTGAGGGGGCGACCAGCATCGCCCTGCTGCCGGCCGAGCGGCTGACGCTGATGAGCGACGGCGGGACGGGCTGGCGCGTCATGGCGGCGGGCACAGGCGCGCTGATCAACATCCAGGTCTTCTCGGCCTCGGGCACCTATACGCCGACACCGGGGATGCAGAGCTGCATCGTGCATGCCGTGGGCGGCGGTGGGGGCGGCGGCGGCATGAGCAACGGCACCAGCCAAAGCTCCCCCGCGGGCGGAGGGGCGAGTGGCGGCTATGCCGTGGTGGAGTTCACGGCGGCGGAGATCGGCGCCTCGCGCGCGGTCACCATCGGCGCGGCCGGCGCCGGGGGTGCGGCCGGCGCCAACAACGGGGGCAGTGGGGGCACGACGTCGCTGGGGGCGCTGCTGACCGTGCCGGGAGGGCTGGGCGGGAGCGGCTCCGGCGGTTCGGCCGGCACGGTATTGCGCGCGGGTGGCTCCGGCGGTGCTGCACCCAGCAACAGCGGCGGCGTCGTCCTCTACGCCTCGCCTGGCCAGCCGGGCGGGCCGGGGATTGGCACCGCCGACGGGCTGCTCGGCGGCCCCGGCGCGCCTTCGCCCCTGACCGGCGGCGGTGGTGGGGCATGGACGGGCATCAACGCGCCCGGAAATGCGGCCAGCGGCCCGGGCGCGGCTGGCAGCGGCGCCTGTGGCGGCGTGAGCGCGGGCAGCCTGGCCGGCGGCGCTGGTGCCGCTGGGCGCATCATCATCCTGGAGTATCGCTGATGCAGACCGTCCGAGTTGAGAATGGGCTGGTGGTGGAGATCATCCCGGCCAGTGACCTGCCGCTGGAGGAGCGCTTCACGGCGGCCTTCGTGGCCACGCTGGAGATCGCGCCGGAGGGGGTGGCCCCCGGCTGGCGCTGGGATGGCGAGGGCTTCGTGCCGCCGCCGCGCGGCATGACCGCGGCGCAGGCCCGCGCGGATCGGGATGCGCGGCTGGCCGCCACCGACTGGACGCAGCTGGCCGATGCGCCGCTCAGCCCCGAGCAGCGCGCGGCCTGGTCGGCCTATCGCGCCGCCCTGCGCGCCGTGCCGGGGCAGCCCGGATTTCCGGCGACGATCACCTGGCCGGAGGCGCCACCGCCGGCAGCGGCTTCGACGCGCGAGGCGCAGCTACCGCCGGCAGCGGCTTCGACGCGCGAGGCGCAGCTACCGCCGGCAGCGGCTTCGACGCGCGAGGCGCAGCTACCGCCGGCAG
>JAIYDS010000029.1 GCA_027487385.1 Acetobacteraceae bacterium | reverse complement strand
CTCGCCCGCACCTCCTCGATGCCCTGCGTGACCGCGTCCTGCTTTGCGACGGCGGCATGGGCAGCCGCGTCCAGGCGCTGACGCTCGATATCGTCAAGGATTTCTGGGACAAGGAGAACTGCACCGAGGTTCTCTCCCTCTCCCGCCCCGAGCTGATCCGCGAGATCCATCGCGGCTATTACGAAGCCGGCGCCGACATGGTGCTGACCAACACCTTCGGCGGCAGCCCCATCACGCTCGAGGAATTCGAGCTCGGCTCCCGCGCCTTCGAGATCAACAAGCTCGGCGTGGAACTGGCGCGCGAGGCGGCGGAAAGCTTCGCCGATGGCCGCCACCGCTGGGTGGTGGGCGATATCGGCCCGGGCACCAAGCTGCCGAGCCTGGGCCACATCACCTATGACGCGCTGGAAGCGGCGCTGACGGAACAGTGCCTCGGCCTCATCGCCGGCGGCTGCGACGCCATCCTGACCGAGACGAACCAGGACACCCTCTACATCAAGGCCGCCGTGAACGCGGCGAAGATCGCCAAGGCCAAGACGAAGAGCGACATCCCCATCTTCGTGCAGGTGACGGTGGAAACCACGGGCACGCTGCTGGTCGGCCCCGACATCGCCGCCGCCGCGGCCGTGGTGCATTCGCTGGACGTGCCGCTGCTCGGCCTGAACTGCGCCTCCGGCCCGCAGGAGATGGCGGAGCATCTGCGCTGGCTCTCGCAGAACTGGCCCGGCCTGCTCAGCGTGCAGCCCAATGCCGGCCTGCCGGAGCTGGTGGATGGCAAGACGCATTACCCGCTGGGTGCGGAGGAAATGGCCGTCTGGATGGAGCGCTTCGTCGTGGAGGACGGCTTCAACCTGATCGGCGGCTGCTGCGGCACCTCCACCCCGCATATCGCGGCGCAGGACGCCATGCTGCGCCGCCTGGGCGGCGACAAGCACCGCCCCACGCCGGTGCGCCGCAAGTCCCACTGGGTGCCCTCCGTCGCCTCGCTCTATTCCGCGACGGCGCTGCGGCAGGAGAATTCCTATTTCTCCATCGGCGAGCGCTGCAACGCCAATGGCTCCAAGGCCTGGCGCACGGCGCAGGAAGCCAATGACTGGGACAGCTGCCTTGCCATCGGCCGCGAGCAGGTGGCCGAGGGCTCGAACAGCCTCGACATCTGCACCGCCTTCGTCGGCCGCGACGAGATGCGCGAGATGAGCGAGGTGATCACGCGCTTCACCTCCAGCGTGAACAGCCCGCTGGTGATCGACAGCACCGAGACCAATGTCATCGAGGCTTCGCTGAAGCTGCATGGCGGCAAGCCCATCATCAACTCGATCAATTTCGAGGAAGGCGAGGGCGCGGCGCATGACCGCATGAAGCTCGCCAAGAAGTTCGGCGCCGCCGTCATCGCGCTGACCATCGACGAAGTGGGCATGGCCAAGACCGCCGAGGACAAGCTGCGCATCGCCGAGCGCCTGGTGGATTTCGCCTGCAACCAATACGGCCTGCCGCAATCCGACCTGATGATCGATCCGCTGACCTTCACCATCGCCACCGGCAACGAGGATGACCGCAAGCTGGGGCTCTGGACGCTGGAGGGCATCCGCATGATCCGGGACAAGTTCCCGGACATCCAGATCATGCTCGGCCTCTCCAACATCTCCTTCGGGCTCAACCCGGCGGCGCGGCATGTGCTGAACAGCGTGTTCCTGGATCACGCGGTGAAGGCGGGGATGACGGGCGCCATCGTGCACGTCTCCAAGATCAAGCCGCTGCACAAGATCCCGGCGGAAGAGGTGAAGGTCATGGAAGACCTCATCTATGACCGCCGCGAGGAAGGCTATGACCCGCTGCAGAAGGTGCTGGAGATGTTCTCCGGCCGGAAGGCGGCGGATAATGTTGCCAAGGTCAAGGCGGCGACCGTCCAGGGCCGCCTGAAGGACCGCATCGTGGATGGCGACCGCAAGGGCCTCGACGACGAGCTCGCCGCCGCCATGGCCGAGGGCATGAAGCCGCTCGACATCATCAATGACGTGTTGCTGGACGGCATGAAGGTGGTGGGCGACCTCTTCGGCGCCGGCAAGATGCAGCTGCCCTTCGTGCTGCAATCCGCCGAGACGATGAAGGCCGCCGTCGCCTATCTCGAGCCCTTCATGGAACGCGTCGAAGGCCAGGAGAAGGGCACCATCGTGCTGGGCACCGTGCGCGGCGACGTGCACGATATCGGCAAGAATCTGGTGGACATCATCCTGACCAACAATGGCTACAAGGTCGTCAACCTCGGCATCAAGGTGCCGCTGAACGACATCGTCGCCGCCGCCAAGGAGCACAAGGCCAACGCCATCGGCATGTCCGGCCTGCTGGTGAAGTCCACGGTGGTGATGCGCGAGAATCTGGAGGAGATGAGCCGCCAGGGCATCGACATCCCGGTGCTGCTCGGCGGCGCCGCGCTGACGCGCAACTATGTCGAGGAGGACTGCGTCCAGGCCTATGCCTGCGGCAAGGTCGTCTATGCGCGCGACGCCTTCGACGGCCTTCACCTGATGGACAAGGTGATGGGCAATGACTTCGAGGGCTATCTGGGCGCCATCCAGGCGAAGCGCGCGGGCAAGTCGCGCAACGAGAAGCGCACACTCGGCACCGCCGATCCGCGCGGCTTCGCGCCGGTGGATGTGGCCTATGCGCAGAAGCGCCGGCGCCGCGAGACGGCGAACCTCCCCACCCCCGTGCCGCCCTTCTGGGGCGCCAAGGTGATCGAGACCGACCCCAAGGCGCTGGTCCCCTTCATCAATGAGCGCAGCCTCTACCAGTTCCAATGGGGCTTCCGGAAGGCCGGCCGCAGCCTGGAGGATTTCCTGGGCTGGGCGAAGCAGGAGCTGCGCCCCGTGCTGAAGCGCATGCTTGCGCTGACGCAGGAGCAGAACATCCTCAAGCCACAGGCGATCTACGGCTATTGGAAATGCGCTGGCCAGGGCAATGACCTGATCCTCTTCGCCGAGGATGGCACGACCGAGGTCGCGCGCTTCAACATGCCGCGCCAGCCCAAGGAAGACGGCGACTGCATCGCCGATTTCGTCCGCGACATTGACGATGCCGAGCGCGACGTGATCGGCCTGCAGGTCGTCACCGTCGGGCAGAAGGCCTCCGACATGGCGCGCGAGTGGTTCGAGGAGAACCGCTACCAGGATTACCTCTACCTGCACGGCCTCTCGGTCGAGATGGCGGAGGCGCTGGCGGAAGTCACCCACAAGCGCATCCGCGCGGAGCTCGGCTTCTCCTCCGAGGATGACCGCGACATCGAGAAGATGCTGAGCCAGGGCTATCGTGGCGGCCGCTACTCCTTCGGCTACCCGGCCTGCCCGAAGCTGGAAGACCAGGCGCCGCTGCTGGACCTGTTGGATGCCAAGCGCATCGGCGTGGATATCAGCGACGAGTGGCAGCTGCATCCGGAGCAGAGCACGAGTGCGATCGTGCTGCACCACCCGCGGGCGAAGTACTTTTCGGTCTGAGGATGCGCGCGGCGCTCCTCCTCGCCTGCACCCTGCCGCTGCTGGGCTGCGGGCTGGGGGAGCGCCGGATCGTGGATGTCGGCGACGGGTTTTGCGCAACGGGGCTGCGGCAGGCGCGGCCCAGCCTGCCGCCCCCGGCCCCGGGCGAGGTGGAGAGGCTGCTGGCAGGCGGCTTCTCGGCCGATGCGATCGAGGCGGCGGAAGCCATCGGCGTGATGGGCCGCATGCAGGCGCTGATCGAGACGGAGCGCCGCCCCGGCAATGGCGTGCCGCTGATCCTGGCGCGCCAGGCGGTGACGGACCGCGTGCTGCTGGCGCTGCTGGACGTGCAGGCCACGCTCGCCCTTCTCGATTGCGAGGGTGAGCGCGCTGACCAGTTGCGCGGGCAATTGCAGCGCAATGAGGCGCGGCGGGCACGCAACCTGGGCCTTGCGGGCATCCTGATCGGCGCCAGCACGGCGGCGCTGACCGGCGGGCTCTCACTGGCGGGTTCGACGGCGGCAGGCGACACCGTGGGCATCATCGGCGGCTCGGCCGAGGCGGCCGTGGCCAGCACGCTGCTCTTCGGAAGCACCAGTGGCGTGCTGCGGACCCGCAGCAACCTGCTGGCGGAGATCCATCGCCAGCCGGCCGAATCCAACCTCTTCCCCGCCACGGTCTGGCGCTATCTGACGCGGCGCGACGCGCCCGATTCGCCCAACATCGCCGAGGAGATCGTCGCCGAATGGCGCGCGGCCGGATTGCTGGAAGTGGCGGCCGAAGATGACCCGCTGTTCCGCGGCGAGGCGCGCCTCGGCATTGACGATCTGGAGCGGCGCGATGCGATGCTGGACCTCACCGAGGCGCGCATCGCGCTGATGAGCCGCGACCTCCGGCTTCTGCTGGAGGAGGTCACCTCCCGGCCCATCCCGCGCTACAGGCGCGGCATGGGGCCGTAGGCTTCGGGGATTTCGCCGATGTCCAGCAGGGGCAGGTCCGGCATGTGGTGAAGGCGCGCCACATGCGTTCCGTCGGCGTGGAATTCATGCTCGACCCAGCCGAGGATCTTCTCGCCGACGCGGTGCTGCCAGGGATCGCCCACGATGAAGCCCACGGCCGGCGCCCAGATCTGCCGGATGCCATCGGCCATGCGGTCCCGCCATTGATGGACATGGCCGCTGGCGATCAGCGCTGGGCGGGCATCGCCGAACATGGCCAGAAGCTCCGCGCGGGGTGAGGGCAGCAGCGGCCAGTAATTCACCGCCGTGTCGTCCAGCGCCTCCTCTGTGATCGGCTTGTGCTGGAAGAGCGCGATGCGGCGCGGGCCGGCCGTTGCGATGGCCTCGGCCACGGCGGCGCGATGCGCGGGGTTGGCGGAGAAGCCCTGGGTGTCCAGGCCGATCAGCCGCCAGCCCGGAATGTCGCGCGTGAAATGCAAAGTCCCGACGCAATCTTCCCAGCGGGCCAGGCGCTCCGGCGTGATGGGCTGCCGGCCGCCCAGCACCGCGTCATCGCCCACATCGTGATTGCCGGGCAGGCCCAGCCATTCCAGCCCGAGCGCGTTCATGGCCGCGGTGCCGTGGCGCAGATCCTCGGCGGAATCCGCGCCATCGAGCGAGAGGTCCCCCGTGTGGATCACCAGGTCGGGCTTCGCGGCGCGCAGCGCCTCCTGCACGGGCGCGAAATTCCCATCGAAAAGCGGCCGGCTCTTCGAGAGATGCGTGTCACTGATCTGCGCAACTTTGGTGATCATCGTTTCTCTTTACGATCGGGGTCTGGGGCCTCTCGGCCCCAGCGGGTCCAGGGCAGCGCCCTGGAGACTAACCACGCGGCCGCGGCAGCAACCGGCGCACTTCGCTCGCCATATCCGCCAGCGCCTGTTCCGGCGTCGCCCGCTGTTCCACGATGCGCGCCTGGTTGTCCACCATGGTCTGCGTCACGCGCACCGAGTTGGCGCCCGGGAAGGCATACCAGGGGATCATGATGTTGGCCTGCCGCGTCGCCGCCTGGAAGAGCGGGTTCTGCTGATAGAATTCGGCCAGCCAGCGCGGGTCATCAATGGCCAGCTGGTTGGTCGGCACATAGCCGGTGTTGCGGACCATGAGGGTGGTGCCCTCGGCGCTGGTGGAGAAGCGCAGGAACTTCCAGGCGGCCTCGCGCTTGGCGGGGTCCCGCGCGGTGAGCATGCCGGCGGCGCCGCCGGTGGGCAAGCGCCCGCGGACGGGGTCAATCACCGGCATCACCGTGGTGCGCAGCTCGAAATTGCGGCCAACCTGCTGGATGGTCCCGCGCAGGGCCGCCGTGGTCCAGAAGAACATGCCCAGGCGCCCGGCGGCGAAGGCCTGCTGCGCGGCCTCGCGCGTCAGGTTGGGCATGCCGCCCTCCTTCACCATGCGGTCGAGCAGGCGCAGCGCGGCGAGGCCCTCGGGGCCGGCGAAGGCGATGTCGCGCTCATCCTCGCTCAGCATCCGGCCGCCATGGCCAAACAGCAGCGCGGAGAACATCCAGTCATCGCCGGGCCAGGTGTAGAACATGCCCTCGATGCCGCCGCCCAGCGCCTTGATGCGCGCGGCGAGCGCCAGCGTGCCCGCCCAGTCGGTCGGCATGGCGTCCGGGTTGCCGCCGGCGCGGCGAACGAGGTCAGCATTGAAATAAGTGATGGGGTTGGAGGCGGCATAGGCGAGGCCCGCCTGCATCCCGCCGAAATGGCCCAGCGCCAGGATGTTCGGCGAGTAGCCCATGGCGGTGGGGTCACCCTCGGCGCGCAGCAGCGGCAGCAGATCCTGCGCGATGCCGCGCTCGGCGAAGAGGCGCAGGCGGTTGAAGCCCTGGTAGGAAAGGTCCGGCATCTGTCCCGTCGCCGCCTGGCGGAGGATGAGCTGCATGCCCTCCTCGTAGTTCGGCGTGGTCACCCAGTTGATGCGGATATTCGGCTCGCGGCGCGCGAATTCGGCGGCGATGGCGTCATAGCTCTCCTTGAATATGAAGGGCTGCGCGTAGTGCACCGTGATCTCGGTCACGCCCTGGGCGCGCAGCACGCGCGGCGCGAAGAGTGCGGCGGTGGCGGCGGCGATGCCGAGGCTGCGGCGTTCAAGCATGCTGGGGTTCTCCATGGAGTGGGGGCCTCATCCCTTGAGGCCGGTGGTGGCGATGCCTTCGACGAAGCGGCGCTGCGCGACGAGGAAGGCGAGGACGAGGGGTGCCGTCATGATCGCGCAGGCAGCCATGAGGGCGGCGAAATCGTCGCCCGCTTCCTCGGTGCGGAAGTGCAGCACGCCCAGGGCGGGGGTCGCGTAATCCGTGCCGGTGACGACGATGAGCGGCCAGAAGAGGTCATTCCAATGCGCGACGACGCTGAAGATCGCGAAGGCGGTCGCGGCGGGCCAGGCGTTGGGCAGGGCCACGCGCCAGACGATGGCGCCCTCGCTCATCCCATCCAGCCGCGCCGCATGGATCAGGTCATCCGGCAGCGAGCGGAAGAATTGGCGAAACAGGAAGATGCCGAAGACCGAGATGGTGGAAGGGATGATCAGCGCGGCATAGGTGTTGAGCATGCCGAGTGCGGCGAAGCCCGCGTAGAGCGGCAAAGCCGGCACATGCGGCGGCACCAGCAGGCCGAGCATGACGGCGCCAAACACCCATTCGCGCCCGGGAAAGCGCAGCTTGGCCAGCGCATAGCCGGCCGGGATGGCGAAGAGCAGCTGGAAGAAGAGGATCCCGCCGCAGACGATCACGCCATTCAGCAGATAGCGGCCGACCGGCACCTGGGCGAAGACGCGGGCGTAGTTCTCGACCGCCGCGAAGCGCTCGGGGATCAATGCCAGATTGGCCCGGAAGATCTCATCCGTCGGCTTCAGCGAGGCCGAGACCATCCAGATATAGGGCGCCAGGATGATGAGCCCGAAAAGGGTGAGCAGCGCGAGACGCGGTGCGTCGCGGAGCAGGGAATGGCGGTTATCCATAATGCACCCGCCTATCCAGCACCCGCGTCTGCAGCCACATCAGCCCGAGCACGATCACCAGGAAGACCAGCGTGATCGCGGCGGAATAGCCCAGGCGCAGGAAGGTGAAGCCTTCCGTGTACATGGTGTAGAGCAGCACCTCGCTCGCCTTGTTCGGCCCGCCGCGCGTCAGCACCGCCACCGTGTCAAACACACGGATGCTGCGGATCATGGTGATGGTGACGACGAAGAGCGTGGTGGGGCCGAGCAGGGGCCAGGTGACCAGCCAGAAGCGCGACCAGCCGCTGCGCGCGCCATCCACCGAAGCCGCCTCGCGCAGCTCGCGCGGAATGGCGGTGAGGCCCGCCATGAAGAGCACCATGTTGAAGCCGGCATTCTCCCAGATGCCGATGGCGGCCAGCGAGACCAGCACCGTGTCCGAACTCGACAGCCAGGCCGGGCCCGCCACGCCGATCAGGCGCAGCAGCGTGTTCACCGGGCCAATGGTGGGGTGCAGCAGATATTGCCAGGCCGCCGCCATGGCGACGGTGAGCGAGACCACGGGCAGGAAGAACACCGCACGGAAAAACACCCGCCCGCGCGCGCCCGCCTCGATCAGCAGCGCCAGCGCCAGCCCCAACCCGACCGAGAGCGGCGCCACCAGCCCGACATAGATGATCGTGTTGAAGAAGGAGCGGCGAAAGCCGCGATCCTCCAGCAGCTCGCGGAAATTCTCGAGACCGATCCAGACCGGGATCAGCCCCAGCTCATAATCCGTGAAGGCCATGGCGATGGCCGCCAGCGTGGGCAGCAGCAGCAGCAGCGCGAAGGAGAGTGCGGCCGGAAGGGTGAGCAGCCAGGCGCCCAGCGCCTCGCCACGCCGGCTGGCGGTGGGTTCACGCACGGGCGGGCTCGCGCCGATGCGCGGGGATGCGCCGGCCATCCGCGCCGAAGATCAGCGCATGGGCGGGCGGGAAGCCCAGGCGCACCACCTCGCCCGCATGGGGCAGCGCGCCGGGGCCGGCGCGCAGGATCACGGCGGCGGCGCCGAGGCGCAGATGCACCAGCGCATGATCCCCCAGGAATTCCGTGTGCTCGACGCGCGCCTCCAGCCCCTCGCCGCCCATCACCCAATCCTCCGGGCGGATGGCGAGGGTGACGCGGCCGCGCGCGCGGCTGTGCAACGGCGTGGCCAGCCCGCCGACGCGCAGCACGGCATCCTCGCCGATCTCCGCGTCCAGCAGATTGATGCGCGGGCTGCCGATGAAGCCCGCCACGCGCAGATCCACCGGCTCGCGATAAATCACCTCGGGCGTTGCGATCTGCAGGATCTCGCCCGCCTGCATGACGGCGATGCGGTCCGCCATGGTCAGCGCTTCGGACTGGTCATGCGTCACGTAGAGGGTGGCGGCGCCGACGCGGCGATGGATCTCCACGATCTCGCGCCGGGTGGTCACGCGCAGCGCGGCGTCGAGGTTGGAGAGCGGCTCATCCATCAGGAAGGCGCCGGGCGCGCGGATCACGGCACGGGCCAGGGCCACGCGCTGGCGCTGCCCGCCCGAGAGCTGCCCTGGCTTGCGCGCCAGCAGATGCGAGAGGCCGAGCGGCTCCGCGATGCGCGCCACATCGGCCGCAATCGCCTCGCGCCGCGCGCGACTGCCGGGCAGCAGGCCCCCCAGCAGCGGCATGCGCTGCCAGGCCGAAAGCCGCCGCATCGTCAGCGGCACGGCGATGTTCTGCGCGACCGTCAGATGCGGGTAGAGCGCATAGGACTGAAACACCATGGCGACATCGCGCTCGGCCGGGTGCAGTCCCGTCACCTCCCGCCCGCCGATCCGCACCACGCCGGCATCGGCCGGCTGGATGCCGGCGATGACCCGCATGAGCGAGGTCTTGCCGCAGCCCGAAGGCCCCAGCAGCGCCACGAATTCGCCGCGCGCCACCTGCAGCGAGACATCGCGCAGGATGGGGGTGCCGCCCAGCGTGAGGCGCGCGCCCTCGACCAAAAGGCCCGGCGCATCGGGGGGAAGTGTCATGGCCGGCGGGTTACGCCCTGTGCATGACAGGGGGGCCGCGATTCCGTGAAGCTTCCATGTCAGGCCCGCCGCTTCGCGGGCCGCCGGGAATGGGCTAGAGCTTGGCCTCACGCCGCAGCGATGAGGAAGAGTTTTGACCCGCGCCGTGCCCCTCGCGGCAGGCAGTGTTGCCATCGCCCTCGCCGTCCTGGCGATGAAACTGGTCGCCTGGTGGCTGACCGGCAGCGTGGCCCTGTTCGCCGATGCGCTGGAAAGCGTGGTCAATGTCGCGGCCGCCGTGGCCGCGCTGGTGGCGGTGCATTACGCCGCACAGCCGGCCGATGCGAACCACCCTTATGGCCACGACAAGGCGGAGTATTTCTCCGCCGTGCTGGAAGGCGCGCTGATCCTCGTCGCGGCCTTCATCATCCTGCATGAATGCTGGCAGGTCTGGAACAACCCGCACACGCCCGAGCTTTCGCTCATCGCCTTTGGCGTGGCGATGGCCGCCACGGCCGTGAATGCCGCCTGGTGTGCCGTGCTGTTCAAGCAGGGCAAGCGCCTGCGCTCCCCGGCCCTGCTGGCCGATGCGCGGCATTTGCTGGCCGATGTCATCACCTCCATCGGCGTGCTGGTCGGCGTGGCGCTGGCGCTTGCGTCTGGCCTGCTCTGGCTCGATCCGCTGCTGGCGGCGCTGACGGCGGTGAACATCCTGTTCAGCGGGGCCAGGCTGGTGCGCGAAAGCGTGGGCGGTCTGATGGATGAGGCGCTTTCGCCCGAATTGCTCGCCCGCATCCGCGCCACCGTGGCGGCCGAGGCGGAGGGCGCGATCGAGGCGCATGACATCCGCTCGCGCCAGGCGGGACGCTCCACCTTCATCGAGTTCCACCTGGTGGTGCCCGGCGAGATGCGCGTGGTGGAGGCCCATGCCATCTGCGACCGCGTCGAAGCCGCGCTGAAGGCCGAGCTTGGCAGCGCCATCATCACCATCCATGTGGAGCCGGACAACAAGGCGAAGCATAGCGGGGTGCTGGTCCTGTGACTCCGGGCTTGCGCCGGCCCGCGCCGGCCGAAGGGGCCGGGTTCGGACTGGCGGCCCTTGTCTCGCTCCTGCTGCACACCGCCGCGCTGGCCGGGCTGATCTGGCTGGTGCAGCGCGAGCCGCGCCCCGACGCGGCCCCCGAGCAAGGCGTCGAGATCGTCTGGGACCAGGAATCGGGTGAAGCCGTCGGCGCGGCCGAGACGCCCGCCCCGCCCGGCGCGCCGCCCGAGCCCGAGGCGCCCCCCGTGGCCGAGGCCCCTCCCCCGCCGCCACCGCCGCCCGTGGCGCCGCCCCCCCCGATGCTGGCCCTGGCGCCCCCGCCGCCTCCGCCCCCTGCCCCCGCGCCCGCGGTGACACCATTCGCCCTGCCGCCGCTGGAATTGCCGCGGCCCGATCTGCGCGTCGCTCCGCCGGTGGAGCCGCCCCCAGAACCGCCGCGCGAGCCGCAGCTGGCCCTGGCCGCGCCGCCGCCTGAGCCGCCACCGCCTGAGCCACCCCCAGCGGACCCGCCGCCGCCCACGCCGGAGCCCCCGCCGCCCGAACCGCCGCGGCCGGAACCCCGGCCGGCCGAGCCGCCGCGCCAACAGGCCCAGCGCCCGCGTCCCGCGCCACCGCCGCGCCCGGCCGCGCGCAGCCCGGCCCCGGCCGAGGCAAGCCGCCCCGGCGAGGAAAGCGGCGCGCAGCAGGCCGCTGGCGTCGGGCGCGCCACGGGCGCCGTGGTGCCGCCAGGCCCCGATCAGCGCTACCAGAACGCCGCACCCGTCTATCCCGAGGCCGCCCGGCTGCGCGGCGAACAGGGAACGGTGGGGCTGGAATTGTCGGTCGGCACCGATGGGCGCGTGATCACGGCGAGTGTGGCGCGCAGCTCAGGCTCGCCCATGCTGGACGCGGCGGCGCGGCGCGCCGTCCTGGAATGGCGCTTCCGCCCGGCGATGCGGGATGGCGAGGCGGTGCCGGGGACGATCCGGACTTCGATCCATTTCCGGTTGCAGTGAGGTCAAGAAAAGGAAAAAACAGGCCTCCGGCGGCTGGGGCCGAAAGGCCCCAGACCCCAAAAATGGGGGCAGCGCCCAACCTCCGAGGTCGGGCGCCGGCCCAAGTTCAGGGGTCTGGGGCCTTTCGGCCCCAGCCGCCGGAGGCCCTTTTCCCCTTTATCCCGCCTTTTTGAGAAACCCCGCAAAGGCCGCCTGCGCCTCGGGGCTGCGCAGCCGCTCGCCGAAGGTCACACGCTCCGCCGCCATCGCCGCCTTCACCGCCTCCATCTGCGGCGCCCGGATCAGGCGCTTCGAGGCCTGCACCGAGCCAGGCGGCAGGGCGGCGAGGGTGGCGGCCATCTGCGCCGCCGTCGCCTCCACCTCATCATCCGCCACGGCGCGGGTGGCGAGGCCCGCAGCCGCCGCATCCGCGCCGCTGAAGCCGGCGCTGGCCAGCAGCCACCAATTGGCGACAGCCGGCCCGACGCGCGCGGGCATGAGCAGCGAGGAACCGGCCTCGGGGCAAAGCGCCAGGCGGGTGAAGGGCATCATCAGGCGGGCCGTCTCGCTCGCCACCACCACGTCGCAATGCAGCAGCATGGTGGTGCCGATGCCCACCGCATTGCCGCGCACTGCCGCCACAACGGGCTTTTCGAAGGCGAGGATGGCCTCCAGGAAGTCGAAGGCGGCGCCGGGATCCTTGGGGTCGCGCTCGCCGGCCTTGGCGAAATCGGCGATGTCATTGCCGGCGGTGAAATCGGCGCCGCCGGCCAGCAGCACGACATGCACCGCGTCATCCGTCGCGGCCTGGCGCAGCCCATCCGCCATGGCGAGATACATGGCCCGCGTCAGCGCGTTCTTCTTTTCCGGCCGGTTCAGGCGGATGGTGAGGATGGCGCCGTGGCGCTCGATCAGGACATGTTCGGTCATGGCGTTTCCCCTTCGTGTTGGGGCAGATTAGATCAGAAGATCGCGGCGAAGGGGAGGATGCGGATCGGCGCGCCCGGAGAGAGCGCCGTCACCCCCTCCTCCAGCTCGGCAAAGCCCTGGGATTGGGTGAGCGAGGTCAGCAGCCCGGCCCCCTCGCGCGGGAATTTCTCGGCCAGCAGGCCCTCGGACGTCTCGCGCAGGGTGACGCGCACATATTCGCGGCGGCCCAGCTTCTTGCGGTAGTCGAATTGGCCCAGCGCCGGGATGCGCAGCAGCGCCTCGGGCGCGGCGCCGGCCAGGCGGAGCACCAGCGGCCGCACCAGATGCAGGAAGGTGACCACGGCGGCCACCGGATTGCCCGGCAGCCCCACCATGGGCACGCCATTCACCACCCCCATCGCCGCCGGCCGCCCCGGCTTCACGGCCAGGCGCCAGAAGACGAGCTTGCCGGCGCCCTCGATCGCGGCGCGGACATGGTCTTCCTCGCCGGTGGAAACGCCGCCCGAGGTAACCAGCAGATCCTGCGTGGCGCTGGCGGCGTGCAGGGCGCGCGCGGTCGCGGCCGCGTCATCGGGCAGGATGCCGAGATCGGTGACGGTGACGGGCAGTCGCGCCAGCAGCGCCATCAGGGTGAAGCGATTGCTGTCGAAGGTCTGCGCCGTGCCAAGCGCCGCACCGGGCGAGGCCAGTTCATCACCCGTGGAAAACACGCCAACGCGCAGCAGCGGCCGCACCGGCACCGTGGCGAAGCCCAGCGCCGCGGCCAGGCCGATCTCGGGCGCGCGCAGGCGGCGGCCCTCCGGCAGTGCCTCGCTGCCCGCGGGCACATCCTCGCCGGCGGGGCGGGCATTCGCGCCGCGCTTGAGGCCGGGGGGCAGCAGCAGGGCATCGCCCTCCAGCCGCGCATCCTCCTGCATCATCACCGTATCGGCGCCGGGCGGCATGGGCGCGCCGGTGAAGATGCGCGCCGCGGTGCCGGGGGCCAGGGCGGCGCCGGTCGCGCCCGCCGCGATGCGCCCGGCCAGGGTCAGCCGCGTTTCGCCGGGCGAGAGGTCGGCATGGCGGAAGGCATAGCCATCCACCGCCGAGTTGAAGAAGGGTGGCAAGGGCGTCGCGGCCACCAGCGGGTGGGCCAGGCTGCGGCCCAGGGCCGCGGCGAGCGGTACGGCCTCCTCGCCGCCGAGTGGCGCCACGCGCTCCAGGATCAGCGCCTGCGCGGCCTCCACCGAGAGCAGCGGGCCGCCAAAGGCGAAGCAATCATCCGAGAGCTGCGCCATGGGCTAGACCTGCGCCACGGCCAGGCGCAGCGCCGCATCGGCGATGGCCGGGATATCGTCCAGCGCGACCCAGGGCGGCGCGCCGGCCGGCGGCGCCACATCGCTCGCCACGGCGCCGATGCGCGCATCCTCGGGATGCAGCCAGGGCTTGCCATTGGCGGCGCGGTGCACCTCGATCTTGGGATGCGCCTCGCGCTTGAAGCCCTCGATGACGACAAGGTCCACCGGGTTGAGCTGCGCCAGCAACTCGCGCAGGCCGGGTTCCGGCGCGTCCCGGTGCTCGGTCATCAGCGCCCAGCGCTTGGCGGAGGCGACCAGCACCTGGGCGGCGCCGGCGGCGCGATGCTCCCAGGAATCCTTGCCAGGCGTGTCCACGTCAAAGGCGTGATGCGCGTGCTTGAGCGTGGAGACGCTGAGGCCCCGCCGCCGCAGCTCCGGAATGAGGCGGGTGAGGAGCGTGGTCTTGCCCGCGCCGCTCCATCCCGCAAGGCCGATGAATCGCATGGGGTTGTTTAGCGCGGGCGGCGGCGGCGGGGAATCACCGATGCAGGCCGGGGGCTTCCTGGCCGGTGCGGGCCACATATTCGGTGTAGCCGCCGCCATAGTCATGGATGCCCTCGGGCGTCACCTCCAGCACGCGGTTGGAGAGGGCGGCCAGGAAATGCCGGTCATGCGAGACGAAGAGCATGGTGCCCTCATATTCCGAGAGGGCGCTGATCAGCATTTCCTTGGTGGCGATGTCCAGGTGGTTGGTCGGCTCGTCCAGCACCAGGAAATTGGGCGGGTCATAGAGCATGCGCGCCATGACGAGCCTTGCCTTCTCGCCGCCCGAGAGCACGCGGCAGGGCTTCTCGATGTCATCGCCCGAGAAGCCGAAGCCGCCGGCGAGCGCCCTTAGCGAGCCCTGGGGCGCCCGGGGAAAAGCCTCTTCCAGCGCCTCGAAGACCGTGTGCTCGCCATCCAGCAATTCCATGGCGTGCTGGGCGAAATAGGCCATCTTCACGCTGCCGCCGAGTTGCACGCTGCCCTCATCGGGTTCGGTGGCACCCGTCACCAGCTTGAGCAGGGTGGATTTTCCCGCGCCATTGGCGCCCAGCACGCAGCAGCGCTCGCGCCTTCGGATCAGCACATCCAGCCCCTGGTAGATCACCCGGCTGCCATAGCGCTTATGCACGCGGCGCAGGCTCACCACATCCTCCCCCGAGCGCGGCGCCGGCAGGAATTCGAAGGAGAGCGCCTGGCGCCGCTTGGGCGGTTCCACGCGCTCGATCTTGTCGAGCTTCTTCACGCGGCTCTGCACCTGGGCGGCATGCGAGGCGCGGGCCTTGAAGCGCTCGATGAACTTGATTTCCTTGGCCAGCATGGCCTGCTGCCGCTCGAACTGCGCCTGCTGCTGCTTCTCGTTCAGCGCGCGCTGTTGCTCGTAGAATTCATAGTCGCCGGCGAAGCTGGTCAGGCTGCCGCCATCAATCTCGATCACCTTGTTGATGATGCGGTTCATGAACTCGCGATCGTGCGAGGTCATCAGCAGGGCGCCATCATAGCCCTGGAGAAACTGCTCCAGCCAGATCAGGCTTTCGAGGTCGAGGTGGTTGGAGGGCTCGTCCAGCAGCATCACATCGGGGCGCATCAGCAGGATTCGGGCCAGCGCCACGCGCATCTTCCAGCCGCCCGAAAGCTTCGCCACGTCCGCATCCATCATCTCCTGGCTGAAGCTGAGGCCCGCGAGCACCTCACGCGCCTTGCCCTCCAGGGCGTATCCGCCCAGTTCCTCGAAGCGGGCCTGCACCTCGCCGAAGCGTTCCAGCACGGCGTCGAAATCCGCCTGGTCGGGGTCGGCGAGCGACGCTTCCAGCGCGGCGAGTTCGGCCGCCACGGTGCTGACATCGCCCGCGCCATCCATCACCTCGGCCACAGCGCTGCGGCCGGACATTTCGCCCACATCCTGGCTGAAGAAGCCGATGGTGACGCCGCGCTCGGTCAGCACCAGGCCCTCATCGGGCTCCTCCTCGCCGGTGATCATGCGGAAGAGGGTGGTCTTGCCGGCGCCGTTGGGGCCGACCAGGCCGATCTTCTCGCCCTTCTGCAACGCGGCCGAGGCCTCGATGAAGAGCAGGCGCTGGCCATTCTGCTTGGAGATGTTGTCGAGGCGGATCATGGGAGGCCGGGAGAGGTTGCGCCCGGCTTATCGCAGCGCCGGGGCCATGCCGTCGAGGCCCGGCATCACGACCCTTGGGGCCAAGCCCGCGCCAGGGCGCGAGCAACGAGAAAAATTCCCGTTCGCCATCGCAACCAACGCGCCGCGTGAACGTTCTGGTTGACGGGGCCCGGCGGATTTGCGCCGGCCCCAGGCCCCCGAGCCCGGGGCCGCGACCCGCCGAACCGAGCCACGATCCGAGGACATGCGACATGAACCGAGTGCTCTATCTTCCAGCCATCGTGGCTCTCCTGAGCAGCGTGGCGCCCATCGCGCTGGCGCAGCGCCAGACGGCGATCGGCCCCGGCGTGATTCCGCTGAATGCGACCGGCGAGCTGGGCGGGGTGGATCTGTCAGCCTCGGCCAATACGGGCACGCTCAGCGTCGGAGTCCCCGGCGGTCCGGCAACCGACATCTTCACCCTGAACAACCCGGTGATCGCGGGCTTCACGGCGGTGTCCACCGCGGCGTCCAGCCAGGGCAACATTGTCTTCAATAGTGGCTCCACCGTTTTCGGCGCCATCGGCGTCACGCAGCCAGGCGGTCCCTTCCTGCTGAACATCCGCGGCGGCAACACGGGCACCGCGGTCCATTTCATGGGGCCGGTCCATGCGACGACCCTTGACGTGACCGGCGGCGGCGCGGTGAATTTCAACAGCGGCAACACCAATATCGTGGCCACCAATTTCGCCGCGGACGGGCTGATCCGCCTGTCCACCAACACCACGCTGATCGGCGCCCTCACCACCACGGCCGGGGCGAATACCGGCACGCTGAGCATGGCCGGCGGCAGCGTGCTGGATGGTGCGGTGGGCGGGGCGGTCGGACTACGTTCGATCAATGTCACGGGCGGCAACGATGCGGCGGGCGTCACCGCCACCATCAGCGGCGCGGCGAATGCCCATGACTTCTCGCTCGGCACCAACACGCTGAATGTGGGCGGCGCGCTGACGCTGGCGAATGGCGGGCCGGGCGGCGTGGTGAACACGACGCTGGCCAGTTCCTCGGTCTTCGGCAATATCCGGCCGGTTGGCGCCACCAATCTCGGCCCCTCGCTCACCGTGAATGTGCTGGTGCCGCCCACCACGCTGCTGACGGTCGGCACGCAGTTCAACATCATCCAGACGCGCGCGGGCACCGTGCAGAGCGGCACCGATGGCAGCACCGTGGCCGTCACGATCCAGAGCCCGACCAATCCGCTCTATACCTTCGCCGCCGTTCCGCTGGCCGGGACCTCGGCCGGGCTGGTGAGCATCGTGACCACACGAGTGCCGTTGCTGGTGCCGGTCGCTCCGCCGCCCGACATCGTGTTGCCGCCCACCACGCCCATCGCCGCCGTGGTGATCCCCGCCATCCTGCCCGCGGCGGTCACCATCGTGCCGGTTCCGGTTGGGGTCGCAACACCGGCCGGCGGCAATATCCTGGTGGTGAACCGCCCGGATCTGGTGTCGGTGCTGGCGCCGATCAACGCGCTGAGCGACCCCATCGCGGTCGTCAGCGCCGTCACCCAGCTGGCGCCTTCCGCCTCCAACCTCGCCGCGCCCCTCGTGGTGTTCGAGGGCACCCGGCAATACCAGGCGCTCTGGTCGCCGCGGCTGGAGAACATCCTCTGCGAGCAGCCGGCCCAGTCCGAGACGGAGACGCAGGCCTGCCGCGGCAATCCCCGTCGCAACGGGGCCTGGATCAATGGCTTCGGCTATTCCGCAAGCCAGGATTCACGGCAAAGCTTCGTCGGCTACACCGCCAGCGCCTATGGCCTGATGATCGGCTATGACACGCAGGTCAGCCCCAATACGCGCGCGGGCATCGCCTTCGGCGTGGGGCGCACCGACATCAACGGGCGCGTCTTCAATTCGCAGACGGATATCCAGTCCTATGTCGGAACCGTCTATCTCGGGCATGAGCGGGGGCCCTGGTACCTGCATGGGGCGGCTTCCATCGGGCTGCATGACCACAGCGACACGCGCAACATCAGTTACCCGGGCGTCAGCCGTCAGGCGCGCTCGGACGCGATGGGGCAGGATTACACGCTCCATGGCGCCACGGGATATCACCTCCAGGCACAGGATTGGCGGATCACGCCGATGGCCTCGCTCCAGTATTCCCGCGTGAATCTGGGCAGCTTCCAGGAGAGCGGGGCGGGCGACCTGAACCTGAACATCGCCTCGCGCGGGTATGACTTCCTGGAATCCGGCCTGGGCGTGAAGGTGGCGCGCCCCTTCAGCCGGGGGGACGTGATCTTCAGGCCGGAAGTGCATGCGCGCTGGCTGCACCAATTCGCGAACCCGAACATGACGCAGACCGCCTCATTGCAGGTACCGGGGGCGGCGAGCTTCACCACGCCCGGCTTCAGCGCGACGCGGGATACGCTGAATATCGGCGCGGGGATCACCTTGCTGTCCTGCGATTGCGCCACGCGGATCTGGTCGGTCGAAGCCGTGTATGACTACTACCAGCGCACCGATGGCTTCACGGCGCACCGCGGGATGGTCAGGGTGGCCGGGCGCTTCTGACGCCGCGCGCGGCGGCGGCCCCGGCCACCGCCGCTACCGCAGCGCCTTGGCCATGTCATCCAAGCCTTCCAGCGTCATCGGAAACATCCGCCCTTCCATCGCGTCCTGGATGATCCCGATGGAGGTGGTGTAGCCCCAATGCTTCACCGGCGTCGGGTTCAGCCAGGCGACGCGCCGGAAATGCGCGGTGATGCGCTTGAGCCAGACCTTGCCCGCTTCCTCATTCCAATGCTCCACGCTGCCGCCAGGCTCGACGATCTCATAGGGCGACATGGAGGCGTCGCCGACGAAGACCACGCGCCAGTCGGGGCCATAGGTGCGCAGGATTTCCCAGGTGGGGGTCTGCTGCTCGGCCCGCCTGCGGTTGGATTTCCAGAAGCGCTCATAGGGGCAATTGTGGAAGTAGAGATGGACCAGGTGCTTGAACTCGGATTTGGCGGCGGAGAACAGCTCCTCCGAGGCGCGGATGTGGTCATCCATCGAGCCGCCAATATCCAGCAGCAGCAGCACCTTCACCGCATTGCGCCGCTCGGGCCGCATCTTGAGATCGAGCGTGCCGGCATTGCGCGCGGTGGCGCCGATGGTGCCGTCAATGTCCAGCTCATCCGCCGCGCCCTGGCGGGCGAAGCGGCGCAGGCGGCGCAGCGCCAGCTTCATGGCGCGCGAGGACAGCGCCGCGTCATCGGCGAGGTCGCGGAATTCGCGCTTGTCCCAGACCTTCACGGCGCGGCGGTGGCGTGAGCCTTCCTGGCCGATCCGCACACCCTCGGGGTTGAAGCCCTCGGCGCCGAAGGGCGAGGTGCCGTTCGTGCCGATCATGCGGTTGCCGCCCTGGTGGCGCTTCTTCTGCTCCTCCAGCCGCTGCTTCAGCGTCTCCATCAGCTTCTCGAAGCCGCCCAGCGCCTCGATCTTGGCCATCTCCTCGGCGGAGAAGAGGCGTTCGGCGAGCTTCTTCAGCCATTCCTCCGGCAATTCGCGCTGCAGGATTTCGCCCGTCACGGTGGTGGGCGGTTCCAAACCTTTGAAGACCTGGCCGAAGACGACGTCGAAGCGGTCCAGATGGCGCTCATCCTTCACCAGCGTGGCGCGGGCCAGGTGATAGAAATCCTCCAGATCGTAATCCGCGACGCCGGCCTTCATGGCGCCCATCAGCATCAGCCATTCGGTGATGGAGGCCGGCAGGCCAGCCTTGCGGAGTTCGAGGATGAAGGGGGCGAACATGTCCTGGACCGAGCCTCTCTCAGTTCGACCAACCGGGCGTTGCAGCGGCGTGAGAAAAAGAGGGCCTCCGGCGGCTGGGGCCGGGGCCCCGGACCCCATGAATGTGGCGCCGCACCAGGTCCTGGGGTCTGGGGCCTCTCGGCCCCAGCCGCCGGAGGCCCTTTTTCTCCTGCCGCATCACCGCCGCGCCCGGCTGAGGAAGGCCAACCGCTCAAACAGGTGCACATCCTGCTCGTTCTTCAGCAGCGCGCCATAAAGCGGCGGGATCGCCACCTTGGCATCGCTGCTGCGCAGCGCCTCGGCCGGCATGTCCTCGATCATCAGCAGCTTCAGCCAGTCCAGCAACTCGCTGGTGGCCGGCTTCTTCTTCAGCTCATTCACCTCACGGATCTGGAAGAAGACGTTCAGCGCCTCCCGCGCCAGGTCGGCGCGCAGATCGGGGTAATGCGCCTGGAGGATTCGCTCCATCGTCTCGCGGTCGGGGAAGCGGATGAAGTGGAAGAAGCAGCGGCGCAGGAAGGCGTCCGGCAGCTCCTTCTCATTGTTCGAGGTGATGATGACGATGGGGCGCTGGCGGGCCACCACGGTCTCCTTCGTCTCGTAGACATGGAACTGCATGCGGTCGAGTTCGAGCAGCAAATCGTTCGGGAATTCGATATCGGCCTTGTCCACCTCGTCGATCAGCAACACCACCGGGGTCTCGCTGGCAAAGGCCTCCCAAAGCTTGCCGCGGATGATGTAGTTCGACACATCCCGCACGCGCTCATCGCCCAGCTGCCCGTCGCGCAGACGGCTCACGGCGTCATACTCGTAGAGGCCCTGCTGGGCCTTGGTGGTGGATTTGATGTGCCACTCGATCAAGGGGTAGCCCATGCTGCGGGCGATTTCCTGCGCCAGCACGGTCTTGCCGGTGCCAGGCTCGCCCTTCACCAGCAGGGGGCGTTGCAGGGCGATGGCGGCATTGACCGCCACCTCCAGCTCGCGGGGCGCGATGTAGCGTTCGGTGCTGGCGAATTTTTTCACGGCGTGCTGGGCCTCTGGGGATGCTTCCCGCATCTTCGCGCTTTCGAAGGCGGTTTGCGAGGGGGCTTTGCCCCCTCGCGCTCCCCCAACAGGAAACTCGTTTCCTGCACCTTCATTCCAGGGCCGCCAGGCTGTATGCGGCGCCCATGGATATCTACTTCCTGGCGCTCGTCGCCCTCGCCATCGCCGGCATGATCGAGGCGCGCTGCTCCACCCCGGGGCTGCGCCCGGAATATGAGCCGGCCGACCGCACCTTCCGCTGGCTGGGGCGCTCGGCCTTCGCCATGTGGCTGGTCCTGCTGGCCTTCGGCTTTTGGAAATTGGCCTGGTGGCAGCCCTTGGCCGGGCTGGTGGGCTCGCTCGCCGCCAATGCGCTGGTGCTGCAATATGGCGCCCGGCCCTATTGGCCGGGGATTTCCATGGGGCTCTCGCTGCTGGGGCTGGGGCTGGCGAGCAAGATTTTCTTCGACGCGTTCTGAGCCCTGCCCCCGCGCGCCAGGGCTGGTATCATGCACGGATGACCCGCACCCTCCTCCTCGCCGCCGCCCTGCTGGCCGCGCCCGCCCCCCTCACCCTGGCCTGGGCCCAGCACGCCACCCCCTATGCCGGGCTGCAGCAGCGCGACATCCGCGCCCTCTCCCCGCAGCAGGTCGAGGACCTCCTGGCCGGGCGGGGCATGATGCTGGCCTTGCCGGCCGAGCTGAATGGCTGGCCCGGCCCCATGCATGTGCTGGAACTGGCAACGTCGCTGCGCCTGACACCCGAACAGCGGCGCGAGACGGAGGCGCTGATGGCGACCCACCGCGCCGAGGCCCGCCGCCTGGGCGCGGAGCTGGTCGAGGAGGAGCGCGGCCTGGACGCTGCCTTCCGCGAGCGGCGCATCACGCCGGAGGAGCTCACCATCCGGACCAACCGCATCGGCGCCCTGCAGGCCGCGCTGCGGGCGGAGCATCTGCGCACCCATCTGCGGCAGACGGCGCTGCTCTCTGGCGAGCAGGTGACGCGCTATGCTGAATTGCGCGGCTATACGGGCGGGGCGACGGCACCGGCGCATCGCCACCGTCATTGAGCCTTCAGGCGGCGTATCGGGAGAAATCCACCGCCAGCCGCTCATAGATCGCCCGCTTGAAGGGCACCGCCATGCCCGGCAATTCCGCCAGCCGCGCCCAGCGCCAGGCGTCGAATTCCGGATGGGGGTCGAGGTCCAGCCGAATATCGGAATCCGTGCCCAGGAAACGCAGCGCGAACCATTTCTGCGTCTGGCCGCGATACTTGCCGCCCAGCGCCTTGCCGATCAACTCGGCCGGCAGGTCGTAATTCAGCCATTCCGGGTGCTCGGCGAGGATTTCGGCATGCGCCGTGCCGATCTCCTCCTCCAATTCGCGAAACACGGCCACGGCCGGGTCCTCGCCCTCATCCATGCCACCCTGGGGCAGCTGCCAGCCGCCAGGCGCGCCTTCGGCATTGGGCATGTCGGCGCGGCGGGCGACGAGGATCAGCCCGGCCGCGTTGAACAGCACGGCGCCCACATTGGGGCGGTAGGGAAGATTCATCGGTTGGCGATCTCCGGTCGTCGCATCATGGCGGTGACGGGTGCCAGCACCACCCCGCGCGAGTCGAGCCCCGCGAACCATTCGGAGAGGCGTTGCAGCGAAACCGGTGTCACCTCCCCCAGATAGCCCAGCGCGCCACCACGCTCCCGCGCCAGGCGTTCCAGCACGGCGAGGCGCTGGTCCATCTCGCCCCGGGTGTGCGGTTCATCCACCACCACATCCACGGTCAGGCCCCAGGCGCGCTCGGGATGGGGCGCGCCGGGGCGGGCGTCGAAATAGAGCAGGCCGCGGGCGCTGAGTGCCAGCTGCATCTGGGCGAAGGGTTCGGCCAGGGCGGCGAAGCGCTCGCCGCGCATCGAGGTCAGCGCGCCCACCGCCCCCACATGCCCCGGAAAGCGCGCCAGCAGCCAATCCAGCCGCTGCGCGTTCTCGCCCGGCGAAAGCCCGGTGAGCAAGGCGCGATGGCCGGGGTCATTCATCGGAAAGCCGGTTGGCTCCATGGGCAGGGCCAGCAGCGTCTCGAAGCCACGGTCCCGCGCCGCCTCGATCAGCGGCGTGGGATTGGGCGCATAGGGGGTGAAGGCCAGCGCCACGGCGGGCGGCAGGGTGCGGATCGCCTCCTCGGAGAGGGTGGTGCGCAGGCCCAGCCCCCCGAGAATCAGGGCGACGCGCGGGCGCGGATCCTGCCGGTCGAAGGGGCGGGCATAGGCGCGCATGGGCATGCGCCCATCGGCGCCGATCCGCGGCATGGCGCCCATCGCGGTGAATTCGACCAGGGCCGGGTCCACATGCCGCGCCAGGCTCTCCGGCACGCCGCGCGGCGGCGGCGCGGCGGGGGCCGGCGTCTCGCTGGCGGCGACCGGTTCGGGCGCGATCTCAACCAGGGCGAGCGGCACCGGCGGGGGCCCCAGCACCGCCAGCGTCAGGGCGCCGCCGCCAAAGCCCAGGAAAACGGCCAGCCAGAACAGGCCGAGCCAGAGCCAGCCGCGTCCGGGATGCGCAATCTCGTCGGACACGGTGGCGGGTTTGCCCCTTAGCGCTGGGCGCGCCGCTGCGGATTCGCCGCCAGGGCGCGCACGAGCTGGAGGCCCTGCTGCAGCTGGAAATCCGTCTCGGGCTTGGTGATGTCGAGGGCCGGCCAATTCTCCGGCGGCTGGCGCTGCACCCGCTCGGTGATCGAGGCCGGCAGGTTCAAGGGCGGCAGCGTGACGGTTGGCGGGGCCGGCGTGGTGGCACCCTCCGCCCGCAGCGAGCGGCGGAGATCCTGCTCGCGCTCCCGCTCGCGACCCGGGGTCGCATTGGCGGTCTGCGCATCGGCGCGGGTGGCGCGCACTTCGAAATCGGGCTCGATGCCCGTTGCCTGGATGGAACGGCCGGAGGGGGTGTAGTAGCGCGCCGTGGTGAGCCGGATGGCGCCATTGTTGCCGCCGAGCGGCATCACCGTCTGCACCGAGCCCTTGCCGAAGCTGCGCGTGCCCAGCACCACCGCGCGGCGGTGATCCTGCAGCGCGCCCGCCACGATCTCGGATGCGCTGGCCGAGCCGCCATTGATCAGCACCACCATGGGCAGGCCCTGCGTGATGTCGCCCGCCCGGGCATTCCAGCGCTGGGCGTCCTCGGGCCGGCGGGCGCGGGTGGAAACGATCTCGCCCTGGTCCAGGAGGTCATCCGTCACCTGCACCGCCTGGTCGAGCAGCCCGCCCGGATTGTTGCGCAGATCCAGCACCACACCGCGGAGGTTGCCGCCGGCCTGCTGGCGCAGCGTGGTCATGGCGCGACGCAGATTCACCTCGGTCTGCTCGTTGAAGGAGGTGATGCGGATATAGGCGACGTCATTCCCCTCCAGCCGGAAACGCACCACCTGCGGGCGGATGACGTCCCGCGTGATGGAGATTTCCAGCGGCCGCTGCTCATTCTCGCGGCGGATGGTGAGGCGGATGGCGGTGCCACGCTCGCCGCGCATCTGCTCCACGGCCTCCTGCAGGGTCATGCCCTGGGTGGAATTGCCGTTGAGGTGCGTGATGAAATCACCCGGGCGGATGCCGGCACGCGCGGCGGGCGTCTCGTCGATCGGCGAGATGACGCGGATATATCCGCCCTCCTGCGTGACCTCGATGCCGAGGCCGCCGAATTCGCCGCGCGTCTGCACCTGCATGTCGCGGAAATTGCGCGGGTTGAGATAGGCGCTGTGCGGATCGAGCCCGGTGAGCATGCCGTTCACGGCGTTCTCGACCAGGTCACGGTCCTGCACCGGCTCGACATATTCGGCGCGCACGCGGGCGAAGACATCGCCGAAGAGTTGCAGCAGGCGGTAGGTCTCGGCCCGGCCGCCATCGGCCGCGCCCTGCGCCCAGGCCGCCACCAACGGACCGACAATGATGCCGGCGGCGAAAGCGCCCGCCACGGCAGCGGTGGTCCCGACCTTGAGCTTCATCCAGCGAGCCTCATTCCAGTGGTTGCAAGCGCCCTTCCCGCGGATGGCTTCAGGCGGGCCGACGGAAAAGCCGCCGACCAAATCCATGATGCACCATCATCAGGCCTGGCAAAGCTTAATGCTTCACCAAGACACCGCAATAAACCAGGGAAATGCGCGTTTCGGGGCGAAAGGCAAGCCTTGTCACGCTTTGTCTCAATTCACGGGACGGGCGGGCACGCCGACCACCCGCGCGCCGGGCGGCACATCGGCCAGCACGGCTGCCCCCGCCCCCACCACCGCATCGGCGCCGATGGTCAGGTTTGGCGCCACCACGGAAGCCGCACCGACCAGCGCCCGCGCGCCGACCCGCACGCCGCCGCAAAGCACGGCGCCCGGGCCGATATGCGCGGCCTCCTCCACCACCACGTCATGCTCGATGATGGCGCCGGTGTTGATCAGGGCCAGGCGGCCGATTCGCGCCAGCGCACCCAGCACGGCGCGGGGCATCACCACCGCCCCCTCCGCGACCTCCGCGCTGCCGGCCCGAATCACCGAGGGGTGCAGCAGCACGGGCAAGGGGCAGGCGAGCCGCACCGCCGCCGCCAGCCGCAACGCATTCCCGCCGAGGGCGATCAGCAGGGGGCCGCCATCATGCGCGCCCTCATCCCCCAGGACAGGCAGGCCCAGCATGTCCGGCAGGGGGGCGCGGGCGTCGAGGAAGCCGCGCGGCGAAAACCCCGCATCCCGCGCCGCCTCGCAGACCGCGCGGCCATGCCCGCCGGCGCCCAGGATCAGAATATCCATGTGGCGTGCTCGGGAATTTCGTGTAGGACAGCCGCGCCAGGGAGTTTTGGGACAATGCGGGATTTGGATTTGCTGCGGCTGGAACGCCGGGTCGGCCTCATGCTCGCGCCCTTGGCCGAGCAGCCGGGCGCGGCTGTGGGCGTGGCGCGGGATGGCGCGTTGCTGCTGCGCCGCTCGGTCGGCCTCGCTTCCGTCGAGCTGCATGTGCCGCTGGGCGTCACCACCACCTTCCGCATCGCCTCCGTCTCCAAGCAATTCACCTGCGCCGCCATCCTGCTGCTGGCGCAGGACGGGCTGCTCACCCCGCAGGACCCGGTGCGCCTGCACCTGCCCGAGCTGCCCGAGGCGCTGGCCAGCATCACGCTCGATCACCTGATGCGCAACTCATCCGGGCTGCGGGACATGCTGGAGCTGCTGCGCCTCGGCGGGGCGGACCTCGCCACGCCCGTGACGGAGGCGGAGCTGGACGCCGCCATCGCCCGGCAGACCACGCTGAACTTCGCCCCCGGCTCGCGCTTTCTGTATTCCAACAGCGGCTTCCGGCTGCTGGGCCGTGTGGTGGAGCGCGTCTCCGGCCAATCCCTCGCCGAATTCCTGGAGGCCCGCATCTTCCAGCCGCTGGGCATGACGCGGACGCGCCACACGCCAGATCTCGGCCGCCCGGTGCCGGGTCTCGCCACCGGCTACTTGCCCGCAGCGCAGGGAGGCTACGTTCGGGCCCCCCATGGCTTCCCGCTGGGCGGCGAGGGCGGCATGGTCTCAGGCATCGAGGATCTGGCGCTCTGGGCGCGATGCCTTTCGGTGGGCGGCCTGGGCGGCGGGCTGGAGGCAGCGCTGGTGCAGACCACGCCCTTCACCGGCGGCGCGATGAACCGCTATGCCCTGGGGCTGGAAGTCGAGGATTGGCGCGGCTTCCGGCTGGTCAGCCATGGCGGGCTCTGGCCCGGCTACAAGACCGCTTTCCTGCGCATCCCGGAAAAGCGGCTGACGGTGATCGTCATTGCCAACAATGCGCGGCTCGACCCGCACCACATGGCGCTCCAGGTGCTGGAGGCGGCGCTGGATGGCGATGCCGCGCTGCGCCCGGCCCCTGCCCCCTTCGACCACAGCCCGATGACGGGGAGCTGGCTGAGCGAGGCGGAGGGGCTCTCGCTCGACATCGCTGCCGATGGCACGGCGCGCATGCATGGCGTGCCCTTCGCCTTGGTGCCGACGGAGGATGGCCGCATGGCGGCGCGACGCGGCGCCTTCCCCTTCCGGGCCGCCCCCCCGCGGGATGGCGTGATGGAGGTGGAGTTCGATGCCGGGCACCGTGCCCGCTTCCGCGCGGCACAACCGGTGGCGCTGCCAGCGCTGGACGGCACCTGGCATTGTGCGGAACTGGCGGCGGAGTGGCGGATCGAAAGCGGGGCCGTCCAGGCTTCGGGGCCGGTGCGCCGTGGCGGGCCCTGGCCGATCACGGCGTTGGGGCCGCGGCATCTTCGCATCGCCATGCCCTCGGCGCTCTACGAGGGCTGGGCGGATGCGGTGCTGGCGGAGGACGGACAGAGCCTGACGGTGAATGCGAGCCGGGCGCGGGGGTTGGTTTTCACGCGCGGCTGAGGAGCGGGCCAAGAAAAAGAACAGGGCCTCCGGCGGCTGGGGCCGGTGCCCCAGCCCCCTTTTCTTCAGGTCACAACTTCATTCTCAGTCGCGCTTGCGGCGGAAGGCGTCGAGGCTGACCACCTGCGGGGTTTCGGCGGCGGGCGGGGCGACCGCGGGCGGAGGCTCCGGCGCGGGTGCGGCGGGCGTGGGCTCCGTCGCCGTGTCCGGCTCGAAGCGCAGGCCGAAATTGGCCTGGGGGTCCTGGAAGGCGGTCAGCGCCCCGAAGGGGATGGAGAGCATCGAGGGCACGCCGGAGAAGGACAGCCCGACGGAGAAGCGCTGCGCCGCGCGATCCACCGCCAGGTCCCAGAAGCGGTGCTGCAGGACGATGGTCATCTCGCTCGGGTAGCGCGCCTTGAGATGGCCCGGGATGTTGGTGCCCGGGTGGTCGGTGCGGAAGGAGATGTAGAAATGATGCTCGCCCGGCAAGCCATTGCGGGCGGCGAATTCCAGCGCGTCCACCGCGACGCCGCGCAAGGCGCGGGCGGCCCAACTGTCATAGGGGAGAAGGCTTTCGGGGGGTGTGTTGCTCATCAAGACCTGCCTGTGGGGGGCAACATATCGGCGGAAGACGGTTTGGGGAAGGAAGGGCGTCGGCTTGGTGATGGTGGGCAAGCGGATGCCGCTCGCGAAGAAGCAGGGCCGCCCTTCCGGAATCCGGGCCGAATAGGCCCGGCGCAAAGCATCAGCTTTGCGAAGCCAAGCGCGCGCCCGGCGTTTGAGGGCATCAGAAAAGCAGCTTTTTGCGCAGCAAAACGTGGGGGGCTTCTGTTGCCCGGTGCCCCCCGAACCGCGCTTACCTATTCCTAGGCAGCGAGCGCCATGTCCTCGCGGACATTGTCATTGGCACTTGTGATTTAGCCCGATAACGGCGGTACAATGCCGGGCAAAAGCAGCGTCTTTACCACGCACGTCGAGCCTGTTTCGTCCCCACATTCGGCGCGCCCTGACAAAAGGGGGCGGCTCTGCGTGATCGAAATCCGGGCCGGAGGTCAGTCCCCTCCGGGGGATTTTTCGCACGCAGCGAAAAATGGTGGAGACGCCGGGCACTGCCCCCGGGTCCGTAACGTTTATGCCACGCTGCGTTTATCGCCATAGACGGGGGCGGCGAACCACCCGCGACCCCTCACATATAGCGCGCCCGGTTCCCCAATACGAGGGCCTCGGCTAAGTCATCCCGCATCAGAGGGTTGCGCAAATGGCATTGACGGCAGAGCAGCGGGCGGAGTTGGAACAGGCGCGGGAAACGCGGGCGGAAACGCGCCGCGCCACGGTGCCGGCGCTGGAGGCCATGCTCTACCAGGCCATGCCGGTGCTGGATCACGGCTTCATCCGCGTGGTGGATTACATGGGCGATGACGGCGCCGTGGTGCAGTCGGCCCGCGTGTCCTACGGGCGCGGCACCAAGGCGGCCAATGAGGATCGGGGCCTGATCCGCTACCTCATGCGGCACCGCCACTCCACGCCCTTCGAGATGTGCGAGATCAAGTACCATGTGAAGTTGCCGATCTTCGTGGCGCGGCAATGGATCCGGCACCGCACGGCCAATGTGAATGAGTATTCCGCGCGCTATTCCGTGATGGACCGCGAATTCTACATCCCCGCGCCCGAGCAGTTGGCCGCGCAATCCAGCAGCAACCGCCAGGGCCGCGGCGATGTGCTGGAGGGCGAGGATGCGGCCCTCGTCCTCGACATGCTGCGCGAGGACGCGACGCGCAATTACGACCACTACGCCTGGATGCTGAACGAGGATGAGGCGGGCGAACCCATCGAGCGCGGCCGCACCGGCCTGGCGCGCGAATTGGCGCGGATGAACCTCACGCTCAACACCTACACCCAGTGGTATTGGAAGACGGATCTGCACAACCTGCTGCATTTCCTGAGCCTGCGCGCCGATTCCCACGCGCAATATGAGATCCGCGTCTATGCCGAGGCGATGCTGGAGACGGTGAAGGCCTGGGTCCCGCTGACCTATGAGGCCTTCGCCGATTACCGCATGGGGGCGGTGATGATGTCGGCACAGATGCTGGGCATCGTGCGCCGCATGCTGGGGGGCGAGACGGTGACGCAGGAAACCAGCGGCCTGTCCAAGCGCGAATGGCGGGAACTCATGGAGGTCCTGGGGCGTGCCGCCTGAGAGGAAGCAGGCGCTTCTCGACTTCATCGCGCTGGCCGACCGGCTGAAGCATGTCCTGCGCGCCTCGCGCAGCGGCGACCGGCGGGAGAATGCCGGCGAACACGCCTGGCACGTCGCCCTCATCGCCGTGCTGCTGGCCGAAGAGGTGGAGCCCCGGCCGGACATGGCCCGCGTGCTGAGCATGATCGCGATCCATGACGTGATCGAGATCGAATCCGGCGATACCTTCGCCTTTGACGAGGCCGGGCTGCTGACGCAGGCGGCGCGGGAGGAAGCGGCGGCCAGCCGCATCTTCGGCAGCCTGCCGGCGGATCTCGGGGATCGGCTGCACAGCCTTTGGCGGGAATTCGAATCCCAGGAGACGGCCGAGGCGCGCTTCGCCATGGGCTGCGACCGGCTGCAGGGATTCGCCCAGCAGGTGGAATGCGGTGCCCCGGCCTGGGCGGAAATCGGGCTGACCCGCGCGCGCAGCCTGGTCCGCATGCAGCCGGCGATCGACCTCGGCCCGCCCTTCGCGCCGATGATCGAAGCGCTCTATGACCGCGCCCTGCGCGAGGGGCTGCTCCGGCCATGACCGTCACCATCTTCGGGTCCGCCATCGCTGATGTGATCTTCCGCGTCGGCCATCTCCCGCGCCCGGGCGAGACGGTGCTGGGCGAGGCGGGCATGCCCCTGCCGGGCGGCAAGGGGCTGAACCAGGCCATCGCGGCCGCGCGGGATGGCGCGGATGCGCGCTTCATCGGCTGCGTGGGCGAGGATGCGAACGGCGCCATGCTGCGCGCCGCGCTGGTCGCGGCCAGCGTGAATGTCGCGGGGCTGCGCCGCGTGGCCGCCCCCAGCGGCCTCGCCTGTGTCTGCGTGGATGCGGCCGGGCAGAACCAGATCGCCGTCTCGCCGGGCGCAAATGGGCTGGCGCGCGCGGACCAGGTGGGTGAGATCGCCCATGGCGCAACGCTGCTGCTGCAAATGGAAGTGCCGCCCGAGGAAAATGCGCGCCTCATCCTCCGCGCCCGCGCCGCCGGCGCCCGCGTGCTGCTGAACCTGGCGCCAGCCGGCGCGATGGACCGCGCCGTGCTGGGCGCGGTGGACCTGCTGATCCTGAACGAGACCGAGGCCGCCTGGCTCGGCCAGCAGCTCGGCCGGGTGGGCGATGCGCTGGCGCTGCATGAGGTCCTGGGGATCGGCGTGGCCGTCACCCAGGCTGAGCGCGGCGCCACAGTGGCAAGCCATGCGGGCGTGTTCCGCGTGCCGGCCTTTCCGGTCCAGGTGGTGGACAGCACCGGCGCGGGCGATGCCTGGTGCGGCGTGCTGGCGGCCGCGCTGGATCTCGGCATGCCGATGGAACTGGCGGTGCGGCGGGCCAATGCGGCGGGGGCGCTGGCCTGCACCAAGCCCGGGGCGGCGCCGGCCATGCCGGACAGCGCAGCGCTGGATGCGCTGATGGGGCTGGATTAGGCCTCCTGCCGGGGCGCCCAGTGTTCGCGGAACAGGCTGAGTTTTTCAGCCAGGTTGATCTTGTCCTGCGCCGGCCCCATCCCGTTCCCAGAGTTTGCGCGGCGCGATCATCGAATAGCTTCGCCGCACCAGCGCTTCCACCTCCGCCCAATCCGGGCGGCCGGCCAGATGCACGCCCACCCAACCCTTGTGGCCCAGATAGGGCGGGCGGAAGAACCGATCCGGCGCGGCCTCGATCAGCAATTCCTGGCTGCCGCGCGGCGCCTTCACCCAGATGGCGGGCGGCGTGAGCAGCGCCATGCAGAAGATCTTTCCGCGGATGCGGAAGGTGGGTGTCTCCCAGGTCTCGCGCTCCTCCGCTTCGGGCAAAGCGAGGCAGATGCGGCGCAGATGGTTGAGGATCGCGTCAGTCATGGAAGAAAACGGGCCTCCGGCGGCTGGGGCCACGGGCCCCAGACCCCTTGAATATATTGGGGTCTGGGGCCTTTCGGCCCCAGCCGCCGGAGGCCCTCTTCTCTTGTCTCATTCCATCACGATGCGCGGCCCGCTCGCCGCCGGCTGCTCCACCTTCTCCCAGATGCGCGCCGCGATGCGCCGATAGGTTGCGGCCTCCGGGCTGTCGGGGGCGGCGAGCACGATGGGCGTGCCGGCGTCGGCCATTTCCCGGATGGCGAGCTTCAGGGGCAATTCCCCAAGGAACTCCGCCCCCAGCCGCTCGGCCTCCAGCCGCGCGCCGCCATGGCCGAAGATTTCCGTGCGATGGCCGCATTCCGGGCAGCAGAAATAGGACATGTTCTCGATGAGCCCGATCACCGGGACATTCACCTTCTCGAACATCTTGATGCCGCGCCTTGCGTCCAGCAGCGCCACATCCTGCGGCGTGGAGACGATCACGGCGCCGGCCAGCGGCACCCGCTGGGACATGGTGAGCTGCGCATCGCCCGTGCCCGGCGGCATGTCCACCACCATGATGTCGAGCTCGCCCCACTCCACCTGGCCCATCATCTGCTCCAGCGCGCCCATCACCATGGGGCCGCGCCAGACCATCGCCGTCTCCTGCTCGACGAGGAAGCCGATGGACATGGCCTTCAGCCCCCAGCGCTGCAGCGGGATGATCCGCTGGCCCACGGCGCGCGGCTTTTCCTGCGTGCCCAGCATCTGCGGCAGGGAGGGGCCGTAGATATCGGCATCCAGCAGCCCCACGCGCAGCCCCTGCGCCGCGAGCGCCACGGCCAGGTTGACCGAGGTGGTGGATTTGCCGACGCCGCCCTTGCCCGAGGCCACGGCGACGATGCGCTTCACCCCCGGCAGCAGCATGGCACCCTGGCCCGGCGGCGGGCGGGTGGAGCGGGCGGTGGCATCCGGCGCGGCAGCTGTGGGGGCCGCCACCTCGCGATGCGCCGTCAGCACCACCGTGGCGGAGATGACGCCTGGCACGGCCGCCGCCGCCTTCTCGCAGGCTGCGCGCACCGGCTCCATGGAGCGCGCTCGCTCGCGCGGGACCGCAAGGGTGAACTGGACCATGCCGTCGCGGGCGGAAATGCCCTCCACCATGCCGGAACTCATCACATCCACGCCCGTGGCCGGGTCGGTGACCCGGGACAAAGCGGCTTTGATGGCCTGTGTGAGCGCCTCAGACATATTGGTGACCTTTCCTTGACCGGCAGGGCGGCACATATGCACATGGAGAGGCCGTCGCGCACCCCTCCCCGAGGGGCGCAAGACACCATATGTTGAAGAGAATTCAGAATTGGCCGGAGGCTTCGCCCGCAAGGGTGGGCGGCTGGCCGCAGCGGAGATCTCGGTAGAAATGTCTTGGAACAATGGTGGACCGAGCCCCTGGGGCAATCCGCGTCCTCCCGGTGGTGGGGGAAATGGCGGCGGACCCTGGG
>JAIYDS010000160.1 GCA_027487385.1 Acetobacteraceae bacterium | reverse complement strand
GTGGAGGCGAGCGAGGTGGTGGCCGCCGCCTATGGCGGCACGGCGCCGGTCTTCGGGCCGGAATACATCATCCCCAAGCCCTTCGACCCGCGGCTGATCCTGGAGATCGCCCCCGCCGTCGCCAAGGCCGCGATGGAAAGCGGCGTGGCCCGCCGCCCCATCGCGGATTTCGACGCTTATCGCGCGGATCTCTCCCGCTTCGTCTTCCGCTCCGGCAACCTCATGCGCCCGGTGCAGGAATTGGCGCGCCGCCGCCCCGCGCGCATCGTCTTCGCCGAGGGCGAGGATGAGCGCACGCTGCGCGCCGTGCAGACCGTGCTGGATGAAGGCACGGCCGAGCCCATCCTGGTCGGCCGCACGCCGGTCATCGAGGCGAAGCTCAAGGCGCTCGGACTGCGCATGGCGCTCGGCCAATCGGTCCGCGTGATGCACCCCGAGGAACAGCCCGAGCTCTTCGCTCCGCTGATCGAGCTTTACCAGGCCAAGGTCTGCCGGCGGGGCATCACGCCGGCCGCCGCCGAGCGCCGCGTCGCTTCCCGCCCGACCGTGGCCGCCGGCCTGCTGCTGGAGGCTGGCCATGCCGATGCCGCCATCGTCGGCGGGCGTGGCGACTGGATGAGCGAGTGGGAGCATGCGCTCGGCATCATCGGCGCGAAGGCCGAGGTGAGCCGCGCCTATGCCTGCACCGCCGTCATCACCCAGAACGGCACGCTCTTCTTCGTGGACACGCATCTGCTGGTGGAGCCGACCGCCGCGCAGATTTCCGAGATGACGCTGCTCGCCGCCGAACAGGTGAAGAGCTTCGGCCTGACGCCCAAGGTGGCGCTGCTCAGCCATTCCTCCTTCGGCGCATCCGGCGCGCCCTCGGCCCGCAAGATGCGCGCGGCGCTGAAGCTGATCCAGGCCGCCGCGCCCGATCTGGAGGTGGATGGCGAGATGCATGCGGATGCCGCGCTGGTGCCGCTGATCCGCGCCCGCGCCGTGCCGGATTCGCCGCTGCAGGGCACCGCGAATCTGCTGGTCTTTCCGAATATCGACGCCGCCAACATCGCCTTCAACCTGGTGAAGGCGGTGGCGGATGGCCTGCAGGTCGGCCCCATGCTGCTGGGCATGAACAAGCCCATCCACGTCCTCACGCCGAGTGTGACGGCGCGCGGCATCGCGAACCTGGCCGCCGTCGCCGGCAGCCAGGTGGGGCGCGGGTAGAGGCCCGCGCCCTCCGGTTCAGAGCTTGGTGACGGCAGGGACGGTCCAGCTGCCATCGAGGATCGAGGGGTCATGCTCGCGCGGCCAATAGAGGCGCATCATCAGCACGAATTTCCCCGCCGGCGCCGGCAGCCAATTGGCCTCACGGTCCGCGCCGGGCGAGGCGTGCTGAATCAGCAGGTCAACTGAGCCATCCGCATTGCACCTCAGATCCTGCCGCGCGCTGATCGAGTAGCGGTTGATGGGGTTCGCGACGAAGAAGTAGTCCGCATCATACATGGTCAACGACCAGAAGCCGTCCGCCGGTGGCAACTGGCCGGCCGGAAAGCGCATCACGTATCGGTTGGCGCCGCTGTAGTCATGCCCATGCGCGTCCTTTTGCGACGTGGGATAGACCGCATCCTGCGGCCGATTGGCGCCGAGGCCGATGGCGGTGATCAAGGCGCGCATCAGGTAGTCGGTGCCATAGATGCCGGTCTTGGTGGTGAAGGCCCAGCCATTCTTGTTCGTGATCGCTGAGTTGATCCGGAACTGGATCATGATCCGGTCGAAGGAGACGGAGGGGATGCGGCTCGCGAAATCGGCGCGCAGCTTGCTCGCGTCGAAATCCTGGCCGGGCACCAGGCCGATCCGGGCGAAGCGCGAGACATGTTCGGCATCGCCCGGGTTGGGTGGGTTCTGCTTCATGAGTTGCGCGAGCAGGGTGAAATATTCCACCGCGCTCATGCGGTTCACCTGGTCGCGCACGGCGGTCCGCATGTCGATGCCCGGGTCCACACGGCCCGGGGGCGGCGTGTAGGGCTGGCCATAGGCGCTGAGCGGCACCAGGGAGACCTGGTCCTGCAAGGCATGCACCTCGCGGTAATCCTCAGGCGTGCCGGTGCAGTAGATGCGGCCCAGCAGCCAGACGATGTTGGTGCGCGACTTGTACTCGGTGACACCTGGCGGAAGCGTACCGCTCCAGCCCGGGCCGGTGATGGCATAGACCTGCGGGCCGGTGCCCGTGGTGCGCTTGCCCGGCACCTGGAACACCGTGGTCCAGCCATCCAGAAGCGGGAATAGCGCGTAGCGGCCCTTCATGTCCGGCAGCGAGAGCAACATCGGCTCGCGGCCCACATCGAAGAAGGAGGTGGTGTAGAGCGTGTCCGCATTGGGTGCGGTCACGTCGCGGAAGCTGGAATTGGGGTATTCGCGCAGCTTGATGACATGGCCCATCGGCCCGCGCGTGCCCGCCACCTGCGCCACATTGGTGACGATGCGGCGCGTCATCTCCATGGTGACGAGCGGGTAGCCGAAGACATAGGCCTCGCTGGCCAGCCAGAAATCCTCGATGCCTTCGAAAAGGCGCAGGCCCTCGGCCAACGCACCCGTGGTGGGGGCGAGTCCCCCGGCTATCAGCCCCATCCCGGCCAGGGTGGAGCGTCGGGAGATCGGCATTCTTCTTCCTCCTCAGGCGGGATATGCGCCCATCGGACCTGACACCCGCGGCGAGGCTTGGCTTCGCTCGCGATCAGGTCGGGTGGCGAGGCCGCCTCTCGGAATGTTGCAGGACGTCGCTCGGCAGGGTCCAGCCTGGAACAAATGAAGCTTCGCCCATCAGGGGGACGGCAGCCGGGGCCCTTGTGGCGCGCGCTGCCCTGGCGGATATGGCAGGGGTTCGCCGGCCATGAGGGCCGGTCTGCGCGCAGGAGTGGATCGCGCCATGGATTTCGGACGGATTTTCGGCGCTGTGCTCAACGGCGCAGCCCAGCCGCCCCGCCGCCGGGCCGGCGCCACGCGCCGCGCGACCAGCGGCCCCTTCGGCATGACCCAGACCGAAACCCGGCAGCTGGGCCGCGCCCTGGGCGCGCTCGCCGGCATCGCGGCGGAGGCGCTCAGCAAGCCCGCCCAGCCCGCGCCGCGCGAGGCGCCCGCCGCGCGCCCCACGGCCAAGGCGCCGGCCCCCACGCGGCCTGCCCCTGCCCCTGCCCGGCGCCTGCCCGAGGTCGCCGCCAAGGCCGAGCCCCCGCCCGCCGCTTCGGCCGAGCATGCCGAGGCGCGGCTGCTGCTGCGCGCCATGATCGCCGCCGCCCGCGCTGATGGCGTGGTGGACCGTGCGGAGCGCCAGGCCATCGCCGCGCAACTGGACGCCGCCGGGCTGAGTGCCGCCGAGCGGGACCAGGTCCTGGCGGATTTCGACACGCCCGCAACCGTCGAGCAGTTGTCGGATGCCGCGCGCGACCCCATTCTGCGGGCGCAACTATACGCGGCGGCCTTCGCGGCAGCCGGCGAGATCAGCGCGCAGGAGCGCGCCTGGCTCGACCGCCTGGCGCTGGCCTTGAAACTGCAGCCGGCGGCCCGCAAGGCCATCGAAGAAAGATTGGGGGGATAATCCATGTTCACGCTCACCACCGCGCAGCAGAAGCTTCGGGATGCGGCGCGCAGCCTGGCGCAGGACGCCTTCGCCCAATCCGCCGAGACCGATCGCAGCCAGCAATACCCCTGGTCCATGGTCGCGAAGATGACCGAGGCGGGCTTCATGGGAATGACGGTGCCGCGCGAATGGGGCGGCCAGGGTGCCTCCTATCTCGACGCCGTGCTGGTGGTGGAGGAGATGGCCAAGGGCTGCGCCGTCTGCGGCCGCATCGCCGTCGAGGCGAATATGGGCGCGATCGGCGCCATCATGGCCTATGGCACGCCCGCGCAGAAGCGCATCGCGGCCGATCTGGTGCTGGCCGGCGACAAGCCGGCCATCTGCATCACCGAGCCCGAGGCCGGCTCCGCCGCGGCGGAAATGACCACCACCGCCGTGAAGCGTGGCGACCGCTGGATCATCAACGGGGTGAAGCACTGGATCACCGGCGGCGGCGTCTCCAAGCTGCATCTCATCTTCGCGCGCGCCATCGAGGATGGCGTGGAGCAGGGGATTGGCGGCTTCCTGGTGGTGCGCAACGGCGCGAATGATCCGGCGAACCTGATCGTCCACAAGCGCATTCCTTCCATGGGCCTGTGTGGCATGCCCGAGGCGGAGCTGCATTTCCGCGATCTCGAAGTTGCGGATGCGATGGTTCTTCGCGCGCCGGGCGGCTTCAAGCGCGGCTTCGGCAAGCTGATGGACGCCTATAACGGCCAGCGCGTGGGTGCCGCGACGGCCGCACTCGGCATCGCCGCCGGCGCCTATGACCGCGCGCTGGATTTCGTGCAGGAGCGCCGGCAATTCGGCCGCCCCATCGCCGAATTCCAGGGCCTCGGCTGGATGCTGGCGGACATGTCCATCAAGCTGGAAGCCAGCCGCGCGCTGATCTGGCAGGCCGCCGCCTCGGCCGGGCCGAACGGCTTCCCTGATCGGCTCATGGCCGCCCGCGCGAAGGTTCTGGCAGCCGACAGCGCCGTCGAAGTCACGAACATGGCGCTCCAGCTCTGGGGCGCGGCCGGCTATTCGCGCGAGAACCCGATGGAGCGCGCGGTGCGCGATGCCCGCATGTTCCCCATCGCCGGCGGCACGGCGCAGATCCTGCGCAACCAGGTGGCCGAGCAGCTGTTGGGCCGCAAGCTGCCGCAGACGCGTGATGGCATGTTGCGCCTGGCCATGGACGAAGCCGCGAAGATCGCCGCGGAATGAGGCCGACACTCGACCAGCAGGTCACCTTCCTCTACGCCGAAAATCCAGAGGAATGCTGGCGCTTCTACGAGGAGGTGCTGGAGCTCCCGCTGGTGCAGGACCAGGGCAGCGTGCGCATCTATGGCATTGACGGCAGCCGTGCCTTCCTGGGCATCTGCCGGGCCCGCGCGCCGCGCGCCGCCGAGAACCCCCGCGTCGTCGGCGGGGTCATCTTCACGCTGGTGACGCAGGATGTGGAAGGCTGGCACGCCTTCCTGACGAAGAAGGGCGTGACACTGCCCATGGCCCCCGCCTATTCGGAGGCCTATCGCATCACGCATTTCTTCTTCAACGACCCGGCCGGCTACACCATCGAGGTGCAGCGCTTCGAACGGCCGGACTGGCCCTCGGTCTGATCAGGGCGGCGAGAGGCGGCGCAGCAGGCTGATCAACTGCACGCGCTCGCGCTCGGACAGCGAGGACATCAGCACGTCATTCGCCTCGGTGCCGGCCTGCTGGCCTTCGCGCACCACCGCTTCGCCCTCGGGCGTCATGGTCAGCACGCGCATGCGGCGGTCCAGCGGGTCGCTCGCCGTGCGCATGAAGCCGCGGGCGATCAGCCGGCGCACCACACCCTGGATGGTCGCGGAATCCATTCCCGCCAGCCGGCCGAGATGGTTCTGCGTGGCGCGCCCCAGCTGCGAAAGCCGCAGCAATGTCGCGAATTGCGGGCCAGTGAGCCCAAGCCCGGTGGCGCGGTCCTGGAAGATCGACTGGTACCGCTGATGCGCCAAGCGCAACAAATGGCCGGCCGATGCATCGAGGCAATAATCCGGCCGCGCGTGGGACACGCGGGCCGTGCGCACAGGGCGCTCCGAAGGGCTGATGGATTCGAGGATTTCGCTCATTTTACCCCGGCTTCTGGTCTGCCTCGTTGCGCTGACCGATCCAAAGAGTCAAGGGAAGCCGGGATAAATTTGCACCATTGCGAAAGGCCTGGGCTTTCGTTAAGGGCGCAATTTCATGGTCGCAGAAGCGACATGCCGCATGGGAGCGAAATGATGACCGAATCTGAAACTGCCGGCCGTCGTGGCCTTTTGAAGGCCTCCGCCGTCGCGGCCGTGGGTACGGCCGTTCTGGCCACCCCCAATGTCAGCCGCGCGCAGACCGTGGTGATGCGCTTCCAGTCCACCTGGCCGCAGCGCGACATCTTCCACGAATTCGCCGGTGACTATGTCAGCCGCGTCAATGCCATGGCCGGTGGCCGCCTGCGGCTTGAGCTGCTGGCCGCCGGCGCCGTGGTCGGCGCCTTCCAGCTGCTCGACGCCGTGCATGCTGGCACCTTGGATGGTGGCCATGGCGTCTCGGCCTATTGGTTCGGCCGCAACCGCGCCTTCTCCCTCTTCGGCACCACGCCGCCCTGGTTCGGCGATGCCAACCAGTTCCTCGGCTGGTTCTATTATGGCGGCGGCGAGGCTCTGTATCGCGAGCTGATGCACGACATCCTGCGCATGAACGCGGTGGGCTTCCAGACCGGCCCGATGCCGACCCAGCCGCTGGGCTGGTTCCGCAACCCGATCGAGCGCGCCGACCAGATCCGCGGCCTGCGCTACCGCACCGTGGGCCTCGCCACCGATCTCTTCCAGGAGATGGGCGCAGCCGTGGTGGCGCTGCCGGGCGGCGAAATCGTCCCCGCGCTGGAGCGCGGCGTCATTGACGCGGCGGAGTTCAACAATCCCTCCTCCGACCGCGTGCTCGGCTTCCCCGACGT